>JAXDKU010000026.1:0-37161 GCA_034667005.1 Chloroflexota bacterium
CGCCGGCTCGCACCAGCCAGAGGAGCAATGACCGCATGACGGGGATCGCCGAGCCTGCTCGCAGCACCGGCTCGTGGGCTGGGCCGATGGAGATTCCGCTGCCGACCGATCGGCCGAGGCGGCTGCGCCGCACGCCCGCGCTCCGCGCCCTGGTTCGCGAGACGAGGCTCGACCCCGGCATGCTCGTCAGTCCGCTCTTCGTGCGGCCCGGTCGCGGCGTTCGCGAGCCCATCGAATCGATGCCCGGACACGCGCGGCTGTCGGTCGACCAGGCCGTGGTCGAGGCCGAGCGGCTGGCAAGGCTTGGAGTCGGCGGCATCCTTCTCTTCGGCCTGCCCGAATCGAAGGATGCCCAGGGCTCCGGGGCGTGGATCGACGACGGCATCGTCCAGCAGGCGCTGCGTGCCATCGCCGAGCGGCGGCTGCCGCTGGTCCTCATCGCGGACACGTGCCTCTGCGAGTACACCGATCACGGCCACTGCGGCCTGCTGGCGGACGGAGGCGCGCCGGCGGGCGGAGGCGCGCGCATCGACAACGACCGGTCGCTGCGGCTGCTCGCGGCGTCGGCCGTGGCACAGGCACGGGCCGGCGCGGATGTGGTCGCGCCGAGCGCGATGATGGACGGGCAGGTGGCCGCGATCCGCTCCGCGCTCGACGCCGCAGGGTTCGTGGACACGGCGATCATGGCCTACGCGGCGAAGGCCGCTTCCGCGTTCTACGGGCCCTTCCGAGAGGCCGCCGGCAGTGCCCCGGCCTTCGGGGACCGGCGCTCGTACCAGAAGGACCCCGCGAACGCCCGGGAATCGCTTCGGGAGCTGGCACTGGACGTGGACGAGGGCGCCGACATCCTGCTGGTCAAGCCCGCGCTTCCGCAGCTCGACCAGATCGCGGCGGCGCGCGCTCGCTTTGACCTGCCAATCGCCGCGTACCAGGTGAGTGGCGAGTACGCGATGCTCGCCGCGGCCTCCGAGCGGGGCTGGCTCGACCTCCGGCGTGCGACGCTGGAGACGCTCACCGGGATCGCGCGGGCCGGAGCCGGGATCATCGTCACGTACGCGGCCGCCGACGTCGCCACCTGGCTGGCCGACGGCGAATGAGCGTTCAGCCCCAGCAGCCCGCCCAGCCGGCCCCCGAGCACCCCGCCCAGCCCGAGTCGCAGTCGAGGCCCGGCATGTTCATCCAGGCGCTCGCGCTCGGAATCGATCCCGCGTGGCGGCGCTACCCGGCCGACCACCGGCGCGGCGACGTCGAGGCGTTCTGCGAGGCCGAGCGCCAGGCTCCCGAAGACGGCGCCACCAGCACCCTGTACTCGTCGGTCGGACTGGAGCCCGGGATCGAGCTCGTCCTCTGGCGCACCGCACCGGACATCGACTCGCTGGAGCGTGCGGCGGCGCGCCTCTTCCGGAGCAGCCTGGGCGGCTGGCTGACCGTCCGGCACTCGTTCCTCGGCCGGACCATGCCGTCGCAATACATCGCCAAGCCAACGGCCCAGGAGTCCGGGCTCACGGCGGGCGAGCGGTCGCGCTACCTGGTCGTCTACCCGTTCACCAAGTCGACCGACTGGTACCTGCTGCCCCGGGAGACGCGGCAGACGGTCATGAACGAGCACATGAAGGTCGGCCATCGATACCCGAGCGTGCGCCAGGCGCTGGCGTACTCCTTCGGGCTCGACGACCAGGACTTCGTCGTGGCCTACGAGACGGACGACCTGGCGAGCTTCGGCGACCTGGTCCGGGAGCTGCGCGGAACGGAGTCCCGCCGCTCCACGGTGAACGACACCCCGATCCTGGTCGGCATCCTCCGCGGCGCCGACGATCTCGTGGCGTTGCTCGCCGGATCGGAACGCCCGCCCGAATGAACGATCGGTTCCTGCGCGCCTGCCGTCGCGAGCCGGTCGACGCCACCCCGGTGTGGTTCATGCGGCAGGCCGGCCGTTCGCTGCCGGAGTACCGGCGCGTGCGCGAGCGCGCCACGCTTGCGCAGATCGTCGGAGACGCCGCGCTCTGCGCGGAGGTGACGCTCCAGCCCGTCCGCCGCCTGGGGGTCGACGCCGCGATCCTGTTCGCGGACATCACCACGCCGCTGCCGGGCATCGGCATCGGGGTGGAGCTCGTCGATGGCGTGGGGCCGGTCATCGAGCGCCCGGTACGCAGCGCATCTGATGTCGCGGAGCTTCGGCCCTTCGATGCGGGTGAATCCGTCGGTCCGCTGCTGGACGCCATCCGGCTCCTCCGCGGCGAGCTGGACGTGCCGCTCATCGGGTTCGCGGGCGCGCCGTTCACGCTGGCCACCTATCTGGTCGAGGGGCGCTCGTCCGCCAGCGCGGCCCGGCTGCGGACCATGATCCTCGCCGAGCCGGAGACCGCGGACGCGCTCCTGGCGCGGCTGACCGACATGACGATCGCGTACCTGCGAGCCCAGGCGGCGGCCGGGGCCCAGGCTCTCCAGCTCTTCGACTCGTGGGTGGGCACGCTCCATCCACGGGTCTACGAACGCGCGGTGGCGCCCCACATGCGGCGCCTGTTCGCCGCGCTCCGGGACCTCGACGTGCCGGTGATCCATTTCGGAACGGGAACGGCCGGCCTCATCCCCGCGATGGCCGAGGCCGGCGGCGACGTCATCGGCGTCGACTGGCGAATCACCCTCCAGGACGCCTGGGCCGCCGCACCCGGGCGCGCGATCCAGGGCAACCTGGATCCCGTGGCGCTGCTCGCCCCGTGGCCTGCGGCGGCCGGCGAGGCGCGGGCCGTGCTGGCCGACGCAGGCGGCAGGCCAGGTCACATCTTCAACCTCGGCCACGGCGTGCTGCCGGAGACCGACCCGGAATCGCTGCGCCGGCTGGTCGACCTGGTCCACGAGGCCACGGTGCGGGTCGCGGTGCCGTCGTGAACGGCGCCGAGCGCCTCCTGGCAGCGTGTCGCTGCGAGCCGGTCGACGCGACGCCCGTCTGGTTCATGCGCCAGGCCGGCGGCTCGCTGCCGCGCTACCGGGCGCTGCGGGAACGCCACTCGGTGGTGGAGATCGCCCGGGATCCCGAGCTGTGCGCCGAGGTGACCTGCGACGCCGCGGAGACGCTCGGCGTCGACGGCGCGGTGCTCTTCGCGGACATCATGCTGCCGCTCGAGCCGATGGGCGTGGATCTGGAGCTGGCCGCATCCGGGCCGGTGATCGCGCGGCCGATCCGGTCGGCCGCGGACGTTGACGGCCTCCGGAGCGTGGACGTGGAGTCGGACCTCGGCTTCGTGCTCGAGGCCATCCGCAGGGTCAGGGCGCGGCTCACGGGTCGCGCCGCCGTCATCGGGATCTGCGGTGCGCCGTTCACCCTCGCGGCGTACCTCATCGAGGGTGGCCCCAGCCGTGATCAGGCGGTCGCGCGCGCGTTCATGCACCGCGAGCCGGGAGCCTGGCACCTCTTGATGTCACGGCTCGCGGACGTCGGCGCCGCCTACGTGCGCGCCCAGGCGGATGCCGGGGCCGACGTCGTCCAGGTCTTCGACAGCTGGGCCGGATCCCTTTCCGCGGCGGACTACGAGGCATTCGCGGCGCCGTACAGCCGCCGGGTGATCGCGGCAGCTCCAGAGGGGACGCCCGTGATCCACTTCGCCACGGGCAGCTCGCACCTGCTGCCCGCGCTGGCCGCCGCCGGCGGCCACGTCCTCGGGGTCGACTGGCGCATCGCACTGGGCGACGCGTGGCGGTCTGCCGGCGGTGAAGGCGGGCGCGCCGTCCAGGGCAATCTCGATCCTGCGCTGACGCTGGCCGGCTGGGAGCGCACCGCCGATGGGGCGACGGCGGTGCTGCGGGACGCCGAGGGGCTTCCGGGCCACGTCTTCAACCTCGGACACGCGGCTCCTCGGGACGCCGATCCTGGCGTGCTCCGGGACCTGGCCTCGCTGGTCCACGACGTCTCCGCGCGGCGGATGGCCGGCGCTGCGCTGGCACCGCGAGCCGAGGCCACCGCACGTGCCTGACGTCGGCGTCCTGCTCATGACCTACGGGTCGCCGACCTCGCTGGACGACGTGCCGCGCTACGTCACGGCGGTGCGAGGCGGCCGCGACCCCGGCCCGGATGTCGTGGCGGAGTTCGTCCGGCGCTACCGCGTGATCGGCGGATCGCCGCTCGTCGAGATCACGAACGCGCAGGCGGCGGCTCTCGAGGTGGCGCTCGGCGGTGAGGCCGCCGTGCGGTCCGGGATGCGCTTCTCCGCGCCGACCGTGGCGGACGGCCTGCGCTCGCTCGCGGCGGAGGGCGCAACGCGCGTGGCGGCGATCATCCTCTCCCCGCAGTACTCGCCGCTCCTCATGGGCGGATACGCGCGTGCGGTCGAGGCGGCCCGCGAGGAGATCGGCCGCGACGCGCCGGAAGTGGCGCTGGCGGGCGCGTGGGATTTCGAGCCGGATTTCGTCGATGCGCTCGCGACACGGATCACCGAGGCGATCGCTCGACTTCCCGCCGGCGAGGCAGCAACCGTGCCCGTCCTGCTGACCGCGCACAGCCTGCCGAAGCGGGTCGCCGACCAGGAGCCGGCATACCTCGCCCAGTTGCGGCAGACCGCGTCGGCCGTCGCGGCCCGCGCGGGTCTCAGCCCTGAGCGATGGACGTTCTGCTGGCAGAGCGCCGGCCACGAGCCCGGCGAGTGGATGAAGCCGGACTTCGCAGACCTGATGCCGCAGCTCGCGGCGGAAGGCCACCGGTCGGTCCTGGTGGCGCCCGTCCAGTTCCTCTCGGACCACCTGGAGGTCCTCTACGACGTCGACGTCGGTGCGCGCGAGCAGGCCGAGGCGCACGGCCTCCGTTTCACGCGGACCCAGTCGCTCAACGTCGATTCGCGCTTCATCGCGGCGCTCGCGGCGGTCGCCCGGCGCACGCTCGCCTCTGCAAGCGGCCTGCAACGCGATGCGCGAGGCGTCGGTACTCACTGACCGGGCCGCGCGCCGACCATCGGGGATGACCATCGAACGCCGAGATCATCCCGGAGATCCAGACCATGAACGTCCAGACCAGCCAGCCGCGGACCGTGCAGCTCGAGGATCCCCGGACGCGGTTCGCAGGGCCTCCGCCTCCGCAGGAGCAAGAGCCCACGGGCTCCGAGAAGCAGATGCGGCCGCGGCCCGACTACGGCGAGGAGACCTATGTCGGGTCCGGCAAGCTGACCGGACTCGTCGCCCTCGTCACCGGCGCCGACAGCGGCATCGGCCGCGCGGTCGCACTTGCCTACGCGCGTGAAGGCGCGGACGTGGTCGTCTCGTACCTGGAGTCGGAGCAGGACGCTGCAGAGACCATCCGGGCCGTGGAGGAAGCCGGTCGCCGCGCCATCGACGCGCCGGGGGACATCCGTGACGAGGGCCACTGCCGGCGCCTGGTGCAGCGGACCGTCGACGAGCTCGGGCGTCTGGACATCCTCGTCAACAACGCGGCGTGGCAGCAGCGCTTCGAATCCATCGAGGAGATCGACGACGAGGAGTGGCGGCGGACGTTCGAGACGAACGTCGACGCGATGTTCTACCTGTGCCGGGCGGCCGCGCCACACATGCAGCCGGGGGCCTCGATCATCAACACCGCGTCCGTCCAGGCCTACAGCCCTTCGGCCAACCTGCTCGCCTACGCCACGACCAAGGGCGCGATCGTGTCGTTCTCGAAGGCGCTGGCCCAGATGCTCGGCAAGCAGGGCATTCGCGTGAACGCGGTTGCCCCGGGCCCCATCTGGACCCCGCTCATCCCGGCGACCACGCCGGCAGAGGGCGTCGAGAAGTTCGGCGCCGAGACGGTGCTCGAGCGGCCGGGCCAGCCCGTCGAGCTTGCGCCCGTCTACGTGCTTCTTGCCTCGCCGGAGGCGAGCTACATCACCGGCACGGTCTACGTGGTGGCCGGAGGCATGCCGCTGCCATAGCGCGGTGCGCCGGTGGTCGCCGCGCGTCGCGGAGACTGCCGAAGGGGCCGCGGCTGACGCCCCGCTTGTAGCGCCGACGGGCCGGGGGAACGTCCGCGCGTAGCGGCGACACGGCGAAGCGGGCACGGCTTGCCGAATCGGTGGCCGGGCAACCAGACTCGCGGCATGCCACGGAAGCCGAAGGCGCCGCCCGACCCGAACAAGCTCAGGCGCGAGGTGGCGGGCGCGTACCGCAGCGGCGACGAGCGCTTTCTCGTGCGCCAGGACCACGGCGGCAAGTGGTATGTCACGGACACCGAACAGACCAACGAGCTTGGCCTGGAGCTCGTCCTCGGGCCCTTCGACACGATCGCGGAGGCCAAGGCCGCGCTCGCCACCCAGCGCGAGCATCCGGCGGGTGCCTCGCCCGGCGCGAAGGTCCGCTCGCTCGTCGCGAGCGATCGGGAGCGCAGCAGGTCGTCGCGGTCGTCGAAGGCGCAGCCGAAGACGCGACCGAACTACGAGCCCGAGCCAGACCCGAAACGCGGGCCCGAGGCCGCGCCCGAAGCCGAGCCGGAGCCCCGACCGGGACCCCGAGCTCGAGCCCGAGCCCGACCGCCCGAGCCAGAGCCAGAGCCCGAGCTCGAGCCCGACCGGGAACTCCAGCCGAAACTAAAGCCCGAGCCCGAGCCCGAGCCCGACCCTGAGCCAGAGCCCGAACCCGAGCCAGAGCCCGAACCCGAGCCCGAGCCGCCCGCGGTCGACTATCGCCCCGCCGAATGGACGCGGACCGGGGACGAACGCGACCAGGTCGCGGCCGTGCTCCGCCGGATCAACGACGCCTGGGCGTTCGGGCGGCCGGAAGACATGCGCGACGCGCTCGATCCCGATGTGGTCTTCGTTCAACCGGGCTTCGCCGAACGCACCCAGGGACGTGACGCGGCGATCGAAAGCTACCGGGAGTTCGTGGCCTCGGCCACGCTCCGTGCGTACGAGGAGCGCGATCTCGTCATCGACGTGCGCGGCCGGACCGCCGTGGCGACCTACGCGTTCGAGATCGACTACGAGATGAACGGAACGCGACGCATGGAACGCGGCCACGATCTCGTCGTGTTCGGCCGCACGGGCACCCGCTGGCTCGCCGTCTGGCGCCTCGTCGCTCCGGAGGCGTAGCCGAGCGATTCGGCGGCCGTTTCCACCACATCGAGCGGATTTAGAATGCGTGCGCGGGCTCGTGTCGGCCGCCATCCCTCAATTGCATCGGTTTACGAGTGAGCTGAGGGAAAGACCGGATCGCCGCGTGCCACAACCGCTCGATCTGATGGAAGGGTCACGGTCTGCCGTGCCAAACGTGCGCGATCTGGTGGGAGCGACCGCTCCGTATCAGCCGGCCACGACGCCCGCCACGACTCCCGGCCACGACCCCCGGCCACGACCCCCGCCACGAACCGGCAGCACCCTCGCCGCCGCCGGCCACGGTTTCAGTTCGGGCGGCCGCTGCCTCCGCCGTTGCCGCCGCGGTCGCGGAGGAATCGCTCGATCTCGCCGATGAGCTCGTCGCCGGCCGGCAGGCGCGATTCGTCGACCATGGCCTCCATCCGTTCGATGTAGGCATGCGTGTCCGCATCCGCGGTGGCGGCTGCGTCCAGGCGCCGGCGCAGCTGATCGGCCTCGTCGGTGAGCTCGCCGAACGACGGCTCAACGCCCAGATGCCGCCCCACGGCGCGCAGCAGCTCGATCGATGCCGCGGGATAGGCACCGCTGACGTAGTGCGGCACCTGGGCGAAGTATCCGAGCGTCGGGATGCCGGCCCCCGCGACGGCCAGGTCCAGCACGGAGATCGCCGCCGCAGGGACGCGCAGCAGGCCCGACGGCCCCGGCTGCACCTCTCCGCGCAGCAGCCCCGGCCGCGATTCGGTGCCCAGGATGGGCACGCCTCGCGTGTGCGGCACGGCGGCCGGGATGGAACCGAGGCTGATCCATTCGACAACGCCGAGGGTCTTGCTGAACTCGGCGAGCTCGTCAGCCAGGCTTCGCCATCGGTAGTCCGGCTCCGGCCCCACCAGCACGAGAACCTCGCGGTCGCCGATCATCGAGCGTCGGAGGGTCAGCTCGGGCCAGGTGAGCTTGCTCGGACGCCCGTCCACGATCTCCAGCGTGGGCCGACGGGCGCGGTAGTCGAAGATCGCGTCGCCGTCGAACGTGGCCACGACGTCCCCGCCCTGTGCGAGATGCGCGGCGGCGACCGTCGCGGCGGACCCGGCATCGACCCAGCTGTCGAGCGCGGCGACCACCGTCGGCGCGGTCAGGGTGATGGGCTTCTCGAGCCGGAACAGTGACACGCCGACAGCATAGGCCGAGACCGTCCGACGGCCCGGCGCAGCGAATCGGACCGTTTGCAACGCCGGTGATTCCGGCCAGCCGCACCGGACCGCACCAGACCGCACCCCAGGTCAGACCATGGTCCCGATCCGCACGGTCAATAGGAGCGAGCGACAGGCGGTACCCCGGACGGCAGCATGGTGACGGCTTCCCCAGAAGCTGCTCGATCAAGGGGGATTTCGTCCGTGTCTGCCACCGCCGCACTCATCACCGCCGCACCTGCGACCACCGCACCGGCCTCGGACCGACGCGGCTTCGCGCCGTCCGCGCGCCGCCTGCTCATCCCGGTCGTCCTCGCGGTCGCCGCGGCGTGGGGCATCGGGGCGTCGCCGGCCGATGCGGCCTCGACGGACTCCGTCGTGCCGGCAGCCGCCAAGGCGCCCGGGGTCAAGAGCGGGATCGACGTCTCGCACTGGCAGCCGAGGATCGACTGGCCCCGCGTGGCGCGCTCGGGCATCGACTTCGCGATTGCCAAGGCGACCGAGGGCACCAACTTCGTCGATGAGACCTACGCGCGGAACGCACGGCAGGCTCGCGCGGCGGGGATCCGCTTCACGGCGTACCACTTCGCCCGCCCCGGCCGGAGCCTGCGCAGCGCGCGACGCCAGGCCGACTTCTTCGTCCGTCACGCGCGCCTCAAGCCACAGGACCTGGTCCCCGCGCTCGACCTCGAGCGGAGCGGCGGGCTCAGCTCGGCACGGCTCGAGCACTGGGTGCTGGCGTTCCTGCACCGCGTCGAGCGCCGGCTCCACGTCAAGCCGATGGTCTACACCAGCCCGGGGTTCTGGAAGGGCAACATGGCCGACTCGCGCGCCATCGTCCGCGCCGGATACCGCGTCCTCTGGGTTGCGCACTACGGAACCCGCCGGCCGGAGGTCCCCGCGAGCCGCTGGAACGGCCACGGCTGGACGATCTGGCAGTGGACCAAGTGCGGCCAGGTCTCGGGGATCACGGGTTGCGTCGACCGGGACGCGCTCAGCGGCGTGCGACTGCGCGACCTCACGATCGCGGCGCTCCGCACGAGGCGCTGATAGCCAGCCCCGACCGCGACGCCTCGCTCGACGCGAGGCAGGCGAGAGGGTCCTAGGCGCCCGGCGAGCAGATCCCGTGCGGGGACGACTCGTCGCCGAGGTTGTGCACCCACACGTTGGCCGTGCCCGCGGTGCCATCGCCCTCGGACTGGTCGACACAGTCTCGATTGATGTTGCCCCGGAAGTCGTTCATTCGGAAGTGGATGTCGCCCGTGGTGTCGGTGGCTCGGACGCCTCTCGCGAACCCGGTCATGTGGTTCCCGTAGATCGAGAGGTTGCCGCCCAGTGCCGCACTGATCCCGGAGTCGATCCCGATCCCGACACCGTCGTTGTGCTTCACCCGCATGCGGGACATGAAGCCGAATGCGATCGACGTTGTCGTGTACCTGGTGACGTTGTCGCGGATGACGAGTGGAAAGGTGCCCCCAAATCCGACGCTGATCGCGGTGCTGATCGCGACCGCGTCCGAGCCGGCGCCGGGCGCGCCTCGGACGACGTTGCCGGAGATCCGCAGCGCACCCGACGCCGAGCTCGAGTAGATCCCCTGAGCAGTCGTCTCCATGTAGTCGTAGGCCGGGTGGAAATAGCGCACGGAGTTGTGCTTGATCACGCCGGATGAGCCGACCTGGGCGATCCCGAACGACTTGAAGTCGCGGACCAGGTTCCAGCTGACGAAGGCGCCCGTGACGTTGTCGAGGTTGATTCCCTCCGAGTAGCCGCAGGGACCCAGGCTCGTCGGGCCCATGGGCGCGAACCGGTTGCCGCGGATCACCGATCCGTCCGCGTCCTGGACGTAGATGAGCGCGGTCACCTGGTTGCATTCGGCGGCCGTGGGTGCCACGAAACGAAGGCCCGTGACGCGCACGTGGTTGGCGCCGTCAACGTGCAGCAGATAGGCGTCTGTGGGTGCGACACCCTGTTCCGGGGCGATCGTCGCCGTCCAGCGCGACACCGCCTCGAGCGTCAGGCCATCGTGGGCGTTGCCCACGTGGAGCCACTGGGGATACGTGCCGGGGCAGACGCGGATCGTGTCGTCCACGCCGGATGCATCGATGACGTCCTGGATCGTCCCGACGGAGGTGCTCCCGTCGCAGCTGGTCGCACCGACGGTGCCGTCGTCGTCCACGTACCACGTCGAGCTGGCCGTCCCGGCCGCCATCGGTGCGGCGCCGAGGATCGCCAGGAGGACCGAGGCCGCCAGCGCGGCTGCCGGGACGCGAAGTCGGGCGGGTGTGCGCATCGGATCCCTCCGTTCGGCGGGCCCAGGAAGCCTGGCAGCTGGCCCTCGAAGCCAGTCTGGCGAGCGCCGAGTCGGGCGTCAACGGAGGCGGCGATCCGGCGGGTCGTGCTAGGGTCCGGTCCGGGCACCGGTGAGGGGGAGGGACGGAGCGCGTTGAAGGCATCCGGACAGACATCGATCAGGCGGCTTGGAGCCGCGTGGCTCGCGCTCGCGATGGCCGTCTCGGCATGCTCCAGCTCCGCGGGCCCAGGCATCAGCGGCACGGCCACCGATCGTGCGACGCTCCCCGCCGGCCCGATCGCTACGGCCGTCGGGAGCTCCCGCTTCCCCGCAACGGCCGCCCCGTCAACCGACGGCACCGCGCAGCCAACCCCGCCCAGCGGGCCGACGACGCCGCCCGCCTCCACCGGTACGCCTGAGGCGACCCCGGGCGCCAGTCCCAGCAGCGAGCCGTCCTCGCCCCCGTCCGAGCCGCCGACGCAACCCGCGGGTCTCTCGAAGGTCGTGCTGGGCTTCTTCCTGCCGAGCCAGATGGACCACGTTCTGCACCAGTCGGACATGGGCGTCCTGTCCAGCATCGCGTTCTTCGGGATCTCCTCGACGTCCGGTGGCAACCTCCATCGACGCGTCCGCGGGGGTGCGCTCGACTCCGGCTGGAAGGCCTGGATCGGGCCGAAGATGGACCAGGTGATCGCCCGCGCGCATGATGCCGGGACCAAGGTCGTGCTGACGGTGACGCGCTTCAGCTGGAACAGCGAGGGCTACCACACGTCGGTGAAGCTCCTCTCCAACCAGGCCGCGCGCAGCCGGCTGGCACATCAGATCGCGGCCGAGGTGACGAGGCGGGGCGTCGACGGCGTGAACATCGACTTCGAGCCGATCCCGTCGAGCGAGACGGATCACTTCACGGACCTGGTCCGCCGGGTACGGACCGCGCTTGACGGCGAGCGAGCGGGGCTCGAGCTCACGGTGGCGACCACGGGCTACATCGCGAACTACGACATCGAGGGCCTCACGGCACCCGGCGCGGCCGACGCGATCTACATCATGGCCTATCACTACAGCGGCTCCTGGTCCAACCGGGCCGGCGCCGTGTCGCCACTCCACCGCAAGAGCTACGACGTGACCGACACGGTCACGGAGTACCTGAAGCACACGACGGCCAACAAGCTGATCCTGGGCATGCCCTACTACGGCAACGTGTGGTCGACGACCAGCAGCCAGGTCCACTCGAAGACGAGGCCGGGCAGCCGGTCCTACGGCTACCCGGGGAGCGTCATCTATTCCACGGCCGCGCAGACCGCGGCGGCCCACGGCCGGCTCTGGGACTCCACCGAGCAGGGCCCGTGGACGCGCTGGCAGAGCCGCGCCTGTGGCTCCTGCCCGCTGACGTGGCGCCAGCTCTACTACGAGGATGCCCAGAGCCTCGGCCTCAAGTACGACCTGGTGAACGCCCGCGGCCTGCGCGGCACGGGCATCTGGACGCTGGGCTTCGCGGGCAACGGTCCCGAGCTCGACGATGCGCTGCGCGAGGCCTTCGGCTCCCACTGAGCCGCGCGGCCGTGCCGCGTGCCCCAAACACGAACGTGGCGGCCCGCATCGCTGCGAACCGCCACGCCGTGGAGGAGGGAGGACGGATCAGGGGGAGGGCCTGATCGCTATTCGGTTGTAGGCGTACCTTCGCCCTTCGTACCTGTCCAAAGGGTTACGAGCGATCAGGGCGCCGCTCCCCCCGCTCCTGGCGCCGCCGGAGCACCCGGCACCCGGTACAGCACGGTGTGCGGGTCACGCTCCATGGCGTTGCGGATCGACTCCGCGACGCTGGCCGGCTGCGCCACGCTGAGCGCGGTCAACGCCGTGGCGAGGTCCGCTTGCAGAGCGGCCCACGATCGCTTGCCACTGGCGGCGCGAAGCACGGCGTCGGCCACCCGGTCGTCGGTGCGGGCGAGGTCCGGGAGCCCGGCGACCGTTCGCAGCGAATCGCGTCCCGGCCCACCGACGGCCGTCTCTCCGACGGCGAACTTCTCGCGCGGCGCCCCCGCCTCCCCGAGCGAGAACGGGGTCGTCGGGACATCGTTCTCGATCACGCCGCCGTTCGCGAGCGGGAGGGGTCGCGTGGGATCCGCGACCCATTCCCCCTGCGGGTTCCGGCTCATGTACCACGCGTGGCAGACGAACCGGTCGGCGAGCTGGCGCTCCGCCTCGAGGGTCTCGAGCACCTGGGGATCGGTGCCGGGCGGGGCCACCTGCGATCGGCTCGCCCCGTACGTCGCCTCCACCTCATACCGGAGGACCGGTGGCTGCTTCGCGGTCGCCAGGGGCTCCGACACGATGGTCTTGATCAGCCGCTCGATGTCATTCAGGTGACGCGCGTTTGCGGACCGGGAGATCGGCGTCAGGTTCTGGGGGATCCCCGGGCCGTGCAGGTTCTCGTTCAGCAGGTGACCCTGGATCCAGAAGCTCCCGTCTCCCGTGCGCCGGCGAGCGAGGAGCCTCGAGAGCGGCGTTTCGCTCGGCACGCTGCCCATCGGCCCGGCCGCCGTCAGCGGGGCGACCGTCATCTTCGCGGCGACCTGCGATCCGGCGATGCTCTTCGCCCCCTCGTACGCAACATTTGTGAGGGGGAGCTCGGACGGCGCGCCGAGGTGGGTGAGCAGGGCCTGCAGTGCCCGGACGAGGCCCTCCGTCCGCTCCGCGATGCGCTCGCCGGCGGCCGCATCCTGGGCAGTGGCGGCCGCGATGACTGCCTTCAGGTCATCGATCTTGGCCAGGACGTCGGCGGCGACGGTCTGTGCCGTGCTGCCGGCCGGGAGGTTCGCAGTCTTGTCGCTGAGCCACCGCGTGATCTCGGTCGGCACGGACTCGATGGTCACGGTCGTGCCCGGCGGCGGTCCGCTGAACGAGATCGTGTGCGGCTCCGCGCCCTCGACCGTGAAACGGCGGCGGAACCATGAGATCGCGTTCTGCGCAGCGGTCCGCGCGCTGGCCAGCAGCCGCTTTGCGCCGCCGACGATCCACCCGACCAGCCGGTCCAGCATGCGGTCGACCGGCCGCGAGAGCCGCTGAACCAGGTTGCGGATGTGCTTGGGCAGGTCGCCGAGCCCCAGGAGGCCCGCGAGCATGCCGATCAGGATCGGCACGAACCGGGCCAGCGTCGCCTCGATGGCCTGCGCGGCCGGCTCCAGGTTGCCCAGCGCGATCCGCTCCATCGCGTCGAGGACCGTCGTGATGACGGCCTGCACTCGCTGGAAGACGTCCAGCGCCCAGATCACGAAGTCGTAGATCTTCTTGGCGATCTGGAGGAGCGTGCCGAGGCCGCCCGACAGCAGCCCCGACAGGTAGCCGAGCGCCTCGATCGCGATCTTCTTGATCACGAAGTCGACGATCCCGCTGGTGATCGACTCGAGCAGCGTCGAGAGCTGGTCGAGAACGAACGGGAGGATGGCGCCCATGCCGCCCTCGATCACGGCCTTGACCAGCGCCACGCCCTTCTCAATCAGCGTGACCTTGCGGTCGCCGTTGGGGTCGAGCTGCTTGACGAGCTTCCGACGGATGTTCGCCCACGTCAGCCCGAGGAGCTGGAGCGCGAGCCCGATGATGCCGCGCAGGTCCCACTTGTCGGGGAAGGTGATGCCCGACTCGGTAAGGGGGCCCGTCAGCCAGGCGACGAACCCGTTGCGCAGGTGCGTCCCGATGTTGGACACGAACCGCTTCAGGCCGCCACCGACGGCGGAGAGCATGTTCGAGACGAAGCGCCCGGGATGGGCCACGATCAGGCCGAGCACGCTCTCCACCCGCCGGAAGAACGCGATGACCGACTGTCCCGCGCTCCCCGCTGCGGCCAGGGCCGCCTCGAAGATCAGGTTGAAGATCGTGCGCGCCGCCCCGACGATGAAGTTCCGGATCCGCATCAGCAGCGGGCCGAAGACGTCGACGACCACCTGGATGTTCGACTCGAGGCTGTCCAGCAGGTGGACGCGGTCCCAGGCCTCGCCGAGCAGCCGGACGATCTCCCCGAGCGTCAGGTTGAGGGTGGCGATGGCGGTCGTGAACCAGGCCACTGCCTTGTCCGCGGAGCCGGACTCGCGAAGTGCCGTGATGACGCGATCCGGAAGCAAGGGCTCCAGCGCGTTGAGCAACGACTCCCCGGTCCGTGGCACGGCCACGCCGGTGACGGGGTTCTCGCCGATGGCGAACGCGAGCAGGCGGTAGCCGGGGACCCGGTCGGCGATCCGCGCGACGGCGTTGAGGATGCTGTCCGGAATCAGGTCGCGGATGCCGCGCTGGACCTGCTCGGGGGCCGGAGCTGCGGAGACCGGTCCCTGCGCGGGTTCCGGTGCCGGGGCCGCGGAGACCGGGGCCGGCGTGGTGGTGGCGGGCTCATGGTCCAGGGGAGGCGGGCCCCGGGTGGGCGCTGCGTGCCGGGACTCGTCGGTCGCAGCGTCACGGGCCGGCGCCGCCTCGCCCGGGAGCGCCGGAACCTCGTGCCCGGGCACGACCACATGCGCGAACGGAGCCGCCGTGGGTGCGTGCTCATCCGCGGCCACGTGCCGATCTCGGTGCGCATCGATCCCAGCCGCCGCGGTGGGCGGCTCTCGGTGGAGCTCGGCCGTCCTGATGGGCGCCGACACCGGCTCAACCCGGTCGGTGCCCGTCGTTGTCGGTGGTCCTCGGACCGTCGGCGGGCCTCGAGCCTGCGGGATGGCGTGGCCCTGCTGCACGACGTGAGTGAGCTCGTGCGCCATCAGCGTCACGTCGTCGGGGCGTTCGCCCTTCCCCAGCCAGACGTGCGCACCCAGCGTGAATGCGCGCGCCCCCAGGCGTGCCGCCTGCTCCGCGTGATCCGACGACCGGTGGACGCGGACGTGCGCCAGGTCCACGCCGAGCGCGGCGCCGACCCGATCGCGGACCGGGGCAGGCAGCAGCTCGCCGCCCGACGGCCGCCGCAGCGACTCCAGCTCGGCCGCGGACGGGCCGAAGCCACGAGCCGGCACGGCGACAGACGTCGGACCAAGGGACGGAGCCGCGCCTGCGGCGCCGCGCCCGGACGACGGAACAGCCGCCGGAGGAGCCGTCACCGGCGCTGCGCCGGTCGATGCGGTGGCCGCCGTGGGTCCGGCCGCGGGCCGAGCTGCGGCGGCCGGAGCGCCCGAGGCGAGCGGAAGCCGCTGTGCGACGTCACCACCGCCGGCCGGGGCGGCAGGCCCGCCACCGGCTGCTGCCGCACCACCGGCCGTCGCCCCGTCCGCCCCTCCCGTCGCGCCCGACCCAGCCGGTGCCTCGCCGCCCCCGCCCGCCGCCGCGCCCGCACCCGCGGGCTCGCTGATGGCGCCTCCGGGGCTGATCTGGACCGGCTCGAAGTGGTCGGCGACGGCGAAGAGGTCGTCCTCGGAGATGCCCGGCTCCGGCGTGGCGGGCATCTGCACGCCCCCGGCAATCGCTCCCTCCAGCCCGCCGGGTCCCGGCGTCTCGGTCGGTGGGACCTCGGCGGACGGGACCGGCGGCCCGGGCACCGCAACGGTGCCCTCGGGCGGCTCGGCGCCCGCGATCTCGCTGTCCCCGATGCGCGGCACCTCCGGCTCCCGTTGGGTCCACCCGCCGTCCGGCAGCCGGCTGACCTGGATCGGAGCGAGCTGCACCTGCGCCCCGTCGGACGCCGGCGAGCGCTGGATGGTCTTCTCGCGCTTTTCCTTCTCCTCTTCCTTCTCCTGCTCGTGGACCGAGGCCGGGGTCGCCGTCGCGCGCTGGACCGACGGAGCGGCCGCCGAGACCGGCTGGCCGCCCCCCGAGGCGATCCGCTGCGACACGGAATCGGCCTCGCGTTCGTAGCGGTCGCCGATCGGCCCGACCGCCACCGACGCCTGGGCACCGACCGTTGCCAGCGCCGACCGAACGCCGTGGGATGACGGGTGCCGGACGGAGACGACCGGCGCAGGCGCCGCGGACGGGGCGGCGTGGGTGCGCGCGAGGCGCGTCGGCTCGGCGTGGGTGCCGATCAGGCGTTCCTCGTGACCTGCTGCCAGATCGCGTCGAACGCCGCGTTGCGGTGCGTTGCCCAGTAGACGGCATTTCGGTTGGCCGGCGTCTCCACGAGCTGCTCCCGGTCGTCGGGGACGACGATCACGGTGTCTCCGAAGACGCCCACCCTGCCGAGGCAGACGGACCCGTCGTTGGGCTGCGGGCAGCCGACGTCCTCGAAGGGCGCCCAGGCGGCGTTCATCTGGTCGTCGAGGTTCGCGTCCTGCGGCTCGCCGATGACCACCTCGCCGGGATGCGGCTGGAAGATCGGGGGGAACTCCGGAAGCGTGATCTCGGGGATGACCTGAGGAGGCCCGAGCACGACGCCCGGCGGCAGGCCCGGCTTGACGCCGACGTCCGAGCCGATGACCGATCCTGCCCCGAGCCCGGTGGCCGGCTTCAGCGTCGCCGAAACCTCGAGCGCGGGCTCGATGCCGTGCGGCTCGGCGGCACCGACGGGCTTCACGTTCAGGCTTGGCCCAAAGGGCATCGCGGCCGCACTGGCCGCCGGGGCCGCCTTCATCAGGCTCGCGGACGCGGCCGGCGAGGTGGGGGCGGAAAAGGGGGCGGCCAGGATCGCAGCCGAGGCCGTCGCGGCATTCGAGGTGAAGGAGAGGGGTGCGGCGAAGGTCGTCATCAGGGGCGCCCTCGAGACGGATGCGGGCATGCTCGCGGTGAGCAGGCGGTCGACGGATGCCGTCACGTCACTGCGCGAGACCGGCATCTGCGGGTCGGTGCTCACGAAGGCGTTCGAGAGCGCCGCACGCACGCTGCCGAGCGTGACGAGGCCCCGATCGTCCGTGGCCATCGCGACCACCTCTTCGGGCCGCGGCCGGACGTCCCCCGTCTGCGGCACCTCCAGGGCGACCGCGTCCAGCATCGTGCGGACGTAGTCGTGGAGGTCACGCGGACTCGCGGTGATCTGCGGGTCCACCGGCCGCAGGAATGCGGGCGGATAGATCCACGTTCCGGGCGGCCTGTCGCGGAACTCGAGCCGGCCACCGGCATCGTCGAAGACGATGAAGAGCCACCCGAAGGCGGCCACCGGGCGACGCTGCGATGAGGCCTGCTCGACGACCAGGTCTGCCACCCGATCGCGGGCGACGGTGCTGCGCCACGGGCCGACCTCGGCGACCGCGTTGCGCAGGTCGATCTCGCTCGAGGCCGAGGAGCCGGCAACCGCCGCGACGATCGCTTCGGCCCGCGAGCTCACGTCCTTCTCGACGGTCGCCGTGGAGAGGTGGGCGACCGCCGGCGCATCCGCCAGGGCCCGGACGTTCGTGGCCAGCTTCGCGTAGTCCGTCTCGCGGATGCCGAGCTCGACCCGCCACGAGGCGACCATCTCGGTCAGCCGCAGCTCGCCGACGTCGTGGTAGCAGCCCTTGCCGTCCACCACCGTGCCCGGCGAGGCGGTGAAGGTCACGGCCACCTTCTCGCGGCGGCCCGGCGCGGCCAGGGTAAGGCCGTCGACCACGGCCTGGAGCCGCGCGTCCAGCGCGTCCTCCGCCAGCTCCGGCTGGATCTTGTAGATCTCCTTGCGAACCTCCGGATCGCCGAGGCGGTCGCCCGCCCCCTTGAGCGCACTGATGAGCGACATCCGCGTGTCGGACGGCCGTGGCGGCTCCGGCTCGACCCCCAGCCGGACGCGATCCGCGAATTCAGCGTCCTCGAGGACCGGCCGCTCCGGTTGGGCCCGGACGATGTCCAGGACGGCATCCACGACCGAGCCGCGCGCGTCCTTGCGAAGCGCCGCGCTCGGCCGCAGGCCGCACAGCACGCCGCGGCCGAAGAGAGCCAGCCTCGGCGCGCAATCGTCCACGCGCGTTCCCAGCGACGCGCACAGGATGTCGAGCGCGTTGCCGACGGTGCCGGCCTTCTCCAGCGTCTGGCAAGTGGTCTCGTAGCGCACCTGCCCGGCGTCGAGGTTGCAGATCGCATCCAGCGCGCTCTGCACGGTCGCCGTGCCCTTCGGGTAGAGGCCGGTCTCGCACGTCGGGTCATAGGAGACGTGCCCCGCGTTGAGGTTCGTCAGCGGCGGGAAGGACAGCGCACGGCCCCGCGGGTCGTCGCCAACGACGAGCTGCCCACCCTGCCAGGTGCCCAGGACCAGGTAGTGGTGGCGGATGCCCGACGGCGTGGCCGAGAGCACCACGCAGCGCGGATCTGCCGCGCCCGCAGCAGGTGCCTCGAGCCCGCCGCGGATCTCCACGAGCCAGTAGTCGCCACGCAGAGCCTTCAGCGGCACGTCGCCCGGACCGGACAGCTTGAGGCCGAGTTGGAGGTCCGTGAGGGATAGCTGGAGCTCGCCGTTCACGACTCGAGCACGATCGTTGCCCTGGCCCAGGACGACACTGCGTTCGTTGGCCCGCGCCACCGTCCACGGCCCGTTGCCCTGACGTTCGAGCCGGCACCAGCCGTCCCAGCGGCGGACGCCGGTGAAGGCGCCTGAGCCCGCCTGCGCCTGGAGCGGGGTCGCGTTGTTGACGAGCTCGAGCGAGGCCAGCTGCCAGGCGGCCGGAGGCGCCAGGAAGACGCCCATGCGCTGCTCGGTCTGCCGGTTGAAGAACTCGAACCAGTGATCCCCGGAGGTGAACCAGGCGGGCATCGGTGTGACCGCGGGGTTCTGCTCGGCGCCGTTCTCGGAGGACCACTTCAGCGTGACGGCGTGGGGGTTCGCCGGGTCGTCGACGGCGTGGACCTCCAGGCGGAAGAGGGAGTTGCCGATGGCGGCCGGGACGGCGATGTCCTCCGCGCACGGGTCGCAGGGATCGGCGCTCTCGATGGTGTCGCCGAGCTGCGCTTTCAGGCGCGCGTTGCCGGCGGCCGGGTTGACGTCCGGGTCCGCGGGGTTTCGGCCTGCCGGCGACTGCTTGACCTGCGCCATCACCTGGGTCCGGAACGCCGTGTCGGCGCCGCGCCAGGCCGGGTCGGCGAGGCGCGCCTCCTCCACGGACGTCACCACGCGGTCCCAGACGTCCAGGTAGACGGTCTGGCCCTCGACGAGGGCCGCGCCCTGCGCCACGAGCAGGTCGGCCTGGTTGCCCAGCTGGAACGCGGCGGGCCCCTGCTGGCGCGGCGTCACGACCGCGCGGATGCCGTCCACGTACGCGATGCCCCAGGCGAGCGAGGCACTGCCATCCGGCGCGACGCGGACGGCGCCTCCCTCCTGCGGGATGCCCGAGCGGACCGTGTCCCCGAGGCTCTCGACCGTGTGGTCGCGGCCCCGCTGGACGGACTCGTTCCAGTCGGCGTCGGTGACCATGCGGCCCTGCTGGAGCATCACGACGCCGTACCGGTTTCCCGGTTCGTGGGTCAGGCGCGAGATCTGGGCTTTCATCGACGGTTCCCTCGTGGCTGTCGGGTCATGGCTGCTGGGTGACCGTGGGCGGCTGGGCCCACAGCCGGCGATCGAGCACCACGGCCGCCTCGATCCCGACCGGGAGGAGGCCCGTGAGCTTCTCGACGACCGCGCGGGGCAGGGCCGCGAACCTGAGGTGGTGGTAGGCGCCGAGCTCGGTGCCGTCCTCTGCACCGCGGAGGACCGAGGCGGGGGAGTCCATGTCCAGGACGCCGCAGCCGGGCTCGCCCCAGGTGGCCGGCTCGAGGTTGCCCCATGCGGAGCAGTCGAGGCACGGCTCGAAGAGGGGCGCGGCGGTGGTGACGGCGTGGACCGAGAGCTGCTTCGCCTGCTTCGGTGGAATCCGGCTGAAGCGGAGGCAGCTCCCGACCGGGCGGCCGATGACGGCGGAGCCGGCCAGGATCGTCTCGCTGGCGCGCACGACGCCGGCCCGGGTCGCGCCGAGGACGGTGACGCCGTCCAGCGTGATCCGGCCGCTCTTCCCGATCGCGGCCTTGCCCGAGGCGACCGCACGGAAGAGGCAGTCGCGCGCGACCAGCACGTCCGACGGCCCGATCGGGCCCGGCAGCTCGGGATCGAGGGGGATCCGCGTTCCGCGTCGCGCTGCCCCGGTATTGCCGAGGACCACGTCGGGCATCGCGCTCCGCAGCGTCTCCAGTCGGGCCCCGTCAACGGCCGTGACCGGGCCGCCGAGCACGATGACGTCGTCGAAGCGGTGGACGCCGGCCGCGCGGATCGACAGTGCTCCGGTCACCGTCACGTTGCGGCACCAGAGCTGGCCGGCGGTCACCTCGAGCGAGGCCACGACGGTGTCGCTCAGCTCGTGCAGCTCATCCGTGCCGAACGTGACGGCACCGAGCTGCGCGGTGCGCGACGGCGGCGGGAAGTGGCCGCTCATCGGCGCGAGGTAGGCGACGACCCGCGAGGGGTGATGGTGGCCCTGGCGCTGGCCCGGATTGCGCACGTCCGGCGTGCGAACCAGCGGGTCCTCGTGGCTGCCCGGGAAGCACGGCACGCCGCGCAGCGAGAGGTGCCGCCAGACGATGTCGGGCCCGTCCGGGTTCGGCCGCCGCTGAGCCTGCGGGTGCGATGGTGCCGCGAGCACCGCCCGTGCCACGTCGCGCACGTCCACCGTCCCCGTCGGCAGGTTCGGATCTCTCGCCGCTGCAAGCGGCTGGCGCCGCAGGTCGGCGAGCGGCGTCGGCGTGTCGGTGAACGCGGCGCCGGGGAGGACCGGCATGTCGACGCGCGGCGTCACCACGACGAGCGCCCGCCCCTCCGCGACCACCACGTCCGTATCGGCGACCGTGGTCGCCGCTTCGCCGGCGACAGCCAGCGTGCCGGAACCCTTGCGCCAGGCGATCGCGCGTTCCAGCTCGCCGCGCTGCCCGTCCGGATCCGGGGAGACCAGGCGGACGGCCAGCAGGTCCGCGTAGTAGGGCAGCAGCCAGTCCTGCGGCACCCGCTGGATCTCACTCGGATCGGCCGGATCGCGCAGCACCGGGCGCCGGGCGCCGGGCGTCACCTCGGCGAGGCGCTGGTCGATCGTTCCGCGGACCTCCTCGAGGACAGCCCCGGCCGCGTCGACGAAGCGCGCCAGGTCGCCGTCGGTCTCCGCGTCCCGCACGCGGTGGTGCTCCGGCAGCAGCGCCCACAACTGCCGGCCGAGCCGTCCGTGCGGCGTTCGCGGCTCGGTCACAGCCGGTACTCCTGCGGCACCACGCTCACGGCCGGCCGCGACGGCTGGACGCTGATCAGCTCGTCCGGCTCGGCCCGGACCAGCCGGATGGCATGGCTCGAATCGCGAACGACCGCTCCGATCCCGCTCGCCGCGTCCGCGGTCGACTGGCCGATGTGGCAGGTCGCGTTCTCGACGCCGTCGATCTGCTCGGCGACCAGGACGACCTCCTCGCGCGTGATCGCCTGGCCCAGCCGCCGAGCCTCGGATGAGAAGCGGTCCGTGACGCGCGCGAGCGTGTCCCGCCGCACCCGCTCCGGGTCGTAGGCGGCGTATTTCACGGCGATCGTGATCGAGAGCTCCAGTGGCACGGCGC
Organism: Chloroflexota bacterium; assembly: GCA_034667005.1. GTDB lineage: Bacteria > Chloroflexota > Limnocylindria > Limnocylindrales > CSP1-4 > JAFMJV01. Next base: position 21,954 of record JAXDKU010000026.1, read on the forward strand.
GGTGGCCGCGCACGGAGACCGAGGTGCCGGGCAGCGCGGCCGCCTCCAGCGTGGACCGGATGGCGTCCTTCTGGGCCGCGGAGAGCGGGCCCGCGCCGGCGGGCACCACGACCAGCTCTACGGAGGCGCCGCGCTGCGCGGTGGGGAGCTGCCGCGCGCGTGCCTGCCAGACGTCCGCCCGCCCGGCCGCGAGGGCCTCGAAGTCGTCCAGGCTCACCGCGCGTTCCAGCGCCAGGACGCTGCGCGGCGCGTTCTCGCGGATGGCGTCGGCGGAGTCGCCGCTCCCGCCGCCGGACGACGCCAGTGGCTGCGCCACGCCGTCGATGCCGTTGATCGGGCGGACGAGGTCGATGAGCGACCCGGAAGGCACGATCCCCTCGACGCCGGACCCCACGCGCCAGGAGCAGATGACGTTGTCGCGTCCCGTCGGCACGCGGCGGCCGTTGACGCCGTCCCCCGTGACCAGCTCCGGCCGCCCATCGTCGCCGAGATGGGCCGTGAAGGCGAACGCGTCCGGCTCCGCGTCGCGCAGCGTGGGCACCTGCTGCCAGCGGCGGCCCTCGATCGTGAGCTCCACGTCCAGGCGCACGCCCGATGGGAACGACGGGTCGGGAACGGTCGACACGTCGGTCGCCGGAACGCTGAAGCGCTGGTTCACGCGCTCCGCCGAGCCGCTCCCGACGACGGCCGCGGGCATGCTTCGGCCGTGGCCGGCCGTAACCGCGTTGCCACGGACCAGCAGCGATCCAACGGTCGCACCCACCGGCACCGGGTCGGCGAAGGTCACCGCGGCGCTGCCCGGAATGGCGGCGCCGGCCGTCCGGGACACCGCAAGCACCCGGGTCGAGATGGCCGTCGGAGGGGCCACGTCCGTGGTGCCGGCCGCGACCGGCGAACCCACCGCGGCCGCAGCGGCGGCGGCAGCAGCAGCAAGAGCGGCCGCAGCCGCGGCGGCTGCCCGGGCCGCGCTCACGTCCTCGGGCGGTGGAGCATCCTCCACGACGACGGGCCGACCGGCGACGAGCTCGGCCGGCACGGCGTCGAGCAGCACGGTCGTGGCGCCTTCGAGGTCCAGGTCGTTGCGGTTCCAGGCTGCGATCCGGGAGCTGGCGTTGAAGTGCCCGTAGCCCCGTGTCGTGGCCGGGTGGAAGGCCTGTTCCAGGGGCGCGGGCTCTCCGCTCCAGCCGTCGACGCTGACGGAGGCCTGCGGCCCTGGGCCGGCGTTGACCGCAACCGCCTTGCCGACCAGGTCGCCGGACTCGCCCCCGAGCACGAACCAGTCGCCGACCTCGGTGCGCGCGACCTCGGACGTGGTGAGGGTCGAGATGAGGATGCCGACCTCGCGGACCAGCGGTGCTTCCACGGGAATGCCGGACGCGGCCGCCGCCTCCGGCTGGACGAACAGGTACTCGGCGGTGAACGGCGGCGCCGGGCTCAGCGTGAACGTCGTCTTGTTCGTGTTCGGACCGGCCGTCGAGCTCGGCACGAAGGTCGCCGCCGTCACCGTGGCGGTGGTCAGCTGGGCCGGATCGACGACGACGGGCCGGATGGCGGACTCGGCGTCGAACACCAGGGCCTGGTACGCGTAATAGAACATCGCGGCCTGCGCGTTGATCAGGTCGCCGCTGCCGGGGTAGACGGTCGTGCCGACCCCCACGGAGCGACCCCGGAGCCACTGCCAGTCTCCGGTCGCCTTGACCTGACCCGCGCCCGTCGCCGGGTCCACCTCCACCGGGAGCGCGGCGCCGACCAGGGCGCTCAAGGGCGCTCCGGTGACCGCGCTGTCGAGGCGGACGGCATAGGAGCCGACCTCCTCGACCTTGCGGAAGTCCGGCGTGGATCCGCCCGAGATCCAGACCACGTCGCCCTTCCGGATGCCGGTCACAGCGCGGCCGAGGCGGAGCCACCCGCCGGAGTCGCTGGAGACGGACATGTCGGTCGGCCCCACGACCGAGAGGCGGTCCTTCGGGTCCGTGTAGGCCGTCGTCCGCCCGATCGTGAAGCCGTGCGCCTTCGGGAACGGCGTGATGCTCACCACGGGCAGGTCCGACGCATCGCGCGCCACGCTGGAGATGCGGCCCACGAAGCGCTTCTGTCCGTCGGTCAGCACGAGCGGGTCGCCGGTCACGACCGGGACGTCCGTCTCGAGCGTGAAGGGGTTGGTCAGCGGGTGCGGGTTTGCGTCCGCTCCCACGACGCGGAGCCGGTTCAGGCCCGGGACCACGTCCAGCGACAGCAGGGTCTCGAACACGACCGGGGCGCCTTCGGCCGGCTGGTAGCGGACGGCCGTGCCGGCTGGGACCGTGGTCGGCCCGGCGGCGTCGGCCTTGGCGTCGAAGGCGAGGGTCGTCGATGCCGAGGAGGCGGGCGCGGGGTGGTAATCGAGCAGCGCCACCAGGCGCCGGAGCGACTCGGACTGCGTCGCCGTTCGGAGGAACGCCTCGTTCGCATACGCATCGACATGGGCACACACGATGTGCGTGGCGCGCGCGAGCGCGCGCAGGAGCTCCCAGCCGGCGTCGCCGTGCGGAACCGCGGCATACCGCTCCATCAGGTCTGCGGCCTTCGGCGGCGCGGGATCCCACTCCGCGCCGAATCGCTCCACAACCTCCTCGCGCAGCCGCTCGAGCAGCGTCACCGCGTTCGCGTCCACATACGTGAAGCGGCTGAGGCCCGCCCGGTTCCAGCGCGTGAGGTCCTGCGTCATCCGACCATCCCGCCGTGGAGGAAGAGCGACAGGCCGCTGTCGTCTCGCCCGAGGACGGGCACCTCCAGCTCGTCGATGACGATGACGCCCTCGTCGGAGCGGTCGGGGAAGCGGTCGCCGCGCTGCTTGAACCGGTTGACGCTGACCCCAACCACGCCCTCGACGCTGGCGGCCACCTCCAGGAGGTCGCTGCTGTGCAGGTCCTCGCCGATCTGGAGGTAGCCGGGCCGGAAGAAGCCGCCGGGCCCGCTGCCCAGCCGTGCCCGGAGCGCGTGCTCGACCTCGGTTCTCCAGTAGTCGCGGCTCAGCTCAACCGAGAGCGAGATCCGCACCGGCACCCGGATCACGTCCGCGAGGGTCACCTCCGTCCCGGCCATGCGCAGCCGGTCCACGTAGGGCCGCAGCACCGTCCGCGCGGTCAGGCTCGGGGCGGACCAGGGGATCGGCTGGAGGCCGAGGGCCTCGTGCGCCTCGTCGACCGCCGCACGAAGACCGTCCGGCAGCTCCGGCAGCGTCGCGTCGAGGCCGTCGATCGGCGGCTCGAGCACGACCGCCACCTGGACGCGCGGCCAGCTGCCGTGCCAGCCCGCCCTCGCCGATGCGCGCGCCACCAGCGGGTGCTCCTGGATCCGGGCCGAGTGATCGGGCACGGTGACCATGCGCTGCTGGTCGTGCAGCCGGCCCGGCCCGGCTTCCCGTGCCGCGGCCATCTGGTCCGGGCGCTGGATCCACTGGAGGTAGAGGTATCCGGCGCGGACCTCTTCCGCCTCCGCCTCGTCGAGAGCCTCCAGATCGGCCTCGGACACGGCCAGGTCTCCGGCGGCGAGGGCGTCTCTGCCGGCATCCACCCCGATCGTCTCGAGGAGCCATCGGACGGACGCCGGGCGGCGGGCGGACGAGAGGAACATCTCGGCGTGCGACCGGTCCGCCATGTCGGATAGCTCGTCCAGGACGGTGGCGAAGGCCTCCACGAGGACGACCTCCTCGTCCGCGGGGCTCCACGCCGTGCGAGCGGGCTGTCGCGCGGCGAGGTCCTCCAGCATCACGCGTCGGAGGCCCTCGTAGTCGCGGGCCCGCAGGTCGATGTCGTCGGGCAGAGGCGGCAGTGGCTCGGGCATCCGGGCGACCCGCGCGCCACAGTCCGGGCACCCCGAGACATCGAATGTGACGGCCGTGGACGGCCGCTCAGCCACGACCGACCGCCTTCTCGAACAGGTGCTCCACCTGGCGGTTGATCGTGGCCAGCGCATAGCTCACGCGGATCACCAGGGTGGCTTCGTCCCGCAGGGAGACGTCGACGCCGATGCTCGCGGGATCGACCTCGCCGCGAAGCACCTCGGCGAGCGTGGAGGTGAGCCGCTGGTTGATCATCGCCCGCAGGGAATCGGCGCCCGGCTCGAAGACCAGCTGCTCGACGCCGATGCCCCAGTCCGGGCGATGGGGGCGCTCGCCGGGTGCCGTGAAGAGCACCTGCTCAATCTCCTGGCGGACGTGCGTGGACCGGTCGGCCGCCTGGGGGTGCGAGGAATCGTCCGTGCGGGAGGGCTCCACGAGGAAGGGGAACGCGAGGTAGCCGATATCCGTGAGGCGCCGCTCGCGGCGGACCTGGGGCACGAGATCATTGATCGTCAGCGGCTCGGCCATCGGTCAGCCCGTCTTCACGGAGCTGGACATGGCCGTCGACTCGGTCGTCGGGATCGGTGGGCTCGGCGGACCCGGCGCGGCCGTCGCGTGCATGTGCGCCATGTAGGCGCTGAGGAAGCTCGTGCCCTTGATCACGGGCTCGGACCCGGTGCCCAGGCTCACGGACTGGGCGTCGAGCGTGACCGAGGTGCCCTTGATCGTGACCGAGGGCCCGGAGAGCTCCACCTTCGCGCCCTGCCCGTTGTCGAGCGTGAGACCGGACGAGGAGAGCTGCATCTTGTTGCCGTTGGCGTCCTCGACCAGGACCTTCTTGTTCGACGCGTCCAGCGTCACGATCTGGCCCTTGCCGTCGGTCACCGTGAGCTTTCCGTCGTCCTCGATCGTGATCTCGGCGCCCGACTTGTGGTGCAGCGTGATCCCCGTCTTGCCGTCCTCGTCGTCCATGCGCAGGATCTGCCCGCCGGGGGAGCGCAGCGTGCGGGCCGTCGGCTTGGCCAGGTCCGGGCCGCCCTTCTGAGGCGCGTTCTTCCAGTACGTCCCGACCCAGATCGGATGTGAGATGTCGCCCTGCTCGAACTCCACCCAGACATCGGCGCCGACCTCCGGCAGCAAGAGCAGGCCCGCGCCGGCGCTGCCGCCGAACGGCAGGCACGGCGGCGCCCAGTCCGTGGTCTGGTCGCCGAGGGTGGACGGCACCTTGAGCGTGAGCCGGCCGAGCTCGTCCGGATCGGCGTTGTCCACGACCGTGCCGCGGTACTTGCCGTAGCGCCGGTCCTCGACCTCGCGCGCGACCTGGGTGAGCGCATCGGTCATCGTCAGATCCCCAGGACGCCGGCGAGCACCGACAGGGCGGAGCCCGTGCCCGCATCGGTGTACGCGTTGCGGAGCAGCGTGAAGCGCTGCGTGTAGCCCTCAGGCGTGAAGCGGTGGCTCACCGTGTCCACCAGGTACGACCCGGTGAAGCGCGGCCCGACGCCTTCGAGCCGCACGGTATAGCCGGGCTTCAGGACGTGGCCGTAGGCCGTCGAGTTGAGCTCGCCAGATGCCTTGACCTTCATCGAGAGCTCGTTGGCCTTGGCCTGGGCCTTGGTGTCGAGCGCGGCCCGATCGGCGCCCGCTTCGCCGCTCATCACCAGCGTGTGGTCGCCGGGGCCGTCCGAGGTGACGGGCTCCAGGCCCAGCAGCGGCAGCGACGGCTGCTTGGTGATCCGCTCCGGCGACTGGCCTGCGCCCCGCGCGAACTCGATCACGACGCTGTCGGGCTTGCGGCCATCGACCTCCAGGTCGACCGAGTTGCAGTTCGTGGAGGAGCCCGCGCCGACCAGGATCGAGGCCTGGGTCGAGGGAGAGGACAGCCGCCCGTCGAGTGGCCCGAAGAAGACCGTGTCGCCCTCGTAGAGCAGCTCATAGCCGTTGGCCTCGGCGCGCGCCCGGAGCAGAGCCGCGTCGGTGCCGTCCTGGTTGACGATGATCCCGGTCAGCCCCTGGCCGGACGCGGAGTCGCTCTGAAGCTGGTTGCGGGCGAGGACCTCCTGGAGGATCTGCGAGTCGCTGCTCTTCGCGGAGTTGGTTCCCCAGACCTGGCGGCGGTGCTCGCGGTCCGCGACCAGCGACAGGTCCTGAACGGTGACCTGGACGGTCGAGTCGCCGAGGTTGGGCGGATGCTGCACCTTGATCTCGCGGACGACACCGCGGATGACCTCCTCGCGCGTCGTCAGGCCGAAGGCCGCCTGGATGCGGACCGGCTTCCAGTCCACGAAGACGCCGCTGTCCTCCACGTCCCAGTTGCCGTCCTGACCCCGGCGCGTGGCGAGCGTGATCTTGGCCTCGCCGGCCTTCCCGCGGGCGATCTCCACGGTCACCTCACGCAACGCCGGATAGAGCGGCGCCATCGAGCGGTCCTCGTACGGCGTGCCCACCTCGATGACGCAGCCGGCCGGCTCGCGGTTGGTGGCGCCGAGGAGCGCCCCGAGGAGGCTCACCGGGCACCCTTCGGCAACGGCGCCGCCGGGATCACGATGCGGTGGCCGACACGGTGCGGCTGGCTCACGTCCGCCCCGCACTCGAGCTGCGGATTGGCGTCCAGGATGTGGAACCAGAGCGCGCTGTCGTCGTAGTAGTGGTGCGCGAGGGCGTCGAGCCGGTCGCCGGACTGGATCACGTGCTCGATCACGCCGTCCGGCGTCGGCACCGCGCGGGGGAGGATGCCGCCGAACGGGATGGTCCCGTCCGCGCGCGGCTCGAAGTAGCGCATGGGCTCGTAGCGCCGGATCTTGGTCATCCGTTGCCGCCCCATGCCGCGGCCAGCGGCGCGAACGCGGCCGCGCCGGCCAGCTGGCGGACCTGCTCGGCGAGCCAGAAGGGGTTGGCGCCCTCGATCACCTGCATCGTGATCGTGACCTTTGCGCGCAGAGGGACGAGGCTCGAGAGGTGCTGCATCTCCTCGACCCGGACGCTGGTCAGGAAGACCGGCAGCACGTGGCTGCCCCACACGAACAGCACCACGCTGATGGTCTCGTCGCGCTGGAAGCCGAATGCCGGAGCGGACCCGAGGCTGGCCAGGGTGCGCAGGCCGAGCGGCCCCTGCACCTTCGGCTCCAGCATCGTTCGCAGGACGTCGAGCTCCGGCTGGACCCCGAGCGCGCCGGCGGGGCCCTCGCGGTCGCTGCCGTCGAAGAGCACCTCGATGTTGAAGGACTCCGGCTGGACCGATGCGCCCTGCGCCACCCGCGGCGTGTCGAGCGGGGTCTTGAAGTCGTACCCGCCGCGCTGCCCCGCGGCCCCGCTGCTGGGCAGCGTCACGGTGCGCGTCCGGCTGAGCGTCTGCGGGTTGAACTCGAAGCTCAGCGAGAGCGGCGGGATGGACGGCGAATACTCGATGAGCATGGCGCGGACGTGCGTGGCCATCAGCGAATCGCCATCAGCGCGTCGTCCGGATCTGCGACGCGGCCGCGTGCGCGAGGCGGCTCGCGATGGTCGCGTCGCTGTCCGACGGGTGCGCCGGCAGCGGGGGAGCGGCCACGTCCTCGACGCGGCGCGGTGCCGCCGGGTCCTCGCCTGCGATGACTCCGGGAGCGATCGCCGCCAGCTCGGCGGCCAGCAGCCGCGCGATCACCGGTGCCCGCGATGGGTTGACGCCGATCAACCGGACCCGCAGTGAATCGATGCGGAGGGTCACGCGACCCGAGCCTCCATTGGCGCGTCCTGGATCGCGACGGCCTCGGTGTCGGCGCGCCGCACGTCCCGTGGCAGATGGGCGGCGAGCGGCCCGAGATCGCGCGGGTGGAGCGGCCGCCCGTCCTTGCCCAGCTCCCGCCAGACGGCGACCGCGATGACCGCGGCGTCCACCTTCGGAGGGTCACCGGCTGCCAGCAGGCAGGCCGTCACGGCCGCGTTGTGGATCTCGCCGCCGGTCAGCTCCACCGCGGCCAGCTCGGCCTGGTCCACGTCCCCGGCGAGGTGCGCGGTGCCCGGCAGGAGCCGTCGCCACAGCTTCTCGCGCGTCCGGCGATCGGGACGCTGGAACTCCACGACGGTCTGGAAGCGCCGCAGGAACGCGGTGTCCAGGTTGCGACGGAGGTTGGTCGACAGGATGCAGGGGCCCTCGTGCACCTCGATCCGCGACAGGAGGTGCGACACCTCCAGGTTGGCGTAGCGGTCTCGCGCTTCCCGGATCTCGCCGCGTTTGCCGAAGAGCGACTCGGCCTCCTCGAAGTGGAGCACCAGCCGGCGGCCGTGCGCGGCGTCGAAGAGCAGCGTGAAGTTCTTCTCGGTCTCGCCGATGTACTTGTCGACCAGCAGGCTCAGGTCGACCCGGAACAGCGGCCAGCCGAGCTCCGCGGCGACCGCCCGAGCAGCCAGCGACTTGCCGACGCCGGAGGGGCCGGCGAACAGCGCCAGCGGACCGCCGATGGGCCGCGCGCCCCACTCCGCCAGGCGGTGGTGGTTGCGGACGACCGTCACGAACTCCCGCAATCGGGCCTCGATCCCCGGCGACACGATCAGGTCGTCGAACGTCACGCCACCGGGCGAGCGGATCGAGCCGGGAGGCGCGGCGACCGAATCCGGGCTGCCGAGTATCGCGTCCAGGACGCCCGGCGCGGGCCGGACGGGCCGGCGTGGATCGGAGTCGGGCGGCGGGGAGATCAGCGAGCGGCCGGCCAGCGCGCTTCCCGGCCGGAGCCGCGCCACAAGGGGGGCGAGCTCGTCGGCCGTGAGCGCGAACAGCTCCTGGACCAGCGCCACCGTGGCGGTGCCGTCCGCGGAGTTGGGCACGATCGTCGCAAACAGCGCGGCGGCTCGTGGCGAGACGGCCGGACAGAGCGCCGTGGCCAGCACGTCCAGGTCGCCCGCGTCCAGCCCGGGTCCGGTGACCGGATCCCAGGTGCCGCGGCCGCGGAGCGCGGTCACTTCCTGCTGCCTGCGGGCCAGGTCGTCGAGTGCGGCCTGGGGCGGGTCGTCGCCCCTCCGGCTCGCCAGGAGGCACGCGGCCAGCAGCTCCAGCCGCGCCCACTCCGGGGTCAGCGCGCCAACCAGGGCGGCGTGGCCCGCCTCGATCGGTGCGGCCGGCGCGGCCGCGGCGGCGGCGGTCCCGTGACCAGTGGGGCTCATGGCTCGAACACCGAGATCACCACCGGCTGGCCGGGCAGCGCCCGAGCGGTCAGGTCGGCGCCGTCGGCCAGGGCCCGGAGCACGAGCTGAAATGCACCGGCTGCCGGCAGCTCGTTCGGCTGGGGCAGGTCCAGCGGCAGCGCGGCGGCCGGATCGGGCGTTTCGGAACGGGCGTGCGGCGCCACGGAGACCAGGCCACCCGCCGGCGCGACTCGTTGCCAGCGTGCCCGGGTATCCAGGAGCTCCCAGACGAGCCGGACGAGCGGCTCGTCCGACGTCACCCAGACTCCAGCCGAGAACGCCGGCAGGTCCCCGCGTTCGATGCGCCGGAAGTAGCGCTCGCCGCCGTCGACGAGCTCCAGGTCGGCGATGCCCGCCGTGATACGGGACTCGGCGCCGACGTTCCGTTCGTCACCGTTGACGCCCAGGAGCACCTCGCCGGCGAGCGGCGCCTCCGCTCGAACGGCATCCGTCCGGATCGGCACCAAGCTGATGTCGTACGCGAGACTGGTGCGGAAGCCGACCTCGCCCTGGATGGCCCAGAGCTGGTTGAGCGTCTCGGTCGAGATGTTCTCCGGCGTGACATTGAGCCGGACGGGGATGCCCTCGAGGAAGGCGAGCTCCAGGATCGGGTGCTCATGGAAGATCGCGGCCACCTCGCCGAGCAGGCGAAGGTCGTTCTGGCCGACGGATGGCGTCTCGTTCGTGGTGAACGCCGTCACCAGGACGTGGAGCCGCACGAGCCAGGGCTCCCACGGGTAGCTGATGCCCGCCGTGCTGCCGTCGGATTCGATGCGCGTCACCAGCAGGTTCACCCGGCTGGCCTCGGTCGAGCTCGACGGCGCGTTCTCCGCGAGATTGCCGACGTCCACGCGCGACGGCTGCTGGCGGTCCTGGAGCTCTGCCGAGAGGAATCCTCGAACCGACTCGACGGCCTGGCCGAGCGCCGTCTGGAGCACGGACATCAGAAGCGCCGAAGGTGGTGGCGGGCGGCCAGCTCCGAGAAGGTCGGGGCCGGCGGAGCACCGCGATGACTGCCGCTGCCGTTGCCGTCCGCAGGGATGACCACGACGTCGATGGAGCCGATCGAGAGCGTGGGAGGCGGAGGCCACGCCGACGAGACGGTCGACGGGCCGAGGCGGTCCATCCCGGCGTCGAGCGCCATCCCGGAGGGGGCGGTCTCTTCGTGCGGCGCGGCCCCGGCGGTCGAGGTCGAGGCACGGTCCGCGTCGGGCCGCGCGGCGGCGATGAGCGGCGGATCGGGGAGGCGAGGGGCCGGGAGGCCGGCGGGTGGCGCCGCCGTTGCGGGGCCGCGGACGGCGGCACGGGAGGGCTGAGCTGGCCGATCCGATTCGGCCGGTCGAACGTCGACGCCCGCCGCCGCCGGAGCCGGCTCCCTGGCGCTTGGTCGCCGTCCCGCCGATGTGGCCGTGGGGCGGCCCGGGCCGAACGAGCCTGTCGCCGAGCGGCCACCCATCTCGTCCCGCCGGTCAGGGTCCGAACCGCGCGCGTCCGCGCCTCCGGGACTGGGCTCCGCGGCTCCGCGGTCGGCCGCTCCAGCGTCGCTCTCCGACGCGGAACGGCGAGCCGGCTGCCGCCGCACCGGGCCGCCGTCCGCCGCGGTTGCGTCGCCGCGACCTCCCCGGGAGCCGCGCCGTCCGGGCGACTCGTCGAGCCCACCCGCTCGTCGCAGCCGCTCGTCGGAGTCGGCGTCCGAAGCCGTGTCGCGATGCTCGCCGCGTCGTCGCGCGTGACGGCTCGACCGCGCCTGCCGGCCAACCATCCCTGGATCGGCCGCCGATCCGCCCGGCGTCGCGGCAGCGCCGGATTTAGCGTCGCTCAGCCCGTCTGCGTCCATTCCCTCGAAGCCGGCGGCAACATCGACGCCCGCCGAGGGCGCGTTCGAGCGCGGCCCCATTCCTGCCGCCGCGACTCCGCCCGCGGTCCCTGCTCCTCCCGGTTGCCGCGTCGCGGCCGCGGCGAGCGACCTGAGGAAGCTCACAGCGCCATCCCCCTGGTCGCGTCGACGAGCGCCAGGTAGGCCCGGCGGCGGCCCGTCGGAAGCTCCAGGATGTCCGCCTCGGACCAGTGGTACGCCCGGGCAAGCTGGTGCACCTCGCGCAGGAGGGCCGAATCGCCGGCGCCGACCCGGAGGTACGGGTCCACGTCGATCTGCGTGGGCGCGCCGCACGCGACGCACGCGGCCGTGACGGTCAGGATCGGGTCCGGGCCGAGGTCCTCCACCGCCCGGTCGGCGGCGTCGCGCTCATCGGCCGTGAGCTGCTCCACGGGAGCGTCCACGACACGGCCGAGCAGCGCATCCGCGGCCGCGACGGGTTCCAGGAAAGCGACCGCCTCCTCGTCCGCGCCGCAGATCTGGCGGACGCTGACCTGACCGGTGGATGTGGCGATCCGCGAAGTCGGCCACTCCGGCCCGACCGGCTGGGGGACCAGCGCGGCGTGGTCGATCGACACGTCGAACGGCTCGGCGCACGACGGGCAGCGGACCGTCCGCCACTCCGTGCCACGGCCGAGGGCGACCAGCACCTGGCGCAGCAGGTAGCGGCGGTCGCCAGACGAGAGTGCCCGCACCTCGTCCGCCTCCAGTGGCGCGCCCTCAGGGCCGGCCACGGCGGCTGCCAGGAGGTCCGTGACGCGCCCGGGCACGCTGCCCGGTTGGTCGCGCGCGTCGAGCAGCCGCTCGAGGCGGCCCGTTGGCTGTGCGAGGTGGACGATCCCCGATCCGGACGGCCCGACGACCGGTCCACCGGGGAGCTGCATCAGGTCTCCGCGGGCTCAGGGACGGCGGAGTCGCGCTCCCATCCTTCGTGCTGGAGGACGATGCTCTGGATGCCGACGGCGTTCATCGTGCCCGCGTCGAAGTCCGGCAGCGCCTGGTACTCGCTCACCCAGGCGCGGTAGAGCTTGTAGCTGATCGCCACCACGCCCTGGAGGTTCAGGACGTTGATCACGATGCTCTTGCGGTAGTTGACGAGCGAGACCGCGGCGTCGCCCTGGATGTTGTTGACGAGGGTGGCCCAACTCTCGAAGACCGGGTCGTGCGTCAGCCCCTGCTCGAGCGTGACGGGCTCGTAGCTGGTGCCGCCGGGCATGATCCGCTCGGTGGACGGGTCCCCCGCCGCTCGCCACTTGACGGGCTCGGTTTTTCGTTTGAGGGCGGTCATCTTGCGCAGGCCCGCGACCGGCTGGCCGTCGATCAGGACCTGGAACTTGAAGGTCCGATAGGGGTCGAACCGGTGGGCGTTGACGGTGAACTGCGGGGCGGGCATCGGAACGCTCCCTCTCCTACGCCTGGCCGGCGAGCTGCTGGATCTGGATCACCACGAACTCGGCAGGCTTCAGCGGCCGGAACTTGACGCGGAGGATCACGTACCCCCGGTCGATGTCTCCCTGGTCCATGGTCGAGCCGAGGCCGCACTGGACCTGGTAGGCCTGCGACGAGGTGAGGCCCTGGAACGCGCCGGAGCGGAAGAGGCCCTGCATGTAGGCCTCGGACGAGAGCCGCAGCGACGACCACAGCCGGTCGTCGTTGGGCTCGAACACGGCCCACTGGATTCCCCTCCGGAGTGCCTCCTCGATCATGATCGCGGTCCGCCGGACGGGGATGTAGCGCCACTCCGGGTCGGCGTTCGTGGCGAGCGTGCGGGCGCCCCAGACGACGCGGCCGTAGCCGGGCTTGGTGCGCATCACGTTCACCCCGGCCGGGTTGAGCACCTCCTGCTGGGGGTCGCCGACGTCGTAGCGGAACCCGTCGACGCCGAGCAGCAGCGCCTCGACGCCTGCCGGGGCCTTCCATACGCCTCGCTTCGAGTCGATGCGCGACCACATTCCGGCTCCGTAGCCGGACGGCGGGACGAGGACGGTCGTCGGCGCGCCCGGTGCCTTGACCGGGTGGTAGGTCGGGTTGGCGACGCGAATCCACGGGTAGTACAGCTGGGTGTACGTGGAGGTGGGCAGCATCAGCTCGTTGATCTTGGTGGGGTCCGTGAGCTCGATGTCCCGGGGCGGGTCGATGATGGTGACCCGGTTCTTCATCTTCTGGCAGTGCGCGATGACGGCCTCGACAATGGGCTTGCCCTTGTCGTCCCAGGCCGCGTTCGGCGTGAGGATCACGTTGACGTCCGGGTTCAGCTCCAGGACGCCGAGCGCGGTGTTGTACGCGACCGACGTCTGGGTGGGGTAGCCGTCCGCGCCGCCGTACAGAACGGCCCGATTCGCGACGACCGTCGCCGAGCCGAGCTTCGGCGCGAACGGTCCGGCCGCGGTGAAGCCCAGCGTCGCGCCGAGCGATCCGGCGGTGTTCATCACCACGGCCTTGGAGTCCGTCCCGCCGTAGCCGGAGCGGACCTCGAGGTGGGCGCCGTCGTCGTCTCGGACGACGCGCACGGTCGCGCCCATCCGCGCCGCCGTCTGCGGCACGGTCGGATCCGGGTTCGCGCCCGCGAGGGCGCGGAGCTTGGCCTCCAGATTGGCGGCGAGCGCCTCGAGGCTCGCGTGCTTGGTCTGGTCGGCGACCGCGTCGGTGGATCCGTTCGTCGCCGGGTCCAGCTGCACCTTGAAGGTGCGTGCCGCGGGGAGCGCGGCGCTGAGGTCCGGGACGGTCGGGATGACCGGGCTCCGATGGATGCCGTGCTGGACGGCGGGTGAGACGTCGATGGCCAGGGGAACGCCCGTCTCCAGGCGGACCAGGTTGGACTGGCGCGAGAGGATGGTGCCGAGGTACTTGTTGCCGCCGGAGGTCAGCTCCGCGTCGTCGAACCGCTCGATCGGGATCAGCTCGCCCTTGGCGTTGAACCGGCCGATCGTGGCCATGAAGTTGCCCGGGTGGCTGTCGTCCGCCTTGATCTCGACGACCAGGCCGTTCGCCCAGCTGCCGGCATCGGCGCCGGCGAAGGTCAGCGCCCTCGGGCTGACGATCGACGCGCGGGCCGTCGCGAGGGTCGTGGAGCGTGCCGGGAGGACGACCGGCGGGTCGCCTTCGACCATCCGGCGGATGTACGCCACGCCGCCGCCGTTCTGGAAGTACGCGAAGACCTCGTGGCCCATGTAATCCACGTCCGGCACGCGCTGGTCGGCCTTGGCCGCGGCGCGCAGGTCGTTGATGCCCCGGCTCTCGCCTTCAAGCACGCCGCCGAACTTGCGCTCGTACTCGCCCCAGGATGCGATCCGTACGGCCTCTTGGGTCGGGCCTCGAAGGGTGTAGCCCATGAGGAGCGTGACCGAGGTCGCGACCCCCTCGATGGCGCGGGCCCCTCCGGGCAGCTCCTCGACGTAGACGCCCGGCGTCAGGTACGTGCCGACCATCACAAAGCCCTCGATGGCGGGGAGTCAGGGACGCCACTATAGCTATCCACCTCGGCACGGCAATATCTAATTTTGGTTGTTCCCTTGGGACGATGAACGGCGGCGTGGCGGCGCCATCAGAGCGGCCGCCGTAACCTCCTCGACAGGTGCCCGCGGTGAGACTTCGATCGCCGACCCCACCCCATGGCGGAGAACGACCGTGAGCCCGATGCCGACGCCCGACCACGAGCCGCGCCCGGCCTTCGCGCCGAAGCTGGACGCCGCTCAGGACCCGATCCTGGACGACGACGACCGGCCGATCGGCCGCCTGCTCAGCCGCAGGGAAGTGCTGTGGATCACCGGCGGCGTCGGCGCCGCGGCCTTCATGGCCGCCTGCGCGTCGGGTGCCGCCTCGCCGATCGCCTCTGCCATCGCGACGGCCACCGGCGCCACCTCGTCGCTGGCCACGACCCAGACTGCGCCGGGGACGGCGGCCGCCTCGGCTCCCGCGTCAGCGATCGCGACGGAGATGCCCTCGTGCGTCGCCACGCCGGAGGCGGTTGAGGGGCCCTACTTCGTGGAGGAGCAGCTCGACCGCTCGGACATCCGCAGCGACAGCGCCACCGGGGCCGCCCGCGACGGCGCGCCGCTCGTCCTCAGCTTCGTCGTCTCGAAGATCGCGGGCGGGAGCTGCACTGCCTGGGAAGGAGCCGTCGTGGACGTGTGGCACTGCGACGCCGCCGGGCAGTACTCGGACGTCACGGACCGCAGCTTCGACACGCTCGGACAGGACTGGCTCCGCGGCTACCAGACCACCGATGCCAGTGGCGTCGCCACGTTCACGACGATCTACCCCGGCTGGTATTCCGGTCGGGCCGTGCACATCCACTTCAAGATCCGCACATCACCCGGCGCGACGAGCGGGCTCGAGTTCACCTCGCA
>JAXDKU010000027.1:0-2669 GCA_034667005.1 Chloroflexota bacterium
ACGAGGCGTGCGAGCCGCGGGCCACGTAGGCGACGGGCCGGTCGCCGAGCTTCTCGACCTCCTCCCACGGGCGCATCTCGCCGTAGCGGTGCTGGGCGTAGATGGCGATGTCGGGATGGCCGGCCTCCGAGTCCATCCGGAACTGCACCATCTCCCAGTCGCCCTCGTGCGTGCCGAGCGCGAACGACAGCTGGTAATCGTTGTAGAAGTACCAGAGCCAGTACTGAAGCCAGAGCCGCCCGTTGGCCTCGATCGCGTGGGCGTAGACGACGTTGTTGAGCTCGGGGTGCGCCATCCGCAGCGTGCGGTATTGCGCGCGGTAGTCCTTCCCCGTCAGGCCGAGGTGGTCGCCGTCGAGGACGTCGCTGCCGTCGGCGTAGGTCTTCGGGCCCAGGAAGTCGAGCGCCAGCGCCGGCTCGCCGGCGTTCGGCGGCGCGCTGGCGAGCAGGGCCCCGCTGCCCGTGTCGGTGCGCTTGCGGCGCAGCTCGCAGCCGGGCGTGACCATGTACTGGACGGCGCTGTCGGCGAAGAACTGCTCGTTGGAGTCGTAGCGCAGGACCGGCTGGAAGCGCTTGAGCAGCGCGTCGTGCTCGCCCATGGTCAGCTCATGCCCCGTCGAGCAGGTCGATGCGCAGCGACAGGGCCGGGTCCTTGCGCGCGCTCAGCTTGAACTCACGGCCGGAGTCCTCGCGCTCCTTGCGAAACGCCAGCACGTGCGTGACGAGATCCTCCAGGCTGTCGTCGTCCTCGGCGTCGTTGGTGAGGTGGATCTCGAAGTCGTCGTCCTGGCGCGAGGCGGGGATCATCTGCAGCGTCGAGAGGTCGGGATTGCCGTCGTGCCCGTTGGCCGAGATGACGTAGTGGTCGGCGGTGATCGCGTCGAAGAACGCCTGCGTCATATTGCGCTCCGAGCCGTGGTGGGGGAGCTTGAGGATGTTCACATGGGCCTTGCCGTCCTGCATGAAGCCGGCCTGCTCCATGCCGCTGACGATGTGGTCGCTCAGGCCGTCGCCGGTGAGCAGCATCGTCTTGCCCTCGCACTCGGCGTACACGACGATGCTCGACAGGTTGTACGGCGAGGTGTCGGGCTTGGCCGTCGCGGGCGCGGCGCCCTGGTCGGCTTCCTGCTTCTTGGCGGCCTTCTTCAGGTACGCCTCCCACGCCTTGTCGAGCACCGCGAGCTGCTTCGCGGGCGGGCACAGGACGGTGAGCGCCATTCCCCCGAGCTTGATCTTGCGCGCGCCGTCCGCCGGCAGCGCGACGAGCGCCGCGAAGGGGTCGTTGATGCTCCAGCCCAGCGTCTGCGCGTGCTCGCGCAGCGTGCGGCCGTTGGGCACGCTGGCCATCACGGCCTTGGTGGCGTCGGCGATCGCGTCGCCGGCGGGGGCGTCGACCGCGAGCGTGCGCAGCTCCTCGGCGCTGTTGCCGACGATGTCGTCGAAGCTGTTGTGCCAGAGCGTCTGGACCGTGACGCTCGGCGGCTGGTGGGCGGCCTTCTGGGCGACGAGCTCTTCGGTGAACGCGACCATCCCGGCGATGTGGTCGTCGTCGATGTGGCTGATCATCGCGAGGTCGACGGGCAGCGGGTCGCCGTCCGCGATGCGCTCGGAGCGCAGCTCCTCGAAGCGGGGCTTGAGGCTCTTGCCCCAGGTGCGCATCGGGCCGCCGTCGATCAGCACGAGCTTCGGATCGGCGGCGGTTCCGCCGTGCAGCAGCAGGCAGTCGCCGTTGAAAGCCTGAAGCGCCTCGAGCGAGAAGATCATGGGCGGGGGGTCCTCCTCTTGGGGCTAGACGGATTGGATGGCGCGCAGCACGTCGACGAGACCGCTGCCCTGGAAGTAGCGCTCGCGGCCGAGGTCCGTCGCGGTCGCGCACAGCACACGCTTGATCTCGGAGGGCTGGCCGATGAGCTCCGGATGGCGGGCGAAGATGAGCGCCGCGGCGCCGGAGACATGCGGCGCCGCCATGCTCGTGCCGTCGAGGCTCTTCAACCCGCCGCTCGGGACCGGTGCGTTGATCTTCTCGCCGGGAGCGACGACGTCGGGCTTGACGCGACCGTCGCCGGTGGGGCCGCGGCTGGAGAAGTACGAGACGCCGTAGGTGTGCGGGTCGTGGCGGTGCGTGGCGCCGACGGTGATCACGCCGTTGGCGTTGCCCGGGTCGGTGACCGACATCTGGCGGTAGCCCTCATCCGCGCCTGAGGAGGAGGAGAAGAACGCGCGCCCCTCGTTGCCCGCCGCCGCGACGACGACCGTGCCGCTGCCGATGAGCCGCTCGCACTCGTCGCAGATCGGGGTGCGCCCGCAGGCGAACGAGCCGACCTCGTGGTCGAGCGACAGGCTGAGGTTGACGCCGTGGATGACGGGAGCGGGGGCGTTGGCGTTCAGCCAGCGGATGAACTGCAGGGCGGCGAGGATCGCGAACTCGTCGCCCTCGCCCGCGTCGTTGAAGACGCGCAGGTCGTAGATCCCGATGTCGGGGCAGACGCCGCGCACGTCGTGCTCCGGCGCACCGTCGGGGTCCGACACGCGCCAGTCGGCGCCGATGATGCCGGCGACGTGGGTGCCGTGCTCGTGCTTGGGTGCCTTGACGTCAGCGGTCAGCTTGTCGGTGAGCAGCGCCCAGTCGATCGGCCGTCCGCTGCGCAGGCGCTCCTCGATCTCCTTGCG
>JAXDKU010000028.1:0-15851 GCA_034667005.1 Chloroflexota bacterium
GCCCGGTCCGATCGGCACCCTTCGTATACTCGGGGGGAGCATGGCAACCACCCGTGATTACTACGACGTTCTCGGCGTGCCCCGCGGCTGCACCGAGGAGGAGCTGAAGCGCGCCTTCCGAAAGCTGGCGCAGCAGTGGCACCCCGACGTCAACACCGCGCCCGAGGCCGACGAGCGCTTCAAGGAGATCAACGAGGCCTACCAGGTGCTGTCCGATCCGCAGCGCCGGCAGGCGTACGACCTGTTCGGCCGTGCCGGGGTGGGCGGCGCGGGCGGCGCCGACGGCGGCCCGTTCGGCGGGTTCCAGGGCTTCGGCGACATCTTCGACGCCTTCTTCGGCGCCGGCGGAGGCACCGGCGCGCGGCGCGGCCGTCCGCCGGCCGGATCCGACCTGCGTTACGACCTCCGGCTGACCTTCGACGAGGCCATCCGCGGCACGGAGAAGGAGATCAGCTTCACGTCCCTGGTGCTGTGCGACACGTGTGCCGGCACCGGTGCCGAGCCGGGAACGGAGCCCGTCACCTGCCCGCAGTGCAACGGCTCCGGCGAGACTCGGCAGGTTCGCTCGACCATGCTCGGGCAGATGGTCAACGTGACCACCTGCGGACGCTGCCGCGGCCTCGGCCGCATCGTCGAGACGCCGTGCCACACCTGCCGCGGCGACGGTCGCGTGGAGCGGCGGCGGACGCTTCGCGTGGCGGTCCCCGCAGGCATCGACGACGGTCACCAGATCCGCCTCTCGGGCGAGGGCGAGCAGGGGCCCAGGGGCGGCGCCCCGGGAAACCTGTACGTGTTCGCCCACGTGGACGCGCACGCCGTGCTCCAGCGCCGCGAGACCGAGCTGTACTACGAGCTGCATGTCTCGATCAGCCAGGCGGCGCTCGGCGCTCGGATCTCCGTGCCGACGCCCGACGGCGACGAGCAGATCGAGGTGAAGGCGGGCACCCAGCCCGGGACCGAGATCCGGCTGCGCGGCCGGGGCGTCCCGCATCTCCGGCGACCGGGCAGGGGCGATCTCCACGTCCTCGTCGACGTTCGCGTCCCCTCGCGACTGTCGACGCGCCAGCGCGAGCTGCTCGAGGAGTTCGCGGTCGAAGCGGGCGAAGCCGATCGGCCGGCGGACACGGCCAGCACGGGCGCGGAGGCCGGCAGCGGCGGCAACCGGGCGGAGCGCAGGCGCCGCAAGCGAGGCATCGCCGACCGCCTCAAGGACGCGATCGGCTGACGAGCGAGGCGGCCGGGTCGGAGGAAGGTCTCTCCGCGGGCGGGACCTGGTTCGAGCTTTCCGTCGAGGCGGACACGGAGGCCGTGGAGGCGGTCAGCGAGATCCTGTCGCGGGCGGCCACGGGCGGCGTGTCGGTCGAGCCCGCCATCACCTTGGTGGACGAGGGCCTCGGCGCGGTCGCGGACCTGACCCGCCCGGCGATCGTGCGTGCCTATGTGCCGGCGATCGACGCGCGCGCCGCCGAGACGGCGATCGCCCAGGCCGAAGAGCGTCTGGGCCACCTTCAGGCCTTCGGGCTGCGACCGATCGGGCCGCTCCAGGTCCGCGCCGTGCACGAGGAGGACTGGGCCAGCGCTTGGAAGCGCCACTTCCCGGTGTTGCGCATCGGCAGGCGGGTGGTGATCCGGCCTACGTGGCGGAGGCACCGCGCGGCGCCGGACGACGTGGTGCTGGCACTCGATCCGGGGATGGCCTTCGGGACGGGGCTGCACCCGACGACGCGGCTGTGCCTGATCGGCGTCGAGCGGTGGGCCGATGAGGGATTGATCGACGGCGCGCGAGCCCTGGACGTCGGCTGCGGCTCCGGAATCCTGGCCGTGGCGGCCGGCCGGTTCGGCGCGGCCACGGTGCTCGGCGTGGACACGGACCCGATCGCCGTCGAGGCGACGGTCGCCAACGCCCGGCGCAACCGGCTATCGCGGGTCATCGGTGCGCGGCGCGGGTCGATACCGGTTGCAGAGCCGCCGTTCGACCTGGTCATGGCCAACCTGATCGCATCGCTGCTGGTGAACCTCGCCGCGGACCTGGCCGCGGCCGTGCGTCCGGGCGATGGCACGCCGAGGTCGGGGGGCCGCCTGCTCGCCAGCGGCATCTTCATCGACCGCGAGCCGGAGGTGCGCCGCGCCTTCGCCGCGGCCGGCCTGCGTGTCATCAACCGGGACGCGGAGGGAGACTGGGTGGCCCTCGAGGCCGAGCGCCCCGGCGAAGGCGGAGACCAACCGGCTCAGGGCGCGGACACCGACGAGGGGAGCTCCCGCCGGACACCCGCATGAGCCTGTTCCCGTTTCTCCTGGGCGCCCATATCTGTCTCGCGCTGCTGCTGTTCGTGCCGAGCCTGCTTCTGCCGTTCACGCTGCGGCTCGACCGTGAGCGCATCGACACCACCGGTGTTCAGCGCCCGCGCGCGATCACGCGTGGCCTCCTCTGGCTGGGCGGCAGCGGGGGCGTCATCGTCGGCATCGGGGTCGCCGTCACGGGCCTGTCGCTGGTGGCCCTCATCGGCTCGTCGCTGCTCTCGCAGCCGTGGCTGCTCGTCGCCCTCGGGCTCTACGCGGTCAACCTGGCGCTCGCGTTCTTCATCCAGCGGCCCAGCGTGCGCCGGCTGCTGCGCATCCGACCGACCGACGGCGAGGACGACCGGCAGCGCTGGCGCGACCGGGCCGCGCGGCTCCGCTACGTGAGCTACGTGATGGGGCTCGTCGTCGGGGTCATCGGCTTCCTCATGGTCGCCAAGCCGGATCTCTGAGCCCAAGCCGGACATCTGCCCTGATGGCTCGAACACGGGGCGGAGCTCTCACCTCGCTACCATCGACACTGTGACCACCGAAGGAGCCCCCGTGCCCGAGACGGACTGCCTGTTCTGCCGGATCGTGGCAGGCGAGGTGCCGGCCCGCTTCGTGCACCAGGACGAGCAGATCGTGGCCTTCCACGACGTCAATCCGAGAGCCCCGACGCACGTCCTGCTGCTGCCCCGGCAGCACATCTCGTCGGCGGCGGACTTGACGGAGGCGGATGCGTCCATGCTCGGGCGGCTGTTCGACGTCGGGGCCCGCATCGCCCGAGAGGCCGGGATCGCGGACGACGGGTATCGAATCGTCACGAACGTGGGCCGGGACGGCGGACAGACCATCGACCACCTGCACTTCCACCTGATGGGCGGCCGGCCGTTCACCTGGCCGCCCGGATGAGGCTGCGTCTCGGGCTCGCGGCCGTCGGCGCCGTGCTGGCGCTCGGGGCCTGCTTCGCGCCCGGGCCGGCCGATCAACCCGGTCCCGGCGGTCCGACGCTGCCAACCCCGCAGGCCTCGCTGTCGCTCCAGATCCAGGGGACCGTCGCGCTCATTCGCGAGGCGCTCAGGGACGCTGGGCTCCAGCTCAACCCGCCGATCCAGCCCTATCGCCCGTCGGAGCCGGCGAGCCTGACGACGGTGCCGCGCGCCGTGCTCCAGGAGAGCATCCCGGACCTCGACCAGGGGTTCGTCGTGGTGTACGAGCTGACCGACGCGGCGACCGCCACGGACCGGGGCAAGGAGCTGGCCGCCTACCTGGGCAGCGGCTTCGGGCAGACGAACTTCCCGCTCGACGCCCAGTTCGCCATCGGCCAGGTGGGCGGCACGCTCGTGTTCACATGGTGGTCCGCCGAGCGTGCCTCCAACCGCGCCGTCGCCGAGGCGGGGTTCAATGCCGTCTCATCGGTCGGACAGCCGATCCCCGTCATCAAGTAGCGCGGCCAGCCCGAACGCGTCGTCGCGGTGTTGACGCGCGCTGATCGCGGTGCGAGGCTGTCCGGATCGTGCCATCGCGCAACCGTTGCCATTGGGGATTCGCGGCTGCGGTTGCGGGCGCGCTGATCGCGGGAGTCGCCTCGCTGTCGGTCGCCGCGACGACGATGCAGGTCAAGGACATCAACGCGTCACCCGGCGGTGACTCCTCTCCGAGAGGCTTCACCCTCTTCAACGGCGCGGTCTATTTCTCGGCACAGGATGGGATCAAGGGCCACGAGCTGTGGAAGACGGACGGCACCGGGCCGGGGACCGTGCGCGTCAAGGACATCTGGCCCTCGCATTTCAGCTCGTATCCGAGCGAGTTCACCATCCTCGGCGGCACGCTGTACTTCGGGGCTGCTGACGGGAACCACGGGCGCGAGCTGTGGAAGTCGAATGGGACCGCAGCCGGCACGAGCCTGGTCAAGGACATCCGGCCGGGGTCGCAGGACGCCAACCCGTACGGCTACACCCGACTGGGCAGCCGGCTGTATTTCGGTGCTCTCGACGCGAGCAGCGGCGGCGAGCTGTGGAAGACGAACGGCACCAGGGCCGGCACCGTGCGCGTCAAGGACATCAATCCAGGCAGTGCGTACGCGTCGCCCATGGAGCTCACGGAGCTTGGTGGTGCCCTCTACTTCCGGGCGGCGGACGGCAAGGGTGCCGAGCTGTGGAAGACCGACGGGACCTCGGCGGGCACGAAGCGGGTGAAAGACATCAAGCCCGGGTCCCAGGGGTCGTATCCGCACGATCTCACCCTCATGAACGGGATCATCTACTTCTTCGCGTGCACCGACTCGCCCTGCCTGGAGCTCTGGAGGAGCGATGGAACGGCGGCGGGCACGTTCCGCGTGAAGAAGATCACCGGACCCGGCAACAACTCACCGAGCCTGCTGACGAACGTCGCCGGCACCTTGTTCTTCCGGGGCGAGGACAGCAAGGGACCCGAGCTGTGGACCAGTGACGGCACGGGTCCGGGGACGAAGCGCGTGGAGGACATCCGGCCCGGCTCGATGGGCTCGTACCCGGATCGGCTCACGCCGGTCGGCAACAAGGTGTTCTTCGGCGCGGACGATGGCACCGGGTCCGAGCTGTGGATCAGCGACGGGTCGCCATCGGGAACGCACAAGGTGGCGGACATCAATCCGTTTTCGAGCGGCGCACAACCCGACTACCTCACGCGGGTCGGCAGCACGGTCTACTTCAGTGCACGGAGCGACGACTTCAATCGCGAGCTGTACCAGAGTGACGGCACGCCGGGTGGCACGTCGCGGGTGATGGACATCTGGCCGGGTCAGGACGGCTCGTCACCGTACGACCTCCAGAACATCGGCGGCACCATCTACTTCGGTGCGGACGACCACAACCACGGCTTCGAGCTCTGGAAGCACGTTCCCTGAGCGCGCGCTGACGGGTCGGGTTACCCGCCGTCCCTGACCCGGACTGGAGCCGTCCCGCCGACCCAGTCACGGACGGCTTCGCGGCGGATCTTGAGGGTGTGGGTGCGCGGGAAGTCGGGCTCGGGCCAGAGCCGCCAGGCGTCGATGCGCTGGTGCTGGCCGAGCTGCTGGTTCGTCGACCGCACGATCCGGTCGACCTCCGCCTTGACGCGGGCCAGGCCCTCGGCGTCCAGGGGCTCCGGCTTCGGCGTGTCGGCGCGGACCACCGGCATCGAACCGGGCGGCAACACGACTGCCTCGATGCGCCCGGGCGCCGTCTCCAGCACGACCGCCTGGGACAGGCCGTGATCCTGGAGCGCCGACTCGATGTCCTCGGGAAAGACATTGAGCCCGTTGGCCAGCACGATGATGTTCTTGATCCGGCCCGAGAGGATCAGCCGGCCCTTGTCATCCCACCGGCCGATGTCGCCCGTGTGATACCAGCCCTCGGCGTCGAGCGCCTCCCTGGTGGCCTCGGGGTCGCGCCAGTAGCCCGGGAAGACGGTCGGGCCGGCGACCAGGATCTCGCTCTCCGACTCGGAGAGCTTCACGCGCGCCGGAGGCACCGGCCGCCCGATGATGCCGGGGGGATGCTCCTTCTCCGTGTCGGCCGCCGCCGCTCCGCACTCCGTCGCGCCGTAGCCCTGGAGCACGATGATCCCGAGGTCCTCCCACGCGTTCTGGAGCTCCGGCGGGAGGTAGGCACCGGCCGATACGAACAGCCGGAGCGCGCCGCCGAGCTGGCGATGAAGGCTTCGGAAGATCAGCCGTCGAGCCCGGTAGGGGAGGCGGCGCGCGATGGGCCGAGCTCGATCGAAGCGCTCGCGCTTGCCCTGGCGGTCGATCTCGCGCCCGATCGCGGTCCAGAAGATGTCGAGCAGCTGGGGCGTCACGACCATCGTGGTCACACGGTGCTCGCGCAGCGATTCGAAGATCACCCGTGGGTTGCGCGAGCGCACGTACCGGACGTCCGCGCCGATCATCGTGCCGTAGAAGAGGACGGGCGCCTGCTCGAACAGGTGTGACAGCGGCAGCAGGCTGACCAGCCGGTGCGATCGCGGCGGCAGCAGCTGCTCGCACGCCTCCAGGGTGGCAAGCACGTTGCCGTGCGTGAGCATCACGCCCTTCGGGTGGCTGGTCGTGCCGGAGGTGTAGATCGTCTCGAAAACCTGGTCGCGCGTCGGCATCGGCCAGGCGTCCAATTGCGCTTCCCAGCCGGCGGGGAAGACCGCATCGCCCGGCTCGGGATCGGCCGTCAGCTCGTCGAGCGTGTGCTGCGTCAGGTGGCCGAGGCCGTTCCCCTCTGGATCGGGCGCGTCAAGGCCGGTGCCGATCGCGAGGTGCGTGGTCTCCGCGCGGACCGCGATCCGTCGCAGGACGTCCGACGCCATCCGCAGGTCCAATGGCACGAGCACGATGCCGGCACGCATCGCGCCCCAGTACACGGCGGGAAGTTGGGGAGTGCTCGGGGACCAGGTGAGCAGCCGCTCCCCGGGGAGCAGCCCCGCGGCGCGGAGCCGCCACGCGGCGAGCCTGCTGCGGCGTCTCAGCTCCGCCGCACTCCACGATTCGGTGACGCCCGCGTCCATCCGCAGGCTCAGCGTCGGCCGCCCCGGATACCGCACCGCGGCATCGTCGAGCAGCTCCACGAGAGACTGGAAGGTGCGGGGATCCGGATAGGTGGCCATCGGCCCGCGGAGTCTACGGTCTGACGAAGGCCTCCACCGACTGGCTGGCGCGTGTCGCATCCCGGGCGAGGTTCGGCGCGCCGACTCGAGCCCCGCGAGCGTCGCCGCCTTCAGCCATGCGTTTTCGTCACGGACAATCCCCGTGCTTTTCGTGATGAGCGGCGTATTAACAGTCTGTATGTACTTGACAAGCGGAGTGCCACGCCCAAACTACGGCAATGCCCAAACTGCCCCGCCTCGACTCGAAGCCCGCGATCCACAAGCCGCCGGTGGTCGCCGCGCCAAAGCCCGACGATGCGTGTTGTAACAAGTTGCTCGAAGCGCTCGGAGGTTTGCGCGACATCGAGCAGCGTGAGCTTGAGATGCTCGCCGGCATCCGCGAAACACTCGGGTCGCGTCTCGACACGCACGCCATCGCCATGTGCGACTGCGGCGGTGAAAGACGCAAGGACGAGACGTGCGTTCCGTTTCTCCGAATCTTCACGGTCGAGCCCAATAGTGGTCGGATCCTGGGCTTCGTCGACCACAGCTACGACGGCCACCGATACGAACCCGTCGGCAGACCGCGTCCGGATGCGAATTGTTGCGATTGTCATAGTGACGGGCGGCGAGAGACGAGCCTCGTCTCGTACGACCTCTGTTGCCTGTTCCGAGAGCGCGAGCTGAACGGCGGCCTGGCCAACTTCGAGATCGCGCCGGACGGGCCCGCGCTGACGTTCAGCCCGCCGCTCAACGATGCCCACGCGCTTGCGGCCCGCCTGAACGCCGACCACTACCTGGGCTACGACAGCTGGGCCGCGGACGATTGTCGGCTCACCGTGACGATCCCATCGGGCACGACGCCGCCCGGGCCCGCCACTGGCTGCCGGTTCCGGCGGTTCGTCGGGAATGTCTCGATGGCCGTGCTGGACGATGTCGGCGGACCGCCGCTCAACTGGATCAACTACACGGACCTAGTCGACAAGATGGCCTTCGATGCGCCTGACAGGAAAAGTGATAGCTCGATCCATTACTGGAACACGCTGGAAGGTCTTGTCGGCGGGGTCCTCACCAACCTCACCGGCAATCGGGGCCCGTGGCATGCGAATGCCTATGACTCGGACAATGACCTGTTCAGGTCCGGCTTCCGGCGGGACTCAAAGGGAAACGTTCCATTGGAGCTGCGTGACACGAGCCAGCAGTTGCAGTACGCGAACACGCCGGCGGCCCGAGAGAGCTGGGCGAGACAGTTCGCCGACTGGATGCAAGACCGCCTCGGGTCGGGCTATCTCGTACATGCGCTTTCGTATACCGGCACAAACCACTCGCCGCATTTCACGTACAACCACTACCAGATGACGATCGATACGCCCTGCGACGTGGAATTGACAAGGTTCCACCTATCGGCGTACGTCTTGAGCGAGATGAAGGTCGCTCATCTCTGGTCGGTCACTCCGGGCAATTTCGACGGGGCCGCCACAGCGGGCTCGCACATCGCCACATTCGAGGTCCAGCCCGGCATCGGGGACTACACGTCCGAGCCGGCCATCGACGGGCAAGGCGGATCGATCGACTGGCCGGACGACTGTTCGATCCCGGAGCCGGTCATGGCGGAGGGGAGTCGGACGTCGACCCCGACGAGGGTCGCGCCGCTCGTCTGACGGGCCGGCCGCGAACCACGATTGTCCGAGTGGCGTCCGCGTTTGACCCTCATCGGACCCTCCGGTACACTGCCGCGGCCCTGGCGAGCCTTGCTCGTCACGCGGCCAGAGGAGGTGATTCCGGATTGGCAGAGGTCCGTGTCGGTGAGAACGAGACCTTCGAGAGCGCGCTGCGACGCTTCAACAAGAAGATCCAGCAGAGCGGCATCCTCGCGGAGGCTCGCAGGCGCGAGCACTACGAGAAGCCGAGCGTGAAGCGCAAGCGCAAGGAAGCCAAGCGCAAGAAGGCGACCCGCCAGGACTAGGCGGAGCCTTCCTCGTCGGGCTTCCCGCCCGAGGAGAACCGGTGACCCTCGCAGATCGACTCCAGGCTGAAGTCAGAGACGCCATGCGCAATCGCGACGAGCTTCGTCGCGACACGCTGCGCATGGCGCTTTCTGCTGCCCACAATCAGGAGGTGGCGCTCCGCCGGCCACTCACCGAGGACGAGCTGCTCAGCGTGGTCGGGCGAGAGCTGAAGGGACGCCGCGAGTCCATCGAGGCATACGAGAAGGGCGGCCGGATGGACCTCGCGGACAAGGAACGCGCCGAGGCCGCGATCCTGGGGGAGTACATGCCCCAGCAGCTCACCGAGGACGAGCTGCGCGACATGGTCCGCGAGGCGATCGCGGAGAGTGGCGCGACCTCGGCCCGCGACATCGGCAAGGTGATGGGCCTGCTCTCCCCGCGAACCCGGAACCGCGCCGAGGGCAAGACCGTCAGCGCGATGGTGGCGCAGGAGCTCGCACGCACGGATCTCGCCTCGCACGCGGGTTCGCACCCGCCCTCGAGCTGATGCCCCAGCTGATGCCGCGATGATCGCCCGGCGGCCCCGCCGTTTCATCTCGTTCACGCGGCGCGATGCGGCTCGTCTGTTCATCGCGGCCGCGGTGCTCATCGGCGGGATGACGGCGATCCTCTCGTTCGACATCTTCCCCACCGCCTTCCGCGCCGTCCAGGGCGCGATCTCGGATCGCGACGTGCTGGCGCCGCGCTCGCTGACCTACGTCAGCACGATTGCCACCGAGCAGGCGCGCGACCAGGCACGCGGGCAGGTGCCACCGCAGTACGACTACACGACGCAGAAGGGCGACGACGCTGCCCAGCGTCAGAGCGCGGCCTTCGACGCCGCGATGAACCCGGTCGACGCCGCCTTCGCCGCCGTGCTCACCGACGACGCACGTCGCCTCGCGCTGGCACAGGCCCTGCCGACGCTCTCGGCAGGCGCGACGGCCACGCTCCAGGCGCTCAGCCCGGTCGAGTGGAATGCGCTCCGCACCGAGATGGCCCGGGTCCTCGAGACCGCGCAGCGGCAGGAGGTGCGCGACAGCGACGTCGCCCAGGCACAGTCGGCGCTCCGGGCGGACATCTCCGATCGATTCTCCAGCGACCAGCAGGCCCTCGCCGCGGAGATCATCTCGCCGATGCTGGTGGCGAACTCCACCTTCGACGCCGTCCTGACCGCGCAGGCCAAGACCGACGCCGCCGCTCGGGTCGATCCCGTGCGCTTCAGCGTCATCAAGGGCCAGATCGTGGTCAAGCAGGGCGAGGTCATCGACGACCTCCTCTTCGAGCGCCTGAACCAGCTCGACCTGCTCGACCCGCACCCCGACGTCGCGAAGCTCGGCGGCTGGTTCCTGCTCTCGGTTCTCGTCGTCGGCTCCCTCCTCGGATGGGTCTGGCGCTTCCGGCCGGAGTTCTGGCACCGCTCAAACGCGCTGGTCCTGCTCGGGCTGGTGCTGCTCCTCACGACGCTGGCCCTCCGCGTGACTGCCGACCGATCGGTGCTGCCGTACTTCGTGCCGACGGCCGCGGCCGTGCTGCTGCTGGCGGTGCTGCTCGACTCGAGCGTCGCGCTGGTCGTCGCGGCGTTGCTGGCCATCGTCGCGTCCGCGATCACGGGGCTGGCTGAGCTCGGCGCGTACGTCTTCCTGGCGGGCCTCGCCGGCCTCGTCGTCGTGCGTCGCGGGGAACGCCTCGGGCACTTCGTGCAGGCCGGGCTCGCCATGGCCGTGGTCAACGTGCTCGTCGTGTCGACGTTCACGCTCCTCGGCGATCGCGACATCACCGGGGTGATCCAGCTCTGGGGCGCATCGCTGGCGGCCGCGGGTGGATCGGCTGTGGCGGCGGTCGGTTCGTTCGCCGTCCTCGGCAACCTCTTCGGCATCACGACGTCGTTCCAGCTCCTGGAGCTGGCCAACCCGTCCCAGCCGCTCCTTCGTCGGCTGCTGCTCGAGACGCCCGGCACGTACCACCACTCGCTGATGGTCGGCAACCTGGCCGAACGGGCGGCGGAGGCCATCGGAGCCGATCCACTGATCACGCGCGTCGCCGCCTACTACCACGACATCGGCAAGCTGGGCAACCCGCACGCCTTCATCGAGAACCAGACCGGCATGGACAACTTGCACGACGACCTGACGCCGGAGCAGTCCGCCGCGATCCTGGCCGCGCACGTGGCCAACGGCATCGACCTGGCCTACCAGTACAAGCTGCCGAAGCCACTGATCTCGTTCATCCCCCAGCACCACGGCACGGCGCTGATGAGCTACTTCTATGCGAAGGCCAAGGACGAGCAGGTGGCCGCTGCCGGCGCCGGTCCCGGGACCGCGGCGGCCGACGAGGCGGCGCAGACCGTCGATGAGCGACGCTTCCGACACGCCGGCCCCAAGCCCCAGTCCCGCGAGGCGGCGATCCTCATGCTGGCCGATTCGGTGGAGGCCTCGGTGCGCTCGCTCACCTCGCACGACGAGCCGGCCATCCGCGGCATGGTCGACCGGATCATCGCCGAGCGGCAGGCCGACGGCCAGTTCGACGAGTGCGACCTCACGCTGCGCGACCTGGACCTCATCCGCGAAGCCTTCGTGGCGCAGCTCCTCGGGATGTACCACCGCCGCATCGAATATCCACAGAACAAGATCGTGGAGCTGGAATCGCGCCGCGCCGCGTCGGGAGGCCGCGGCGCCTGATTCGCCGCGCCGGATCGTCACACGACTGGAAGGGCACGCCCGGCAGCCGGATGGCCGCGCCGAGGGC
The DNA here is from genome assembly GCA_034667005.1 of Chloroflexota bacterium. Taxonomy (GTDB): domain Bacteria; phylum Chloroflexota; class Limnocylindria; order Limnocylindrales; family CSP1-4; genus JAFMJV01. The sequence goes on from JAXDKU010000028.1 coordinate 11,610, forward strand.
ACGGCCCCATAGGCTCGCCGTGGGACGCAACCACCACAGCGCGGGGGATCCGATCGATGCGAGCAGTCACCTGGCACGGCAAGCGCGACGTGCGTGTGGAGAACGTCCCCGACCCAACGATCAAGGAACCAACGGACGCGATCGTCAGGATCACGTCGACCGGGATCTGCGGCTCGGACCTCCACCTCTACGAGGTTCTCGGCCCGTTCATGGAGCCGGGCGACATCCTCGGCCACGAGCCCATGGGCATCGTCGAGGAGGTTGGCTCCGAGGTGACGGGACTGGCCGCCGGTGATCGCGTCGTAATCCCGTTCAACATCGCGTGCGGAACCTGCTGGATGTGCTCGCAGGGCCTCCAGAGCCAGTGCGAGACCACACAGGTCCGTGACCAGGGCAAGGGCGCGGCGCTGTTCGGCTACACGAAGCTGTACGGCGAGGTCCCGGGCGGCCAGGCGGAATACCTGCGGGTCCCGCAGGCGCAGTACGGCCCGATCAAGGTCCCGGCCGAGCCTCCGGACGACCGCTTCGTCTACCTCTCGGACGTGCTGCCGACCGCGTGGCAGGCGGTCGCCTACGCGGACGTGCCCCACGGAGGAACGCTGTGCGTCCTCGGACTCGGCCCCATCGGCGACATGTCGTGCCGCGTGGCGCGCGAGCGGGGCGTCGAGCGCGTCATCGGCATGGATCTCGTCCCGGAGCGTCTGGCCCGAGCGAAGGCACGCGGAGTGGACGTGCTCGACGTGTCGAAGGAGCCGGATCTGATCGCAGCCGTCCTTGACATGACCGACGGCCGGGGACCCGACTCGGTCATCGACGCCGTCGGTATGGAGGCACACGGGTCAACTGCGGGCGCGATAGCCCAGCAGATGGCGGGTTGGCTGCCGCGGCCGATCGCCGCGATGCTGATGGAGCGCGCCGGCGTGGACCGGCTCAGTGCCCTGCACCTCGCGATCGAGCTCGTTCGGCGCGGCGGGACCGTCTCGATCATCGGGGTCTACGGAGGGCAGCTCGATCCCATGCCGATGATGACCCTGTTCGACAAGCAGGTGCAGCTCCGCATGGGCCAGGCAAACGTCCGACGCTGGGTCGATGACATCCTTCCGCTCCTCTCTCGCGACGACGATCCGCTGGGCGTGGACGGCTTCGCGACACACCACCTCCCCCTGGACGACGCGCCGGATGCGTACGCGATGTTCCAGCAGAAGCGCGACGGCGCGGTGAAGATCCTGCTCAACCCGTGACGCGGCCGTCGGCGGCCGGGGCGGCCCGGCCGAGCGGCACGAAGAAGCGTCTCGCTGGGCGCGTGGTCGTCATCACGGGCGCGTCGAGTGGCATCGGGCGAGCGACCGCGCACCGCATGGCGGACGAGGGCGCGAGGCTCGTGCTCGCGGCCCGGGACGCGGGCTCCCTCGATGCGGCCGTCGATGAGGTGCGCTCGCGCGGAGCTGAGGCAATCTCGGTGACGGTCGACGTGAGCGAGGAGGCGGCTGTCGAGGCGCTGGCGCGTGCCGCCGTGCAGTCGTTCGGGCGCATCGACGTGTGGGTCAACAACGCCGGCGTCTACGCGTTCGGGCGTGCGGACGAGACGCCGTCGGACGTCATCCGGCAGGTGTTGGCGGTCAACCTCGAGGGGACGGTCTACGGATCATGCGCGGCCCTGCGGCACTTCCGGGGTCGCGGTTCGGGCGTCCTCATCAACGTCGCGTCGGGGTTCGGGAAGGTGGCGGCGCCATTGATCTCGTCCTACGTGGCGTCGAAGTTCGCGATCGTCGGGTATTCGCAGGCCCTGCGGATGGAGCTCGTGGACGACGAGAACATCCACGTCTGCTGCGTGCTTCCTTCGACGATCGACACGCCGATCTTCCAGCACGCCGCGAATTTCACCGGCCGGGCCCCGCGAGCCCTGCCGCCGGTTCACCCGGTGGGCCTGGCCGCTGATGCCATCGTGGAGTGCGCGCTCCGACCGCGCGCTGAGGTTTACGTCGGTGGGATCGGACGGCTGGCCGCCATCTACCGGTGGTTTGCGCCCGCTGCGTATGAGGCGAGCACGGCGCGACAGGTCGAAGCCATGCATTTCCGGGACGGCTCGGCGCCCGCCACCACCGGGAATCTGTTCGCGCCCATGCCCGAGTCGAATACGGTCGAGGGCGGGTGGCTGGATAGCAAGGTCGCGGCGCCGACGGTGCCAATGCCGCTGCTCGCCGGTGTGGCCGGCCTTGCCGGCGGCCTGATCACCGGATTCGCTGTCGTCGTCAAGCGAAGGCGACGCCCGTCGTAGGTCCGGCTCATCCCGCCCGGCCGTGGCCGTGCCGCCCTCGAGGTTGGCCCCCGCCCCCGGCTACGCGACTCGACGCATGGCCGGGCGGCCGTGGCCGTAGCCGTGCCGCCCTCGAGGTTCGCCCCCGCCCCGGCTACGCGACTCGCCGCATGGCCCGCCGTGGCCGTGCCGCCGTCGAGCTTCGCTCCGCCCCCGGCTACGCGACTCGCCGCATGGCCCGGCCGTGGCCGTGCCGCCTCTGGGGTTGGCCCCCGGCTCCCGGCTCCCGGCTACGCGACTCGCCGCATGGCCCGGCCGTGGCCATGCCGCCCTCGAGGTCGGCCCCCGCCGCGGCTACGCCACTCGCCGCATGGCCCGGCCCCCCGAACCTATGGGCCCATGTCGCGGGTAAGCGCCCGATAAGAGCTGGCCAAGGGGGTGACGCTTCAATAGACGGATGGCCCTATGGCGAAGTGAAAACCCCGAACGGTCCCTTCAATTGATCGACGCCTTTGGCAAGAAGTTCCGTTCGGCGCGGCAGCAGGCAGGAGTCAGCCAGATGCGTCTGGAGGCGCTTTCGGGCGTCGACCAGTCAATGATCAGCCGGATGGAACTGGCCAAGGCTCCGCACGCTTCGCTCGACCGGATCGTATGCGTGGCCGATGCGCTTGGGCCCTTCTTCCCACTAGGGGTATGCCCGCATGAGCATCGATGCGGGTACCGCCCGGACTGGATCGACCCCCATCCCGAGCGATATCTCCCATACCTGCGACGGTCCGGTCACGACGACGGTGTGGTCGGGTAGTTGCACGGCCGCCAGGACCAGGACTCCGACCCTATGCGTCGAGTCGCGTAGCCAGAGTGGAGGCGATCCCCAAGCCGGAGGCGCCAAGCCGATGGCTTCGACTCCGACCCTATGCGTCGAGTCGCGTAGCCAGAGTGGAGGCGATGCCCAAGCCGAAGGGAAGGCGCCAAGCGGATCGCTTCGACTCCGACCCTATGCGTCGAGTCGCGTAGCCAGAGTGGAGGCGATGCCCAAGCCCCTGGGCGCCAAGCCGATGGCTTCGACTCCGACCCTATGCGTCGAGTCGCGTAGCGGGAGTGGAGGCAACGCCTAAGCCCCGGGGCGCCCACCTCGCTGTCCCGATCGCGAGCGTGGAAGCCGACCGCGAGATCCGGCGGCCAAGCGACCAGACCGGCCGGCCGGATGCCATTCTGTACGGGAATGGAGCGGCAACGCGTGATCTACCGGCCGCCGTGGCGGATCGAGCTGACGGTGCGGAACGGCGTGCCGAAGGTGATCTCTGACGCGCGGCTCGCCCGGGCCATTGCCAGCGCGCTGACGGCGGGCGAGGCGCCGAGCCCAGGCACGATCGGCTTGATCCTGACGGACGACGCCGAGATCGCGCAGCTGAACGAGACCCAGATGGGGCATGAGGGTCCGACGGACGTGCTCTCCTTCCCCCTGATCGATCCCCGTGGTTCGGACTTCGTGTCGCCGCCGGTCCGGCGGACCCACCTGGGGGAGATGGTGGTGTCGGTTGAGCGCGCCATCGAACAGGCGGAGCAGGGGCGGGGCGGGCACACCGGTGACGTCATCTGGTCGCCGGCCGACGAGCTGCGACTCCTCGTGACCCACGGGGCACTCCACATCTGCGGCTTCGACCATGCGGAGCCCGCCGAGGAGGCCGCGATGCGCGCCCTGGAGCGCCGGCTCCTGGGGGTCGCCGAGCCCGCCTGACGTCGCCAGAGCAGCCTGACACCGCCGAGCCGGTCTGACTGGCGCGCGGTACCATCCGGATCTCGAGCCGGCCGCGTCCGTGGGAGCACGGATGGCGGCCAGTTGCCATGCCCGGAACAGAGGAGGCGGATCTGCCGCAGGAATCGCCGTGAAGCTCGTGGTGGGGTTGGGAAACCCCGGCAAGCAGTACGAACAGACCCGCCACAACGTTGGCTGGATGGTGCTCGACCGCATCGCGGATCGG
>JAXDKU010000029.1:0-4350 GCA_034667005.1 Chloroflexota bacterium
CGATGAGCTACCTGCGCCAGTTCTGGGACTTCCTCTACGACTTCCTCGTGGGCGACAGCTGGGAGCTCTTCGTGGGTCCCATCGTCGCGCTCGGCGTGGCCTGGCTGCTGGTGCAGGCCGGCGTGGCGGCGCTGATCGTCGCGCTGCTGCTCTTCGTCATGATCCTGGCCGTCGCCGCGGCCAACCTCTTCCTCGCCCTGCGCCACTCCGTCTGATTCCGCGGGCGGCATTGCGCCGAGGCCCCATTCCGGCCATCGCCCGCTCCGAGACGTGACACCATCCGGGGAGTGACAGGACCGAACGCCCGCGGCGGCGTGCTCCAGCTGCTCGAGTTCCGGGCACTCCTCGGCGCCCGCTTCACGAACTCCCTCGCGACGTCCGCGATCGCCGTCGTGGTCGGCTTCCAGGTGTGGGAGCTGTCGCACGACCCGCTGGCCCTCGGTACGCTCGGGCTCGTCGAGGCCATCCCGGCCCTCGGCCTGATGCTGTTCGGCGGCCACCTGGCGGACCGGCGCGACCGGCGGACCATCGTCCTCATCTCGAGCACGATCGCGGCCCTCGCGACGGTCGTGCTCGGCGTCATCGCCCTGGACGCCGTGCGGCTGGGACTGCTGCCGATCTTCGCAACGATCTTCCTGGTCGGCCTCGCGAGCGGCTTCGAACGTCCCGCGCTCTCGGCGTTCGAAGCCCAGGTCATCCCACTCAAGCACGCCGCGGTGGGCACCTCGTGGGCAAGCACCGCGTCCCTGATCGGCGCCATCTGCGGGCCGGCCGTGGGCGGGCTGTCGGTGGCCTTCATCGGCATCCCGGGCACGTACCTGCTGCTGGCCGTGCTGCTCGGCCTGAGCACCCTGTTCGTCAGCATCATCGCTCGCAAGCCCGCGCCGGAGCCGGAAGCGACGGAAAGCCTGTGGGCCGGACTCACGAGCGGGATCCGCTACGTCTTCCGGAACCAGTACCTGGTCGGGTCCATGGCGCTGGACCTGTTCGCCGTGTTCTTCGGCGGCGCCGTTGCCCTGTTGCCGATCTTCGCGATCGACATCCTCCACGCGGGTCCTGTCGGGCTCGGCATCCTGCGCACGGCGCCGTCCGTCGGCGCGCTCCTCATCATGCTCGCGGCCACGCGCCGGCCGCCGACGCGTCGCGCCGGTCCGATCCTGCTGACGTGCGTGGCCGGCTTCGGCGTCAGCATGATCGTCTTTGCCCTGTCGACCAACTTCATGCTGTCGTTCGTGGCGCTGTTCTTCAGCGGGGTGACGGATGGCGTCAGCGTGATCATCCGGAGCGTCACGATGCGGGTCATGTCGCCGGAGCACATGCGCGGGCGAATCAGCTCGGTGAACTGGGTGTTCATCGGCGCGTCCAACGAGATCGGCGCGTTCGAGAGCGGCGTCGCGGCCCGGCTCCTTGGCGTCGTCCCGAGCGTCCTGATGGGCGGCATCGTGACGCTGCTGGTCGTCGGCGCGGTGGCGCTCCTCGCGCCCGAGCTGCGCCGGATGGACCTGCGCGCGCGGCTCGCCGGCCCGCTCCCGCAGGGCCCCGAGACCGAGCCGACGGTGACGCCGGCCTAGACCGAGGAGCTGCGCGACCCCATCAGCTCGCCGCCGTCCACGCCGATCGTGTTGCCCGTCATCCAGTAGGTGAGCGGCGAACAGAGCGCCACGAGCGCGTCCGCCACGTCGTCCGGCCTGGTCATGCGGCCGCCCGGGTTGCGCGCCGACGCCACGGCGATGAGGTCCTCGTGGCCCGGGATCCGGCGCAGCGCCGGCGTGTCGGTGACGCCGGCACGGATCGCGTTGACCGTGATGCCGTCGGGCATGAGCTCCAGGGCGAGCTGCCGGACGTGTGCCTCGAGCGCCGCCTTCGCGGCGCTGACCGCGCCGTAGGTCGGGACCGCCCGAGATGCGCCCTCGCTGGTCATGGCAAAGAGGCGGCTGCCGTCACGGATCAGCCCCGCGTGGTGCAGGTCCCGGACCCAGTACACGAGCGAATGCGCCATCACGTCCACGGTCATCTCGAGCTGCTTCAGGGACAGCTCCTTGCCGTCCGGCTCGGACGTGACGTAGGAGAGCGTCGCCCCGAAGGCCAGGGAGTGGAGGAACCCGGCAATGAAGGGGTCCGCGCCCGCTGCGCGCCGCTCGTCGAAGAGGGCCTTCGTCGCCTCGATCACCTCGTGCCGGCGGTCCTCGTCCGCGGCGTTGACGTTGTGGAACGTGACCGGTACGCCCGTTGCCGCGATCTCCTCGCGGACCGCATCCGCCATCGCCCGGGTGCCGCGCAGATCCAGGTGCACGCCCACGATCCCGAACCCGGCACGTGCCCAGGCCTTGGCTGCGGCCCCGCCGAATCCACTGCTGGCACCCAGCACCATGGCCCAGGGCTCGCGGCCCTCCCAGGACTCGCGTCCGGCTCCGTCGGTCATGCTCACCTCCTCGGGCGAGTGTACCGACGGACCAGCCGTTCGGCAGCGCTGAGCTCCCCAGTCCGCCCAACCGCCCAACCGCCCGACACGAACGATCCGCCGTCTCCTACCCTTGAGCCGAGCGCATGGCCGAGTTCGAGCTGATCCTGCTGATCCTGGTCGTCGTGGCGATCATCGTCACGATCGCCCGCAAGATCGGGATTCCCTATCCGATCCTCCTGGTGGTCGGCGGCCTGGGCATCGGGCTCATGCCGGGGGTGCCGCGCATCCAGCTCGACCCGGACCTCGCGCTGGTCGTCTTCCTGCCGCCGCTGATCATGGCGGCCGCCTGGCAGACGCCGATCCGCGACCTGCGCGCCAACCGGCGGCCCATCCTGCTGCTGTCCGTCGGGTTGGTGCTCTTCACGATGGTCGTGGTCGGGCTCGTGGCCAAGCTCGCGGTGCCCGGCCTGCCCATCGGCGCGGCGCTGGCGCTCGGGGCGATCGTGGCCCCGCCCGATGCCGTTGCGGCGACCTCGGTCCTGCGGCGCCTCTCCGTCCCGCGGCGGCTCCTGGTCCTGCTGGAGACCGAGAGCCTGCTCAACGACGCGACGGCGATCACCGCGTATCGCCTGGCGATCGTGGCCGCGACGACGGGCACGTTCGCCCTCTCGGACGCGGCCGCCCGGTTCGTCCTTGCCGCGGTGGGTGGAGTCGCGGTGGGGCTCGCGGTGGCCTGGGTCGCCGCGTGGATCTGGGCGCGGCTCTTCGATCCTCCGGTCGAGGTCACCCTCTCCCTGCTGATTCCGTATGCGGCGTTCCTGCCCGCCGAGCAGATCGGCGCGTCGGGCGTCATCGCCACGGTGACGTGCGGCCTCTACCTGGGCGTCCGTTCGTCCAGGATCCTCGCCTCCGACGCCCGGATCCTCGCGGGCGGCGTCTGGCAGATCCTCGTCTTCGTCCTGAACGGCCTCGCCTTCATCCTTGTCGGCCTCCAGCTCCCGCTGGTGATGGCCGGCCTGGCGAATCGGCCGCCGCTCGAGCTGATCGCCCAGGCGGTCGCCGTCTGCCTCGCCGTCGTCGTCACGCGGTTTCTGTGGATCTACCCGGCGACCTACCTGCCACGGCTGCTGGTCCGGGGCATCCGCGACAAGGACCCGGCGCCACCGCTGAAGATGCCGCTCGTGCTGTCCTGGGCCGGCATGCGCGGGGTGGTCTCCCTGGCGCTGGCGCTGGCTCTGCCGGTCGGATTCCCGGAACGGCACCTGCTGCTGTTCCTGACGTTCGCGGTGATCCTCACGACGCTCGTCGGCCAGGGCCTGACGCTGCCGTTCCTACTTCGGCGGCTCGGCCTCTCCGCCGGCGACGACGGCCATGGAGAAGAGGAGTTCGGCCGATCGGCGGCGATCGAGGCGGCGCTGGCGCGGCTCGCAGAGCTTCGCGACGTCTGGCCCGGGCACATCCCGCTGATCGAGACCCTGGAGAGCAAGTACCGCCATCGCCTGGAGCACTTCTCCGAGAACGAGGACGGGCGCGACGAGGACCAGGAGCGCATCGAGCACCGCGCGATCCTGTCGTCCGTGATCGGAGCCGAGCGCGAGGCCGTCATCGGTTTGCGCGACTCCGGCGCGATCAACGACGACGTCCTGCGCCTCATCGAACGCGAGCTGGACCTGGAGGAGCTCCGTCTGGAGGCGGACATCTAGGTCAGAGCGGCTCGTCTCCAGCTCGCGGCTCGCCTACAGCTCGCCATCGTCGACCGTCGCCAGGAAGCGCGTCCGGAAGGCCGGGTCCGAGAACCGGGCGGGGACGAAGCTCGCCGCGAAATCGGGGAGCGCGTCGCCGGTGACCCAGGCCGCTGCCAGCTCACCCGCGGCGCATGCGGCCATCGCGCCGTAGCCCGCGAGCCCGGCGACGACGTGGGCTCCGGCCACCTGGAGCGGCCCGAC
>JAXDKU010000030.1:0-22318 GCA_034667005.1 Chloroflexota bacterium
GGTCCGCACGCTAAACTCACGGCCGCCGGTCGATACCGCCGGCCACGCGTGCGCCCGTAGCTCAGCGGATAGAGCGTCAGGTTGCGGACCTGAAGGTCGTGGGTTCGAGTCCCGCCGGGCGCGCCACATCTCTAGCGAGTTCGTCCCGATGGGTGATGCGCGTCAGAGGAACTCGCAGGAGCCTTGGACGGCTGGGTGGCGACGCCATTCACGGTGCCCATCTGGCTCGACCACGACATCCGTGTCAGTTCTCGGATGTCCACGCCGTCATGCTGGCCCGTCTGTTGCCGATCCGTACTGCTCGTCGGTGACTTTCTCGAACCACTCCACGTTCCTGCTGTCGAGCGACTCCTGGATCGCGATGTGAATCAGCGCGGTCGCCGGCGACGCACCGTGCCAATGCCGTTCACCAGGTGCGATCTGGACCACGTCGCCTGGCCGGATCTCCTCGGTGGCGCCCCCGTCACGCTGAACGCGACCGGCGCCGGATAGGACGATCAGCGTCTGACCGAGCGGATGGGTGTGCCACGCGGTTCGCGACCCCGGCTCGAATGTGACCGTTGCTGCCCCCGTGCGTGCCGGGGCTGGTGACTGAAAGAGCGGGTCGACGCGGACCCGACCCGTGAACCAATCGGCGTTCCCGCTGGCCGATGGCTGCGAGCCTGCCTTCGTGATCTGCATGGTCGTCAATCTCCGTGTGGATGTGGGGCCAGGACTTCAAGCGGCGCCGACGCGCACCAGTGACTTGATCGCGCGACGCTCGTCCATCGCCGTGTAGGCATCGGCGATGTGGTCGAGGTCGGTCTCGTAGTCGAATACCAGACCTGGGTTGATCCGCCCCGCGAGGACGTCGTCGAGGAGCTCGGGAATGTAGGCGCGGACCGGAGCGGGGCCGCCCTGGATCCCAACATTGCGGTAGAAGATGCCGGGCACCGACAGCTCGACGTCGTGCGGCACTCCGACATAGCCGACGGTCGAGCCCGGCCGCGCGATGGCCATCGCCGTTGTGATTGCATCGTTGGTGCCGACGCACTCGAGCGCCGCATCGACGCCGATCCCGCCGGTCATGTCGCGCACGACCTCCACGGCGTCGTTGCCGCGCTCCTCCACGATGTCCGTCGCGCCGAACGTCCGAGCGAGAGCCTGGCGGGCCGGGTTCCGGGACAGGGCAATGATCCGTGCGGCGCCGAAGCGCTTGGCCGCGAGCACCGCCGACAGGCCGACCGCGCCGTCACCCACGACGGCGACTGTGTCGCCGGCGGCCACCCGGGCGCTGAAGGCGGCATGGTGTCCGGTGCCCGTGACGTCGGTCAGGGTCAGGAACGAGCGCATCATCGCATCGTCGTAGGTACCGGCTGGGACCGCCACGAGCGTGCCGTCGGCCTGCGGGACACGGACGCGCTCCGCCTGGCCACCGAGGCCGTCGGCATCGCCGAAGAAGCCGCCGGCAAGGCAGGCGGTCTGGACGCCAGCGATGCAGTTGGGGCACGTCCCGTCGCTGTACGCGAACGGCGCGATGACAAAGTCGCCCTCGCGGATCGAGGTTACGGAGGACCCGACGCCCTCGACGATCCCGATGAACTCGTGGCCGATCCCGTTGTGGCCGTGGGCAGACAAGCCGCGCCAGTACCAGAGGTCGGACCCGCAGACGCAGGCCAGAACGACGCGGACGAGCGCGTCAGTCGGCGCGGTGACGATGGGATCGGGGACCTCGACGACCGTGATGTCGCTCGGCCCGTTGTAGATCGCGGCTCGCATGTCTGGGAACCTCCAGATCAAGATCGGGGGCAGAAACCACTGGGCGGTGCTCGTTCTCGATGACATCGATTCTGTTCCGCACGGGCGCAGCCGGCGTAAACAGCTTGAGGGTCGCGGCGGTAGCAGCGACGAGCATGAGCGCGCCGGGGAGGAGGCTCGTGTGGAGCCCGTCCGCGAGCATCGTCGCGCGTCGGGCATCCGCCGTGAACCCCGCGTTTGCGCCCGCACGTGGTGTGGCCGGACGTCCGGGGCCGACTACACTCCGCGAAACCTGCGAAGGGACGGACGTCACGGACGGATGAGCGTGATCTCGGCTCGCGCCTTCGGCACCATCCACACCGAGCGCATTCGCCGCGCGCTCGCAGCGATCCTCCTCGTCGCGGGCTGCACCGCGCCGCTACCTCCCACGCCTTCAGCGAGCCCGTCCGACGGCCCGACACCGCCGCCATCGATCTCGAGCTCGCCGAGTCTCGCCGCATCGGCGTCACCCATCACGGGGCGGGGGGCGGCGCTCCACGTGAGCGGGCTGGGTCACTTCGACTGCCAGGAGCGCCGCAACTACGGCGGCTGCGAGGCGACCTTTGCCGTGAAGCCGGCGCCGTGGGAGCCGGATGAGGCGTGGCAGCCCCTCCTGACCGACGGGACCTTCACGCTCGACCACGACACCTTCATGGAGTTCTGGATCAGCGGGGCTCCGAGCGATCAGCCCGCGGTGTTGGAACCCGGGCGGTACGCCCTCGTGGGGTCGGTCATCGGGATCTCGGACGTCCTCAATCCGGATGGTTCCTGGATCCAGACCGGTCCGTTCGCGATCTGCACGGATGCGCTCGTCGTCACCCCGGCGACCCGCGACGCCTGGGTGCAGGTTCACTTCGAGAAGGGTGGCGAGTCCGGGGCGACCTGCTCCATTGACGCGATTGCGGACGACTCACGTTGACACCGTCAGTTGACCAGGAACCAGCCCACGGTGAGCGCTCTCGGCGCTGGCTTGTTCAACCGAACGGTGAACTTCTGCGTCCCCACGTTCACGGTGGCGGCGACGACCCACACTCCGGCCACGTAACCCTGGACCGTCGCGAGGACGAGGGAATCGGCCGTCACCCGGTGGCCCGAGATGGTGAAGGAAGACTTGCCCGTCGCGACGTGAAAGCGGCCCGACCGATCTGACACGATCGGTCCGACCGTCTCGAGCGCAAATCCCCCCGTGCACGACGCAAAGACGGCCACCCCGTTCTTCGTATAGGCCTTGAGGGCATAGCCTTCGCCGTTGCCGCGCCTTCCATCCGCAATGACTGCTGTCTGCGAGGAGAGTCCAGCGCTGTACGCCTCCACGGCTGTGGCACGGAGGTGCTCGCCCGGGAGGACTTCCGAGAGCACGCCGATGGTGTCACCGTGGTCGGTCCTTGCGCGCACCGCCCAATCGGAACCCCCCAATTCGACCGAGGTGTCGCCGGCCGCGAAGGAGATGCTCGTGGGGACGGTCGATTCGTTACCCTCGCCGAGTCGCACGTACTCGACCCCGGCGAAGGCTGCGTTGGGCCCCGCGATCGCGTTGACTGCGACGGCTCCGACCGCCGCCGACGCCGCGGTCACGAGCGCCCTGCGACTGAGCTGTGCCGGTCCTGGCTGCGTGCCGCCGGCACTGGTGCTGGATCCCGGCTTTGTCGCCCGTTCTGCCATTTCTTCCGCCTCCCGAACACCTCGCTGGTCGCGACGCCCAGCGACCAGCCTACGCCAGAGATTCGTGGGAGGAACGTAGAAATGTGGGTGGTGGCCAGTTCGCAATGGGACCGGCCGCCCGCCATCAGCGGCGGAATGAACAGCGCGATCCCGTCGCCGTCCCCGTCGTCGCTGGCTGGCTAACCCGCCTGCGCTGTGCTGGCGCGAACCATGGCACCGATACGCATGCGCACACAAGGTCCGGTGGCGGGGCCCGCGACGGGACCTCTAGGCCGTTGGCGTCGCCGTGTTGCGCACCGCTCGCTCGTGCCCGTACAGCGCGCGCTGCTTCGGCTGGAGGAGGTACCACATCGCCGCTACGGCCACGCCGACCGTCACCGCGACGTCGAGCGGGCTGACGGACGTAAGGAAGACGCTCACCGCGTCGATGGCGATGCTGACTCCGAAGATCACGAAGGCGCCGGACCACGCCCAATGGCGAATCGCCCAGAGGCCGTAGCCCACCGCGAGGCTGGCCAGGCCGGTGGCGAACATCAGCGCGCCGAGGACGATGACCGCGGTGCCCGTCGGAGCGCCGAAGGTCGTTCCCACGGTTCCGCCAAGGAGCAGCCACCAGCCGCCGATGAACGACAGGATGCCTGTGACGAGGGCGAGGCCAGCCAGAAGGAGGGCGCTGGTCGGTCGAGATTTCATGTTCTGACTCCCGTGGCTGCCGCGACCGCATTGCCTCTTGTGCCGCGTACAGGTGTTCGCGCAGCTTCCGCGCACCCAAGCTCAGTTGCCATAGGGCCAACGGTGCCCCCGCCCGCCGACAGTCCGTAGGGTGGGCACGTCACCGTTCCTTCGGGGACCGGCCCGGACCGCCAAAACCGAGTGCGCCTCGATCCGCAGCATCGTGCACGTTTGACGCATCCAATCGACCGACCTACAGTCGGGCCCGGCCTCGAGCGGATGAGAGCGGTGCTCAAGCGGCGCGATCCACTGGGCCGGGGGCTCGTTCGTGTCGTTCCATCACCGCCGGCCGCTCAAACGCTGCTCGTCGCCTGCGGGGCACTCACGTCGCTGCTCGGCGTCGCGGCCGGGTCGGCGCGCGCCGGCTCCGTGGATTGGACCTTCACGGTGAGCTCGATCGCCGACCTCCCAGCACCGCGACCCAGACCATGAGGCTCACGCTCGATGGGTGAGCCACCCGCGCCCATCGAGATCGTCCAGCTGGAGCTCGCGACCTACACCGCCGCGATTCCGGATCTTGGTGCCCTGCTGGTGGACGCCGTCGAGTCGGGTGCTGCGGTCAACTTCCTCGCCGGCCTCGACTTCGGCAGGGCTGCCGCCTGGTGGGCGGAACGTGAGGCCGCGGTGGCGGCGGGCGAGATGGTGCCGTTCGTGGCGAGGCAGGACGGACGCGTCGTCGGCGTCACGCTGCTGCTGCCGTCGGGGAAGGAGAACGCTCCACACCGGGCGGAGGTCGCCAAGGTGCTGGTCCACCGCTCCGCGCGGAGGCAGGGCGTGGCCAGGCGGCTGCTCGCAGCAGCCGAAGCCGGCGCTGTTGCCCGCGGCCTGAGTCTCCTGATCCTCGACACCGAAGGAGGCAGCGATGCCGAGCGGCTCTATCTGTCCCTGGGCTGGCAGGTGACTGGGTCGGTGCCGGGCTATGCGCTGAACGTCGGCGGGCAACCCAGGGCGGCGACGTTCATGTGGAAGTCCCTGCTCCCGGCGAACGAGCCAGCCAGCCGAGGCTGAAGCCCGAGTCGCCCGGCTTCGCGCGCCTGTGGTGGTTCGGGTCCGGGGCGCTCGGACGTTCCGGCGCTCGGGCGGTCGGGCGCTCGGGCCCCGAGGCATTGAGGCGTTGCCGCGTTGAGTCGCTGCGGCGCTGTGGCGCTCCCGCGTCCTGCCGTCTCGGCGCTGTGGCGCTCCCGCGTCTTCCCGTCCCGGCGCTGTGGCGCTCCCGCGTTCCGGCGTTGGATGTCGATGGCATCGTCCAGGAGATGCCTTTAGCCGCCGAGACACGTCGCGGGACGCCCCGGACCGGGCTCTAGCCGGTCCTTGATCTTCGGATTGACGACCCGGTCGACATTCCGACACCGAAGCGCCCCAGATCGCTCGCTCACCACCGCGGCACGTTGCGACCATGCGCCCAAAGGCGCCTGCTGACGACGTCATCGACACTGCAGACGCGAGGGCCCGAAACGCTCATGTCCCCGGCGACGCCGTAGGGCCCGTCGTTCCCCGGCCAACGAGGCCCGGCGAACGAGCCCGGCGAACGAGGCCCGGCGAACGAGGCCCGGCGAACCAGGCCCGGCGAACGAGGCCGGGCGAACGAGGCCCGGCGAACGAGGCCAGTCAACCAAGCGGACCATGGGCCGAGAGCGCCGGTGTTGCCTTCTGGCACCACTTCCTTCGGCAGCGGTTGACCCTCAAAGTGGTGCGTGCGAGCATCGCGTTCGAGTCCGAGGACCGCATCAGGCGGCAGCCACCCTCGGGTGACTCCGGTTTCCGGCAGCCCGAAGCATCCAGGAGTGGCGTGTCCAGCGTCGCATCGAGCCCCGACACCCCGCGGCCGCGGCCGCGGACGCGGCCGCGGCCGCAGACCCCTACGCAGACGCGGACCCAGACTCACACCCAGACGCACACCCGGACCCAGACCCAGACCCAAACTCAGACCCGGACCCGCACCCGCCGGCCGCGCATGCTGCCCATCCACGCCCTCTTTCCCGCGTTCCGCGTCGCGCTCGTGGCCACGCTCGCCGCAGCCGGCGCCGTCGTGGCGCCGGTCCCCAACTCGAGTGCCGTCGCGGCCCCGCCGGCAGGCTTCCAGGTCACGAACGTCTTTACCGGCCTCGACCATCCCACGACGTTCCAGTTCGCCACCGACGGGCGCGTCTTCGTCGCGGAGAAGTCCGGCATCATCAAGGTCTTCGACGGCCTCGCCGACCCGAGCCCCGACGTCTTCGCCGACCTCCGCACCAACGTGCACAACTACTGGGATCGCGGGCTGCTGGGCATGGCGCTCGATCCCGGCTTCCCGACGCGGCCGTACGTCTACGTCCTGTATTCGTTTGACGCGCCGATCGGCGGGACGGCCCCGCGCTGGGGAACGGCCGGGGCAACGACCGACGGCTGCCCCAGCCCGCCCGGGCCGAACACGGACGGCTGCGTGATCAGCAGCCGGCTCTCGCGGCTGACCGCGTCCGGCAACGCCATGACCGGTCCGGAGGTCGTGCTGATCAACGACTGGTGCCAGCAGTTCCCGAGCCACTCGGCAGGGACGCTCGCCTTCGGCCCGGATGGGGCGCTCTACGCCAGCCACGGGGAAGGCGCCGCGTTCCACACCCAGGACTGGGGGCAGCTCGGCGGCAGCCCGGGAAGCCCAACGCCGCGCAACCCCTGCGGCGATCCTCCGGGTGGCGTCGGAGGTGCCCAGGCCCCGCCGAGCGCCGAGGGAGGGTCCCTGCGCGCGCAGGACCTCCGCACGCCGTCAGATCCCGCCACGCTCGATGGCAGCGTCATCCGCGTCAACCCGGGCACGGCCGCGGCCGCGGCCGGGAACCCGGGAAGTGGCGCCTCTGACCCGAACGTGGCGCGGATCGTGGCGCATGGGATGCGAAACCCGTTCCGATTCACGTTCCGGCCCGGCACGTCCGAGATCTGGCTCGGGGACGTCGGGGACACCCGCTGGGAGGAGGTCAACCGCCTCGCCACGCCCCCGACGGCCGTGACCAACTTCGGCTGGCCCTGCTACGAGGGCGCCGTCCGCCACATCCACTGGGACTTCAACGACCTCGCCATCTGCGAGACGCTCTACGGTCAGGCGAACGCCGTGAAGATGCCGTACCTCGCGTATCCGCATGGCGGCGTCATCGCGCCGGGAGACACGTGCCCGGTCGACGGTGGGTCGGTGACTGGCCTGGCGTTCTACGGGTCCGGCAATTACCCGGCCTCATACAACGGCGCGCTCTTCGTCGGCGACTACACGCGGAAGTGCATCTGGGTGGTGCCTGCGGGGTCGAACGGGCTTCCGGACCCGAGCCTGGCGACCACGTTCCTCTCGGGCGCAGGCGGCCCCATCGAGATCCGGACGGGCGCCGGAGGCGACGTTTTCTATCTCGACTTCGACACCGGTGCCCTGAAGCGCATCCGCTACTTCAGCGCCAACCGGCCCCCGGTGGCCGTGATCGGCTCTGACCGGACCAGTGGCGGCGCGCCGCTTGCGGTGCACTTCGACGGCCGCGACTCGAGCGACGCCGACAACGACGCGCTGCGATACGCCTGGGACCTCGATGGCGACGGCGCGCTGGACGACGCCACGACTGCCACCGCGGACTTCACCTACACGCAGGCCGGGACCTACATCGTGAAGCTTCGCGTCACGGACCCGTCGGCGGCGTCCGACACAGCCACGCTGACCATCACGGTCGGGAACACCCCTCCCGTCCCGACCATCTCGACGCCGTCGGCGACGCTCCGGTGGTCGGTCGCAGACACGATCTCGTTCTCCGGCTCTGCGCAGGACGGCGAGCAGGGAGCGCTGCCGGCGTCCGCGCTGACCTGGAAGCTCGTGATTCACCATTGCGCCAACGCGAACAGCTGCCACGTCCACGACA
The DNA here is from genome assembly GCA_034667005.1 of Chloroflexota bacterium. Taxonomy (GTDB): domain Bacteria; phylum Chloroflexota; class Limnocylindria; order Limnocylindrales; family CSP1-4; genus JAFMJV01. Next base: position 8,040 of record JAXDKU010000030.1, read on the forward strand.
TCCAGGACTTCGCTGGGGTCGCGTCGGGAAGCGTGGCGGCGCCGGACCACGAGTACCCGTCATACCTGGAGCTCCGCCTCACGGCCACCGACGGGGGTGGGCTCACGGCCTCCACGTCCGTCCGTCTGGATCCGCGGACGGTCGACGTGACGGCACAGTCGGTTCCCGCGGGGCTCTCGCTGGCCGCGGGCAGCCAGACCGGACCGGCGCCGTTCACGTCGACGGTGATCGCCAACAGCACGCTCGGTCTCAGCGCCCCGCAGTCCCAGACCGTGGCCGGGCACAGGTACGCGTTCGTCTCGTGGTCGGACGGCGGTGCCGCGACGCACGACGTCCACCCCACGACGACGCGGACCTATACCGCCACGTACCGGGACACCGGCATCACGGCGCCGCTCGCCGCGGACGCCTTCACGAGAACGCGCGCCAGCGGATGGGGGAGCGCCGACGTCGGCGGCGCCTGGGCCCTCTCGACGACGGCGGCATCGTTCGGCGTGAACGGATCCGCAGGCACGATGCAGCTCGGCGCGGGCCAGACCCGAGCCGCCTTCCTGGGGGTGACTGCCCGTGACGTGGACCTCAGCTTCGGCGTCGCGGCGGACAAGGCCCCCACCGGTGGCGGCCTCTACGCCTACGGTGTCGCGCGGCGCGTCGATGCGTCGACCGAGTACCGCATGAAGGTCCGCCTCCGTGCCGACGGGTCGGTCTGGGTCCAGGCGGGCCGGACCAGCGGGGCCACAGAGACGCCGCTCGGCGTGGAGACGCGCGTCGCCGGCCTCACGCTCGCGCCGGGGTCGCGGCTCAACGTGCGCGCGCGGGTGACGGGCGCATCCCCGACGACCATCTCGATCCGGGCGTGGGCGCAGGGCGGCCCTGAGCCCAGCGGCTGGGCCTACCAGGTGACCGATGGAACCGCCGCGCTCCAGGTCGCCGGCGGGCTCGGCCTGCGCACCTACGTCTCGTCCAACGTGACCAACGCCCCGATCGCCTTCAGCTTCGACGACTTCGTGGCCCAGGATCCGAGCGGCTCGCCTCCGCCACCGCCCCCGTCGACGCTCGCCAGCGACGCGTTCTCACGGAGCGTGGCCAACGGTTGGGGCACGCCCGACGCCGGCGGCCCGTATGGGCTGGTGGGCGCGGCCGCAGGCTTCGCGGTCGGCAGCGGCACCGGAACGATGCAGCTTTCCGCCGGCCAGACGCGCGCCGCGACACTGGCCGTCAACGCGCGCGACGTGGACCTGACCGTCAGCGTCACCACCGACCGGATGGCCACCGGCTCAGGGTCCTACGCCTACGCCATCGCCCGCCGTGCCGACGCGTCCACCGAATACCGCGCCGTCCTGAAGCTCTCGCCGAACGGATCGCTCCAGCTCGTCTGTGCCGCGGTCACCGGCGGCACCGAACGCTCCATCGGTGCCGCCGTGCAGGTCGCCGGAGCGGGCACGTACGCAGCCGGCCAGCGCTGGCGCATCCGTTTCGTTGTGTCGGGTGCGTCGCCGACGACGCTGCGCGCCCGAGCATGGCGCGATGGAACGCCCGAGCCCACGGCCTGGAATCTCCAGCTCACCGATTCGAGCGCGGGGCTCCAGGCGGCCGGCGGTGCGGGCCTCCGCGCGTACCTGTCCGGTGGAAGCACGGGCGGAGCCGTGCTGTTCTCCTTCGACGACCTCGAGATTCGGCCCGCGAGCTGACGTCAGGCGCGCGCCACAGCCTGGTCGCCGCCCGAGCTTACGGCAGGAAGCGCCCGACCAGGATCTCGGAGTTCGGCGAGCCCGCGCTTCCGACGACCGCGATCCGGCCGTCGGACTGGAGGGCCATCGACTCGAACCTGCCGGTCACGCTCGCGGCGCTCACCCCACCATCGCCGAAGGCGGCGTCCAGCCCACCGCCGGGGTTGAACCGGGTGACGATCGGGTTGTCGTCTCGGATGCCGGTGACGACGATCTTGCCGTCGTCCTGGATGGCGAGGTCGCGCGGCTCATCCACGCCCCCGAGATCGCGGATGACCTCTCCATCGCCGCCTCCGAAGGATGGGTCGCGCGCGCCGTTGCTCTTCAGCCTCAGGATGACCACATCGTCGTCGGTCGCACCGATGCCTTGCGCGACGATGACGATCTTGCTGCCCGACAGCGCCATGCCTTCGACGTATTCCACGTCTTCACGCGTCGGATTGAGCGTCACGACGCCCTGCGTCCCGAACGCCCTGTCGATGCTGCCGTTGGCGTTGAACCGGACGAGCGCGACGTCGTAGTCGCCGTCGGCGACCTCCGCCCAGCCACCGCCGAGGATGTCGCCGTCCGGCATGAGCAGCATCCGCCAGATCTCGTCGTAGCCCAGGGCCAGGTCGATGCTCGCGACTCCGTCTCCGCCGCCGAAGCTGGTGTCGATGTTCCCGTTCGCATTGAACCGCCAGAGTGCGAAATTCGCCACGCCGTCCACCGGGTCGAGCCCGCCGCCGACCACGAACTTTCCGTTCGGCAGGAGAAGCACGCCGTACGCATAGGCGCCCGCTCCTGGCCCCGTTCGAGTGACCTTCCCGTCACCACCGCCGAAGGAGGGATCGAGGGTCCCGTTCGTGCGATAGCGGGCGATCGACAGCCGATAGTCGTTGCTGGCGAGGAGGCTGGATCCGGCGACCAGGATCTTTCCGTTCGGAAGGACGGCGAGGCCATGGTCGATGAAGTCGGCGTTCCCGCCGAAGTCCGTCGTCACGACACCGTCGCCGCCCCCGAATGTCGGGTCGGGATCGCCATCGATGGTGAACCGCGCCACCACGAAGTCGGCGTTCTCACTGGTGTCCCGCCCGGACCCGGCGACGACGATCTTGCCGCCGTGGACCGCCACGGCGTACCCATTGTTGTTGTCGAACGGCGCAAGCGTCGCCAGCCCGTCGCCGTCGAAGCTGCTGTCGAGGTCGCCCGCCGCCGCCAGGGCCGTTTGCGGGGCCAGGAGCGCGGCGGCCATCAGCATCGCGGCGGGAACGAACCGCCGACGGAGGGGCATCTGCATCAGGCTCTCTTCCTCCGATCTCCGAACCAACTCGAATTTCGGAGCCCGGTCATGGGAGGTAGCGCGCCACCAACAGATCGCCCGCGACGTTGTCCGATCCGACGGCGACGATGCGTCCGTTCGGCTGAAGGGCGAGGGACTCGAACCTGCCGACCACGCCGCTGCCGCTGAGCCCACCGGTTCCGAACCCGGTGTCGGGGGCGCCGCCCGGCTTCAGCCGCATCACGGCGGGCTCGCCGTCTTGCACCAGGGCGATGACGATCTTGCCGTCTTCCTGCACGACCACGTCCGTCGGCTCCTCGCTGCCCGCGAGATGGCGGACGACCTGGCCGTGGCCTCCTCCGAAGGATGTGTCTCGTGCGCCGTTGCTCTTGAGTCGCAGGATCAGCATGTCGTCGTCGTTGCCACTCGGCTGGAGGCCGGCCGAAACCACAATGATCTTGCTTCCCGACAGGGCGATGCCGTTCACGAACTCGTCGTCCTCCTCTGTCGTGTTGAGGTCAACGAGACCCTGGGTCCCGAAGGCGCGGTCGATGCTGCCGTTCGCGTTGAACCGCACGAGTGCGAGGTCGCTGTCGTCGTCCACCTCGACCCAACCCGCGGCCAGGACGTCGCCATCGGGCATCAGCAGCAGCCGCCAGACCTCGTCATAGCCTGGGCCGAGGTCCCACGTCGCCAGTCCGTCGCCGCCGCCGAAGGAGGTGTCGATGGTTCCGTTCGCGTTGAAGCGCCACAGCGCGAAGTTGCCTTCACCGTCGGCCGGATAGAGCGAGCCCCCGACGATGAACTTGCCGTTGGGGAGCAGCAGGAGCGCGGAGACGTAGGAGCCTTTGCCCGGATAGGACCGCGTGACCTTGCCGTCGCCCCCTCCGAAGGTCGGGTCCAGGGTCCCATTCGTCCGATATCGTGCGAGCGCCAGCTTGTAGGAGTTGTCGGGTTGCCGGCTCGATCCGGCGACGAGCACCTTCCCATCTGGCAGTACGGCCAGCCCATGGTCGATGGCGTCTTCGTGACCACCGAAGTCGGTGGTCACGGCACCGTCGCCGCCGCCGAAGGTGGGATCGGGCTGGCCGTCGCCGTTGAGACGGACCACCACGAAGTCGTAGTCGCCGCCCGATGGGTTGACGGCGCCGGCGGCGAGGATCTTTCCGCCGTGGATCGCGACCGCGCTCAGGAAGTCGCCGGGCGAGACATCCAGGGTGAGCTTGCCGTCGCCGTCGAAACTGCCGTCGAGGTCGCCGGCTGCCGCCAGCGCCGTCTGCGGGACGAGCAGGGCGAGGGCCATGACGATCCCCGCGGGGACGAGTCGCGGGTGGATCGCGCTTCGCATGACGGGGCTCCCTCCGACGGTCTGGATGGACCCACGGTACTGCGCCGTGCCACCCCCGGTAGGTTATGCGAGCCGAGGTGCTCCCGCGCGAACGATCGTGCAGCGTGGACGACCTCGCGGCCCCTCGACGATCAGCGGTCGCGTTCGGTTTCCAGCGTCCTGACGAGATTCCGGTAGCCCGCTGCGGCGACCGGCCACGTCCACGAACGGCGAGCCTCCCCAGCGAGCCGCTGCCGCCACACGTCGCGCTCAGCGGCGGAACGGCCGAGGATCCGGCGGATGGCCGCCGCAACGGATTCGGGCGTCATCTGCTCCGCCACGGCCCCGGCATCGTGGCGTTCCACGAACGCGGCCATCGGTCCCTGCGCGCGGCCGACGACCACGGGCGTCCCTGCCGCCAGCGCCTCCCAGAGCTTGTTCGGCGTGGTGAGCCGGTCGTTCGGACTGCTCGCGTTGAAGCGCATGAGAGCCACATCGGCCGAGGCCGTCCAGCGCAGAAGCTCATCGGGGTGGCGCGCAGGAAGCGTGAAATGACGTCCGCGGAAGCGCGGCTCGCCGTCCAGCGCCCGCGACGCCTCGAAGCCCCGGCCGAAGCCGATCACCACGTACACCGCGCCCGGCACCTGGAGCACCGCCTCCTCGGCAATCCTCAGGGCAGCCCTCGACCCGAGCAGCCCCCAGTACAGCACCACGGCGACATCGGGCGCGAGGCCGAGCTCTTGCCGGATGAGGTCCGACTTGGATGCAGGCGCGTCATCGAGCATCGGGAAGTTGGGGACGCAGAGGACCGAGCGCCGAGGGCGCCATCGTCGCTCCAGCACCTTGGCCTGCGGCGCGTTCACCGCAACGATCGCATCGCACACCCGCGCGCGGCGTGCTTCCGCGAACATCCGGATCCAGCGGAGGGGCGCCGGCGTCGAGGTCGCGAGCGAGGAGCGGAACCAGTCGTCGACGACGTCGTAGATGACGACCGGCCTGCGGCCGCCTTGCCGCGCGGCGATCGTCAGCGCGGGCGGGAGCGCGTAGACGCCGCAGCAGTGGTACAGGTCCGCCGGCTCGAGTTCCGCCTCCAGGCCCGCCCACCAGCCCCGGACGTCCACCCTCGGCCACCAGAACCGCCGTGGGACGCGGACGAGGCGCCGCCAGCCACGGCCGCGCAACGATTGGCGCGGTCGCGTCCCATCCTTCGGCCCGAAACGGCCTCGATTGTCGTTCGGCCCTCCGGGCGTCCGCTGGCCGTACCGGCACACGCGGATCGGGCCCTCGCGGTCGTCCCGCGGCAGGCCGGGCCCCGCCATCGCGGCGATCTCCACGTCATAGCCCGCTTCGACGAGCGTCCGCGCGATGCGCAGCCCGCGCGAGTAGGGCGCGAACGTGTTGCCGACGATGACCACTGCACGACGGGAGGTGCCCAAAGCTCGCGGAGAGTACGGCACGCACGCGCCTTGCCGCGCACGGCGATGCCGGCGTCTCCGCGGGCGGTCCGGCAGGCGGGCAGCTGCGAACCCGTCGGCTAGGGACGCACCTTCGCGAGCGCCTTGGCCAGGTCGTGGTCGTCGCTGTCCTGGCTGATCTCCCAGGCCATGAGGCCGTGCAGGCCCTGCGCCTTCACGTAGGCCACGCGATCCGCGATCGACTGGCGGTCTTCGTACGTGATGAACGTGCCGCCATGCATGGACGGGTTCCAGAGCCAGGGCTCGGCTGCGGCCGTGCTGACATGCCGGCTGAAGCCGCTCTGTCCGACCGGCGTCCCGCTCGACGGGGAGGTGACCACCCCGCCGATATCCACCAGGTCGTGGTAGGTCGGGTTGACCAGCGTGCTCCAGTTGCCGCTGCCGTCCAGGGCCGCGTTGTCGAACGGCCGGTAGAGGCCGTTGTCCGTCGAGTCGACGCCGGTGTACTGGTAGGCGTAGAACGGGACGCCGACCACCAGCTTGCTGGCCGGCACGCCGTGACCTCGGAAGTGCGCGATCGAGCCCTTGACCGTGTACGCCGCGGAGCCCGCGCCATCCGCCGGGTCGCGCTGGAACGGCGAGTCGAAGTCCGTGGTGGGGTCCCACGGACCGTGCATGTCATACGTCATCACGTTGATCCAGTCGAGGGTCGCTCCCACGGCTGCGAGCTCGTATCGGCCGTTGGCGACGTCGCCGCTGGGCAGCGCGGCCGTCAGGAGGAAGTGCCGGCCCCGTGCGTCTCCGTACGTGTCGAGTTGCTTCCGGAACTCCTTGAACAGCAGCGTCGCGTTGTGCCGGTCCGCCGGACGGTAGTGGTTGCCGGGCAGGCCGCCCTCGACCGGGAACTCCCAGTCGATGTCGATCCCGTCGAAGACGTTTCGGGCCACGCCGGCGCCGCCGGCGCCGTTGTTCATCGGGAGGTTGCCCTTGAGGAAGAGGCTGATGCACGACCTGGCGAACGCCTGGCGGCCCGCGGCCGTCGAGGCGATGTCGGAGAAGTACCGCGACAGGGTCCAGCCGCCGATCGAGATCAGCACCTTGAGGCCCGGGTTGGCGGCCTTGAGCTGCTTCAGCTGGTTGAAGTTGCCGCGGAGCTTCTGGCTGTTCGTGTCGGCGGTGCCGTTGACGCTGCGAGCGGCGCTGACCTTGAACGTGTAGTCGGCCGCGGGATCGGTGAGGGCGCACTTGCCGGCCGACGTCGGCTTGCCGAAGGCGTAGTTGAGGTGCGTGAACTTGGTCGCCGCGATGTCCGACGGAAAGTAGTCCCGGTCGTAGACATCCGAGTTCGCGTAGTAGCCGACGACGACGCGGGCGGGCGACGCCGCCGAGACGGAGCCTCCCGCGACGCACAGGACCGCGCAGGCCACGAGTGCGCCGACCGCTTGACTGAGCTTCCGCATGGTTTCGTTCCCCCCCGATGTGCCGTTACTTGGTGGTGAGGTCGGCCCGCATCCCGGCTGCGTAGTGACCCTCGACATTGCAGAACACGACGTAGTGGGCAGCCGGCAGCGTGAGCACCAGGCTGGGCGTCGCGCCGACGGCGATGTCCTCCTGCTCGCCGATCCTGTCGAGCCCGTCCTCCACGACCGCGTCCCCCTGGACGGGCAGGCCGGTCGCGGCCAGGTTGGTCTTGACGACCACGAACTCGTGGACCAGGGCCCCGGCGTTCTTGATCTGGAATGTCACGGAGCCGGCCGCTGCCTCGGCGCTGCCGAGGGTGATCGAGAACTCCTTCTCCTCGGCCGAGACCGTGCTCGGGGGCTTCGTCGCGCCGCTCCCGCAGGCGGCCGCTACCAACAGGCATACGGCCGCGGCCGCGGTCAGCGATCGATTCATGGTCATCTCTCCCATCCCGACTGCGCCTCGGCCGTGCACCGAGGAGCCGAAGGATGCGCCACCCGCAGCAGCGTGGCAAATGGATAGCAACTCCGTCTGCGACGCGCTCCGCGCGGCCGCCGCGTGCGCTAGCCTCGGACGGATGATCTCGCAACCGGCGCCCGCTGAACGCTCCGCGCTCGAGGACCTGCGTTTCCAGTTCCCCGACGGCGAGATGGGCGATTGGTTCGGGCTGGGTGACGTCACCGACCGGTCGGTGCGTGTATGGGCGCGCCGGCCGAGTGGCCCTGTGGCCGTGCGGCTGCTGGTGGAGGGCGAGGCGGCTGCCGAGGGCACCCTGGAGCCGGCTCGAGAGCACGACGATGTCGCCTCGGTCGTACTCACGCTCGCCCTGCCGCGCCCGAACGCGGCGTTCACCGTCGAGGCTGGCGGCGAGGTCCGGTCCGGACGGCTGGCGCCCACGACCGACGCGCCGGCGGCCTTCGCCTTCGCCTTCGGAAGCTGTCATCAGCCGTTCGCCGAGCGTGCGGTCGACGGCCGGCTGGAGCGCCACGATGGCGCGGGCATCTACGCGCGGGCCGCCGAGCTGCTGCGGGAGCGCGACGCTCGCTTCCTGATGCTGATCGGCGACCAGGTCTACTCGGACGGGGTCTCCAACCTCAGCGTACGGAAGCGCCTCGCGGACGATCGCAGCATCACCGACGACGACCTCGTCGCCACCTACCGTCACCTGTACCGCGGCTACTTCAACGAGCGAGGCTTTCGCGAGCTTGGCGAGTCGCTGCCGGCCTACCTGACGTGGGACGACCACGACATCTACGACGGCGCCGGCTCGCTGCTGCGCCCGACCGACTTCGACCTCCGCCTGCGCGCCGCGGCGTCCATCGCGTACCGCGAATACCAGCACCTCCGCAATCCCGGCGCGAGCCTGGAGGACGCGCCGCCCTTCGCCTACCCGTTCTGGTACGGCGACGTGGGCTTCTTCGTGCTGGACCTGCGGGGGATTCGCGACTTCCATGCCCACCGCCTGCTCGGGGATGAGCAATGGGCGCAGCTGGACGCCTTCCTGGCGGAGGCAGACGCTCGCGGGACGGCGACGCTGTTCATCGCCGCGAGCGTGCCCGTGGTCCACGAGTCGCCCGCCATCGCGGCCTTCCTGGAGCAGCTGCGCACGTCCCCGGGCCACGACGTCCGCGACCGCTGGGACGTGCCGCACTTCCGGCATGAGCGGGAGGCACTGCTGGGGCGCCTGTTCCGGTGGCAGTCGGCGCGCCCGTGGCGCCAGGTCGCGATCCTTTCCGGAGACGTCCACGTCGGTGCTGCGTTCAGCGTGCGCCCGCGTGATCGCCGCGCCCGGGGCCACATCAGCCAGTGGACCAGCAGCGCCCTCTCCACGCCGACCGGCATCCAGCACGTGCTGGCGAACCGGCTCGTCACCGGCCTCGTGCGATTCGGCGAACGGTCCGTACGCGTCTGGAGGCGCGGGCTCGTGCCGACGAACAACATCGGCCTGGTGGAGGTTCAGCCGAACCCCGGCGGCGGGCACGACCTCGCGTTCCGGGTCTTTGCGTACGACCGGAAGCATGACCGGCTGCAGGAGGCCCTGACAGACCGGTCGACGCCGACGCCCTGACGTCGGGGCCGGTGCACCTTTGGCGCCACCGCGCACGCGGTGCGAGCGACCGCATGGGAGAGCGGATGGACATGGACGTCGTCGTGATCGGCGCAGGCCACGCGGGCCTGGCGGTGAGCTGGCACCTGAAGCGACGCGGCATCGAGCATGCCGTCCTCGAGCAGGGCCGCGTCGGCGAGTCGTGGCGATCGCAGCGGTGGGACTCCTTCGCGTTGAACACGCCCGTTTGGGCCAGCCGCCTGCCGGGCGCCGCCGATCCGGACGAGCCGCTCGATTCGTTCCTGTCGCGCGACGCGTGGGTGGAGTACCTGGCCCACTACGCGGCGACCTTCGCCCTTCCGGTGCACGAAGGCGTGCGCGTCGAATCCCTCGAGCGATCCTCGGATCGAGCCTGGTTCGTGCTGCGGACCGCCGCGCCTGAATCGCAGACGATCCGGGCACGTGCCGTGGTCCTCGCCAGCGGCTTCCAGCGCGTGCCGAAGATGCCGCCCCAGGCATCGAATGTGCCGGAGTCCGTGACCTCCCTGCACACGAGCGCCTACCGCCGGCCGGACCGTCTGCCCCCGGGCGCCGTGCTCGTCGTCGGAAGCGCCCAGTCCGGTGGCCAGGTCGCCGAGGATCTTCTGGATGCCGGCCGCACGGTCTACCTGGCGGCGAGCTCCGTCGGACGCATGCAGCGCCGCTACCGTGGCCGCGACATCTTCGAGTGGCTCGTCCCGGCGGGCTTCTTCGACCAAACGGTGGACCAGCTGCCGGACCCGCGGATGCAGTTCGCGGCGCAGCCGATCATCTCCGGCGTCGGCCGCCTCGGACACACGCTCAGCCTCCAGTGGCTGGCCTCCCGCGGAGCGATCCTGCTCGGGCGCCTCGTCGCCATCGAGGGGACGCGCGCTCGCTTCGATCCGGACCTGGCCGTGAGCATTCGCAATGCCGACCGGGTTTCCGCCGAGATCCGAGCCCTGATCGAGCGGGGAATCCAGGCAGGGTCGCTCGACGCCCACGATCCCGAGCCGGACCCGGCGGACGAGCCTGTGGCCGATCCCGAGGGGATCGCAACGGCCACCGAACTGGATCTGGAAGCCGCGGGGATCACGTCCGTCGTCTGGTCGACGGGCTTCAGCGGGGACCTGTCCTGGGTGGACCTCGAGATCAAGGACACGGCCGGAGCGCCCATCCACGAACGTGGACGGGCACCGGTGCCGGGCGTCTGGTTCCTGGGGATCCCGTGGATGCGGAGCCGCAAGTCCGGCATCCTCCTGGGCGCCGACGAGGACGGATCCGCGGCGGCGGCAGAGATCGCGGATTACCTCGGCCGCTGACGCGCAAGCCGGGCTGCTGGGGGAGGCGACATCCGCCCGCCGTGTGCGGGCGCTGCCGAATGTTCGCGAGAGCGACTCGGCTCGCGACGTCGCGTCGCGAGCCTTTCCCGGATCAGGCGCCCGGCGCGCGGTAGTCGGGGTGACGCTGGGTGGCGCTGTCGACCTCTTCGGGGGTGAGGAGCACGGTCGTGTCGATCGACACGCGGCCCGAAGCCGCAACGGTCAGAGCCACGGCCGCGGCGGAGACGTTGTCCGGCAGTGACGCGATGATGAAGTAGTCGTCCTTGCCGAACGAGAAGTACATCGTCTCGAGCGTCCCGCCCATCGACTCGACGACCTCGCGGGCCGCCTTGACGCGGCCGGTGCCACCGTCCTTCAGGAGGCCCTTGAGGCCATCCCCGACGTAAGTGCCATGGAAGAGGTAATTCGGCATTCGGTCTCCTCGCGGTGCGCTGCATGCCCCCGGCGCAGTGTGACTGCCCCGGGGGCGGCAGTGCGGGTCGACTTTTTGCGCAGCCGGATCCTCAGCCCTGCGCGGCGCCGGCGGGCATCGGGGCGCCGGTCTCCAGCAGGGTCTTCAGGCCCGAGACGATGTACTGGATGCCGCCCTCGAACTGCGACTCGGTGGCGCTGCCCGGGACGACGCCGTCCGTGGTGACCGTCAGCTTGCACAGCGCTCCGGACGGATCGATCTCCCAGGTCATGCGGACGGGCGGCTCGTCGCGGATCTCGTCGTCCCAGACCGGGTTGAACTCCATCACGACGCGCCGGTTCGTCTCGACCTCCAGGACCTTGCCGTTCGCCGCGACCGAACCATCGGGGTAGGTGTACTCGAGCGGCGATCCCTCGTGCCAGTCGGAATGGACGGCGGTGCCGTAGTAGTAGCGCTGGGTTTCCGCGGGGTCGGTGATCGCCGCCCAGAGCCTCTCGGGCGTGGTGGCGATGTAGACCTGGTAGACGTGGCTGCGGGTCGGGTCCATGGGTGCCTCCATCACATCTTTCAGTCTGCCGAGAGCGGCAGCGAGGGGCGCCGTATAGCGGCTGATCCAGCGGCTGTGGATCCGCTGGATCGGGACGGGGTTGAGGAAGTGGAGCTTGGAGCGGCCCTGGCGGCGCGTGACCACCAGGCCGGCCTCCTCCAGGAGGCGCAGGTGCTTCATGACCCCCTGCCGGCTCATCTGCGGGATCCCGGCCGCCAGCTCGCCGAGCGTCTGGCCATCACGCTCGAACAGGCGGTCGAGAAGGAGTCGCCGGTTGGGATCGACGAGAGCCCGGAAGGTCAGCTCGTCCTCCACGCCGCCGACGATACGTAACTCGATGGTTACATGTCAAGGGGCAATTTCAATCCGCTGGAGAGGACTAGATTTGCCGCATGACCCCCGATGAGCGGCTGGCCGAAGAGGCCGTGACCGCCTGGCTCGGTCATGGGGCGACGCGCGAGCCCCTCGTCGCGATGAACTCCTCCGCCTGGCGGGTCTCGTCGGGCGGGGAGCGCTACGTTTTGAAGATCTCCGCCCCGGCGGAGGAGGCGGGCCTGCTGGTCGCGGCCTGGCTCGAGGAGCACGGGCTCCGCACCGGCGCACCGGTCCGAATGGCGGTCCATGGCGGGCGGCTGGTCGCCTTGCTGCGCTTCGTCGAGGGACGCCGCCTCGACGCCTCATCGGGCGCGGACATGGAGGCGATCGGAGAAACGCTGGGGCGCGCCCACTCGATCCTCGCCGGTGCGCCGGTCCCCGACGGCCTGGACCGCTGGCCCTGGACGTGGCTCGACGCCGGCGCGATCGACGAGCCGCGCCTGCGGGCGGCCGCGGCAGGCGCGATCGACGTCGCCGAACGGCTTGCCCCAGATCTCACCCACGGAATCCTCCACGCCGACGCGGCTCCCGAGGCGTTCCTGACCTCTGGTGACGGCGTGGCCCTGATCGACTGGGGGGCGGCGTGCCACGGACCGCTGCTGTACGACGTCGCTCGGCGTGGATGTACTCGGACGAGCGCGTCGTCGCCGCCTACGCGCGAACCGGCCCGATCGGGGCCGATGAGCTCGGTCACGCGGCCGGCTTCCTGGCCTTCCGCTGGGCGCTCCAGGCGTGGTACTTCTCGGAACGGATCCATCGCCGCGACCTCACCGGGCTCGACGGCGAGGCCGGCAACGCCAAGGGGCTGGCGGACGCGCGACGGGCACTCCTGGGCTAGCCTCGCGGACGCATGACTTGACTCGCCCAGCTCGGAGACACCACGCATGACCGGTTCGTTCAACCTCACCGCGCTCGGAGGCCATACCGGCTCCGCTCCCTCGCCCTTCGACGCCCAGAACGGGCCGCGGCTCGCCGGCCTCTCCGGCAGCCATCCGCTCCAGGACGTGCGCGCGGAGGAGCTCGTCCGGCCGACCGACGGTGCCGTTCTCGCCGAGTTCGTCCTCGATCACCCGGCGCGGGTCGGCGAGGGGATCGAGGGGACCGTCCGCCTGCGGGCGACCGAACGCGTTGCGGGACGCAAGGCCGCGCTCCGGCTGGTCGGCCTGCGGCTCGACGAGGAGCGCCGCTCCCGCGAGGAACGGAACAGCCAGGGACAGGTCACGCGCACCGAGGACTGGGTCGAGGCACAGGGGCGGTTGTTCTCGGAGGAGGCCTTTCTCGATCCCGCGGTCCCCAACGCGCTGGTCTCAGGGCAGACATGGGAGGCTCGGTTCGCGGTGCCTGCTCCGCGGCTCGGTCCTCCGACCGCGCACCTGGGCGAGGCGCTGATCGCGTGGGCGCTCGAGATCCGCTGGGACGTGGCCATGGGATCCGATCACTTCGTGGCGATGTACCTGCCGGTCGCGCAGCACCCCGATCTCCTGCGGGCCGGCGTCGGCGAGCAGGGCGGCACGAGCCTCATGACCGGCGTCCCGGTCGGAGACGCGGTGATCAACGTCACATCGCCACTGCCTGTGCCGTCCGGGTCGGAGATGGTGGTCACGGCCACGTGGCCGTCCGCACCGGGCGGCAAAAAGGCCCGGGTTGAGCTGCATCGCCGGACGAACGCGCCGAACGGGGTGGAGGGCGTCATCGCGTCGCTGGAGGTGCCGCCGCAGTCGCTGGCCGACGGCTCGCTTCAGGCGCGACTCACCGTGCCGGCGGGTTCGCCACCGTCATTCGATGGTGCGGGCCTTCAGCTCGGCTACGTGATCCGGATCCTCGTGGACCGTCGCTTCCAGACGGACGCGGCCATTGAGCGGCCGGTGGCCATCGTCTGAACCGGCCTCCTCGGTTGACCGTCCCCGCGGTCCATGCCAGCATCCCGGGGCGCGGCCGTGGAGCGTCTCCGGCTCGAGCGAGATCGGCTCTGTCGCGCACGGCGACCGACGCGCACGGCGAGCGAACGGCATGATGGGGGTCCATTGACGCTGCTCAGGGCACATGGCAACGCCGGACGCGTCTGGCGCGACCGAAGCCTCCGCCTGGTGCTCGCGCTCGCGCTCGCGATCCTTCCGGCGACCCCGACCCGGACCGCGTCGGCGCAGGGCCCGGCCGGCGCGGCTTCTGAGGCTCACGGGGCCGCCTCCGCGACGCCCGCTCACGGCGCCTCAGATCACGGGGACGAGCCGCCGCCCGGGCTCATGCTCCGGCCGCAGCGAACCGACGCGCCGGGCGGCGCGACTGACGCTACTGGCACGAGCAGCCCGGCCGGGGTCACGGCGCCGAACCGGTTCCGCGTCT
>JAXDKU010000031.1:0-34395 GCA_034667005.1 Chloroflexota bacterium
TCCGTCCGGCCGCGCGCCAGCCGGCCCTGGAGGAGCATCGGGAGTCGATCGCCGGATCGTGTCAATCGGGCCCGGTCCGCCTCCATCCGCGCCTGGATGGCGCGGGCGCCACGATCGAGGAGAAGGCCGACACGTTCCCGCTCGGCCGCGAGGTACGCGGATGGCCGGAACCCGTCCAGCGCCCGCCGCTCTGTCTCCAGGGTGCGCCCGGCCGCGAGCAGCGTGGTGACCATGCGGGCGTCGAGCGCCTGCCGAATCTGGCGGACTCGGGCCAGCTCCTCCGCCCTGACCGGCACGACGAGCTCGGCCGCGACCGACGGCGTGGCGGCGCGGACGTCGGCCGCGAAGTCCGCCAGCGTGACGTCCGTCTCGTGTCCCACACCCACGACGATCGGACACGGGTGCGCGGCCACGGCGCGGACCACGATCTCCTCGTTGAACGCCCACAGGTCCTCCAGCGAGCCCCCGCCGCGCGCAAGGATCACCACGTCCGTGGCTCGGCCGGTCTCCGGATCCGTCCAGCGCGACAGCCTGCGGAGGGCCGCAACCACGCTCTCGGCCGCGCCCGCTCCCTGGACCTGGCAGGCCGAGACGACCACCCGGACGAGCGGCCAGCGCCGTCCGAGCACCTTGCGCATGTCGTGCAGCACCGCGCCGGACAGGCTGGTGGCGATGCCGATAACGCGCGGCTGCGGAGGCAGCGGCCGGCGCCGCTTCGCGTCGAACAGGCCCTCGGCGGCGAGCTTGGCCTTCAGGGCCTCGAAGCGGAGGGCCAGGTCGCCGAAGCCGGAGGGCTGGAGCGTGTCGACGTAGAGCTGGTAGGTGCCCTGCGGCTCGAACAGGTCCAGCCGCCCGTGGGCAACCAGGCGCAGGCCGGTGAGCGGCTGGAACGGGATGGCCAGCCGGTCGTCGCGGAAGATCATGCAGCGCAGTTGCGCGCGCTCGTCCTTGAGCGTGAAGTAGCAATGGCCGGCCGAGCTGACGCTGACCTGTCCGACCTCGCCCTCCACCCAGACATCGCGAAGCCCGGGCGCGTCCTGGATCGTCTGGCGCACCAGCCTGGTGAGATCCCCGACCGACAGGATGCGCGGCGACGGCACGGCGCCCGATGCGCCGCTGGACGGCCCGGCCGAGGCATTCGGCGCGGCCCCAGGCTCGCCGGCGGTTGCTGGAGCACCCGGCGAGGCGCCTGCCGCCTTGCCACGCGGTGCGGCGCCGGAGCCCTCGGTGGGTGGCTTCGCGCCGGAGGCCAGGAAGTCCTCGAACGGAAGCCACGCCTGCTCGTCTGACGATTTGGCTGAGCTCACCGATCGAACCACCAGCGCGTCGCATCGGTGGGGAACGCGCTCCAGGCGAGCACCTTGCGCGGTCGCACCCGCCAGATGCCGCCGTTCTCCCAGATCTTGGGATCCGCCTCGTAGCCGTGGGTCTCGATGTACTTCGCGAAGCCGTCCTTGAGGCGGGCCGCCAGCTCGGGAGCGAGCTCGAAGACGCGTTCGGCCTCTCCCTCGACGATGACCACGTCGTCCCCACGCTCAACGTGCACGACCGCGGCCGGATTCCGCGCGAGGTTCTTCATCCGCTGCGTCTCGGCGCCGCCCTCGAACCAGAAGCTGTCGTCCAGCCACGTCCCCCAGGTCGGCATCGCATGCGGACGGCCGTCCGAGCGCGTGGAGGACACCCAGTAGACCGGCGCCTCCACGAGACGCTCCTCGGCCCACGACCAGGGCAGCAATCCCTCCGTGGACTCCGGGATGCCGTAGCCATCCATCATCACGGGACGATCGGCGCGCGACTGCGTCATCCGGCTATCCCTGCGGGGCGCTGCGCGCCGTGGCCTGCGTCAGACGCGAGTCTGGTAGTCGCCCGTGCGGGTGTCGATGCGGATCGTGTCGCCCTCGCTGATGAAGAGCGGCACCTGGACCAGCAGCCCGGTCTCCATCGTGGCCGGCTTGCGTCCGCCGGTCGCCGTGTCGCCTGCGAAGCCGGGATCCGTCTGGGCCACGACCAGGTCCACGGTGATGGGCAGCTCCACGCCGATCGTCTCTCCCTGGTAGCTGGTGCGGTCGAGCTGCATACCGTCCGTGAGGTAGTTCACGGCGTCGTCGAGCTGCTCGGCGGTGAGGATGAACTGGTCGTAGGTCTCCAGCTCCATGAAATGGAAGTCCTCGCCGTCCCGGTAGAGGAACTGGACGGGGCGCTTCTCCATGTGCGCGCGGGGCCACTTGTCGCCCGCCTGGAAGCTCCGCTCCACGGTCTGGCCGCGCTTGATGTTTCGCAGCTTGATGCGCACCTGCGCCGAGCCGCGGCCCATCTTGATGTGGTGGTAGTCGAGGATCTGCCAGAGCTCTCCGTCGAGCTCGATGGCCACGCCCTTCTTGAGCTCGCCGGTGGAAATCATGCGAAGTCGGTCTCCATGGTGGAACGGCGGGCGCAACAGGATTGGGCGGGCGCCGCGCACGCCGGGTTCGGTGGCCCGATTCTAGCGGTAGCGCTGCGCTCGGCGGTCGCGCCGGACACCCGACGGCCCCGCGCCGACCTGCGATGGCGCCCGGCCTCGCGCGCGCCGCGCCGCGTACGATGCGGCCGGAGGTCTCCAGAAGCCATCCGATGAGATGTTCGACCTGCGGTAGAGAGAACCCGCCCGACGCTCGCTTCTGCGCGCAATGCGGCTCGAGCCTCGTGAGTCGCGTCGGCGTCGAGGAACGCCGCCACGTCACGGCGCTCTTCGTCGATCTCGTCGGGTCGACGGGCCTCGGCGAACAGCGCGACCCAGAGGTCATGCGCGGCGTCGTTGGCCAATTCTTCGAGCTCGTCACCGAGATCGTTCGACGCAACGGCGGCAGCGTCGAGAAGTTCGCCGGTGACTCGGTTCTTGCCCTTTTCGGCCTGACGGTGTCGCACGAGGACGATGCCGAGCGCGCGGTCCGTGCCGGCCTCCTGATTCGGGACGGGATCGCGTCCCTGGTCGCCGATGCGAACGAACGGCACGGCATCTCGGTCGCGGTGCGCATCGGGGCGGAGTCGGGCGAGGTCGTCGTAGGAGACCCGTTCGGCGGCGCGACGATGGCCACAGGCGATGTCCTCAACGTCGCCGCGCGCCTCGAGCAGGCAGCCGCACCAGGCGAGTTCCTCGTCGGTCATGAGGCGTACCAGGCGACGCGAACGGCCATCCGCTACGAGCCCGCCGGCGAGCAGGCCCTGCGCGGCAGGGATTCGACGATCACCGCGTGGCGAGCCGTCGAAGCGGGCGCGGACCTCGGTGGCGAACGCGGCATCCCCGGGCTGCGGGCGCCGCTGACCGGCCGCGACGACGAGCTGGACCTGCTGCTCGGTGCACAGCGCCGCGCGGTCACCGAGCGCAAGGCCGTCCTGTTCACCCTCATCGGCGTGCCCGGTATTGGCAAGAGCCGGCTCGTCCGCGAGTTCTCGGCCCGGATCGCCGACGATGGAGCCCGCATCGTCCGTGGGCGCTGCCTTCCATACGGCGAGGGCATCACCTACTGGCCGATGGCGGAGATCGTGCGGGAGATCGCGGGCGTCACGCCGGGCATGGACCTTCACGACGCGGAGGCCGCCGTGGCGGCCGTCAACAGGGAGCCCGGGGTCGCGGACCGCATCGGCTTTGCCATCGGGCTGAGTGCGGAGCCGCCCGCCGGCGCCAACGCGGAGGACCGCGACATCGCGTTGGCGTTCCGTCGCTTCATCGAGTCGGTCGCTGCCGAGCGACCGCTCGTGCTCGTATTCGAGGACATCCACTGGGGCGAGCCCGCGATGCTGGACCTCATCGAATACCTCGCCACCTGGGTCCGTGGCGTGCCAGTCCTGCTCGTCTGCACATCGCGGCCCGAGTTGCTCGACCGGCGCCCTGCCTGGGGGTCCGGCCGACTCGAGTCGAGCCGCATCGCGCTCGAGCCGCTCGATCGGGAGGATGCCTCCGCGCTCCTTTCCGCCCTCCTGGATATCGACGACCTTCCCTCGACCCTGCGGGATCGCGTGCTCGAGCGGGCGGAGGGCAACCCTCTGTTCGTCGAAGAGGTCGTCCGGATGCTGATCGATCGCGGCGTCATCCTCCTGCGCGACGGCCGCTGGGTGGCCACGCGCGAGGCCCACGACGTCGCCGTGCCGGAGTCCGTGGAGGCGATTATCCGTGCCCGCCTGGACACGCTTCCGAGATCGGAACGGGCCCTCCTCCAGGTCGCATCGGTCGTCGGCCGGATCTTCGGGCGATCGGCTGTGGCGACACTCATCGCCGACGGCGAGCCCGTCGAACCGCTCCTCGACGATGCGGTCCTGCGAGACCTCGTCACCGAGGAGCCGGTCCCGGAGCCCAGCTACCGCTTCAAGCACATCCTCATCCGCGACGTCGCCTATGCCTCGCTGCCCAAGTCCCGCCGTGCGGACCTCCATGCCCGTGTCGCTCGCTGGCTCGCGGATTGGGGCGCGGGGCGGACCGACGAGGTCGCCGACATTCGGGCCTACCACCTCGAGCAGGCCGTCCGGCTCAGTGCCGAAGTCCAGGGTCGCGTGGATCCTGACCTGCGCGAGCAGGCCCTCGACGCGCTCACGGCCAGCGCCGACCGGGCATCCGAGCGTGAGGACTTCAAGGCGCAGGAGTCGTTTGCCCGGCGCGCCTTGGATTTGCCCGCCGACGGGGAGCCGTCCCTGGAACTTCGGTGGCGCCTGGTTGACGCCGTCTATCGACAGAACGACATCCGGGTCAGCGGAAAGCTCGGATCCGAGCTGGCCATCGATGCCAGGGCGGCCGGCCGCGGCGACATCGAGGGACGGGCGCTCCTTGCCGCGGCCTCGGACGTGTGGGTGTCGATCGACGCCGCGAAGGGCGGGGTCGAGTTGGCCCGCAAGGGGATCGATCGATCCATCGAGCTGTTGACTGCCGCCGGCGACTCGCGTTATCGCTTCGATGCGGAGATCCTGTCCGGCTACGTCGGGTGGTGGTACGGCGCCCTGGAGCAGGCCTACTCCGCGTGGGAGAGGGCCCGCGCGACCGCCCGCGAGCTCGGCGATGCGCGACGGGAGACCATCGCGTTGATCCGGCTCGCATCGGTTCGGCGGCACCAGGTTCGCGCCGCCGACGCGCAGGTGCTTCACGAGGAGGCGCAGGAGCTCGCCGAGGCGTCCGGCAGCCGGAGTGCTCGGGCCTTGAGTGCCAGAACGTTCGGCAACCACGTCGCCGCAGCCCAGTCCCAAGCCGAGGCCATGCCGTTGTGGCGCCAGGCACTCGAGCTGTACGAAGAGGTCGGCGATCGGGAAGGCATGGGGGTCGTGGTGAGTTCCATGGGCACTGCACTCGTCGAGGACGGGATGCACCACGAGGGCATAGCCTTGCTCCGGCGTGCGACATCGCTGTTCGAGGAGATCGGCCACGGCGGATACCTCGTCGAGGCCGTCCGCGAGCTCGCCGCCGGCGTACTCGAGGCAGGCGACATCGGCGAGGCGGAGACGCATGCGCTGCGGGCGTTCGGCATGGCGGCCGACGACGACCCGGGAAGTGGCGCGTCCACACGCATGGTGCTCGGCCAGGTCCGCGCTGCTCAGATGCGCGACGATGAAGCCGAGGCGCTCCTCAAGGAAGCGATCGGCATGATCGAGGGGACGGACTACAGGCTCGCCCACTCCGAGTGCTACCTCGCCTACGCGGAGTTCCTGCTCTCGCGCGGCCGGTCCAGCGAGGGCGAGTCATTCGGCGAGAAGGCGCGCGCCGTCGTCCTGCCAATGGGGGAGCAGTCCGAAGCCGTGCGCTACATCGACCGCCGGCTCGCCGCCGCACGTGAGGTGTCTGTCTCCGCGCGATGAACCCGGACCGGACGCTCGGAAGAAGACTGGAGGACGGTCGATGAGCGAGGTCGACTTCGATGCCGCCGAGCACGGCGCCGCTCCGAACACCAGCGACCGCTCGCGCCCCATCCGCCCGTCGCCGAGGATGGCGCTCGGCCTTGCGGGCGTGGCCGCCATCGTCCTGATCGCGGTCATCGTTGCATCGCTCGGATCGGTGAACGTCGGGCCGAATGACGACGGGACGTTCCTTTCGCCGTCCCCCACGGGGGGGCAGGCACCGTCACAGACGACGCAAGCGGGCCACATCCTCACACTGGCCGAGCTTCGCGCGGCGATCGACGGCGTGCGCTCGAACGGCGCGCCGCTCGCTGTTGTCGCGGACGTGACCGTGAACCAGGACGTGGCGTTCGCCGGTCCCATCTGCCTCGCGGATACGCCGTGTTCGAGACCCCTTGGCGTGATCGACGGGCTCGACGGCGTCGTGGTCTGGCTGACGGGCGACGACCCGTATCCGGAGCTCACGAAGAGCGACCTGAGCCGGCCGCTGGCGCTTCGGATCCAGTCCGGCTCCGGCGTCACGTTGCTCGGGCACGCCGTTGCGCCGCGCGTGGACTCGCTCATCTGGGGGGTTGCGGCCGCGTCGGGCCAGGTGGCGTCGACCCCGTTGGGAGGGGTGCTCGCGGTGGAAGGCTGGCTGACGACCTTCAGCAGCACCTGCGGGCCCGCGCCACAGCCTGGGCCGCCGATCGCGCCCCCATTCAATTGCGCGATCGCCGACGTGATCGCGCCGGAGCCGGGCGAGGCGCCGCACGTCGCGGGTTGGACGAGCGGTCCAACGGCCCTGCGGGTGCAGAAGGGCGCGTACAACGAGTTCGCGTCCAACCCGGACCGGATCGGCCCGGAGCCGTGGCGGTTCGGCGTCTACCTGGTCGAGCACGTGGCCAATCGCAACGCCAACTGCCGGGGCTGCGATGCGTGGCTCCTGGTCGGCAGGCTCGGCGAGTGAGGCACGCCGCGTGAGGCCGGCGCTGGCGTGGACACGGGCGGCTACTGCCCGACGACGGTGACCTCGGACGGAAAGTGCGTCAGCCGCTCGAGCCGGCGCGCATCGGCATCGAAGGCGACGAGGTCCTCGATGCGCACGCCGGTCTCACCGTCGAGGTAGACGCCGGGCTCGACCGAGAAGACGCTCGGGGACGGCAGCGGGACCTCGGGCGCCAGGCGTCCCAGTGAGGGCAGCTCGTGCGTGGCGAGACCGATGCCGTGCCCCAGCCCGTGGCCGAAGTGGTCGGCATGGCCGGCGGCGGCGATGACCTCGCGGGCGGCCGCGTCGATCGACCGGTTGGACGGCCGCTCCCCTGCCCTGACGGCCGTCTCGAGGGCCGCAAACGCAGCCGCCTGGGACGCGGCGACAAGCTCGTAGATCTCCAGGTCGCGCGTCGACGGCTCGCCGACGAAGAGCGTCCGCGTCATGTCCGAGCGATAGCCGCAGACCTGCGCACCGAAGTCGAAGAGCAGGACCTGCCCCGTGGCAACGGTGCGCTCCGTCGGCGAGCCGTGAGGCAGCGCCGCCTGAGGACCGGCGAGCGTCGCCACGTCGAATGCGAGCGCCTCCGCGCCGTTCGTCCGCATCTCCCACTCGAGCGAGAGAGCCAGCTCGCGTTCCGTGATGCCGGGGCGGATCTGCGGCAGGAGTCGCGTCAACGCGGCGTCCGCGACCGCCGATGCCGAACCGATGCGCTCGATCTCGGACGGCTCCTTGACCTGCCGCAGCTCCTCGATCCAGCCATCGGCGGGGACCAGCTCCACGTCGGGAGCGGCCGCGGCCAGACGCGTCCACGTCGCGTGGCTGACGAAGCCGGACTCGACGGCGATGCGTCGGACGGCCTCCTGCCCCGGTCGAACCGGCCGCAGAGAGCCGATCAGGTCCGGCCAGCGGCCGGCGAAGTCGTTGTAGACCTCCTCGACACGCGCGTCGGGGCACTCCGCGTGCGCCTGGAGCCGGTAGCGCGAGTCGGCCAGCACGACCACCTCGTCGGCGGAGACGAAGAACTGGCCGGACACCCCGGCCACCTTCTCCTCGCCCTCCCCGAGCACGAAGCCACTGACGTAGCGTGTGTTCTCGCGGCGGACCCCGAAGTAGGCGTCGACGCCGGCGCGCTCCATCCGCTCGCGCAGCCGGGCCAGCCGAGCGGGGCGTGCGACGCGGTCGAGATCCGTCCAGCGGACGAGGTCTGCCCGCGTCGGCAGTGCCGTGCGCGCCAGCGGCAGACCGGCGACCGCCGCCATCAGCAGGAGGCGATGTTCTGGTTGTGCTGGGCCAGCGTCTTCGCGAACTTGTGCTTGTCGGACCCTGGGCAGGCGTAGAAGTAGAGGTACTTGTCCTTGGTGTCCGGGCTGATCGCGGCCAGGATCGACGCCTTCGAGGGCGTCGCGATCGGCCAGGCCGGCAGCCCCGGCGTCTGGTAGGTCTGGAAGCTCTGGAGGTCGGGCGAGACAGTGACGTCGTTCAGGCTGCTGCCGACCGGAAGCCAGAACGTGTAGGTGTTCCATGTGTCGAGCTTGGTCTTCGCCAGCTTGTCGGTGTCGACCGCGTAGATGACCGTCGGGTCGGCGTTCATCAGCTGGGTCCGGTTGAGGTCGTGGTCGAGCCGGTTCCAGTAGACGCCGGCGATCTTGGCGCGCTCCGCGTCGGTTCCCGTCTCGCGCTCCACGATGCTCGCGACGGTCAGCACCTGGTAGAAGTCCAGCTTCGCGTCCTGGGCCTGCTTGACCACGTCGGGACCGATCGACGTCTGCCAGCCGTCCAGGAGCGTCCGCACGATGTCGTCCGCGCTCGCGCCCGGCGGCAGCGTGTACACGCCCCCGCTGAGGAAGCCCTCCAGGCTGTTGCCGGCGGGCAGTGTGCTCAGGAACGGGTAGTCGGCGATCAGGTCTGCGGGCGGGTGCTGGGCGATGTCGTAGAACTCCGCCACATCCGTGGTCAGCGGCACGGAGCCCGTCTCGGGGTTCTGCTGCATCTCCACGAGGAGCGCGGCGAGCTGCTCGATGCGCAGGCCGAGGCGCGGCGAGAAGCCGATCGTCACCGGCACCGGATCGGGCGGCTTGAGCAGCCGGTCCACGATCTGTTGCGGCGTCATCGTCTTGCGCAGCGTGAACACGCCGGTCTGAACCTTGCCGTCCAGGCCCTGGGTCACGACGAGGTACTGGAAGACCATGGGCTCGCGGATGAGCCCGGCCTGGGTGAGGGAGACGCCGATCTGGCGGACTCCCGCGCCCGTCTCGACCGTGAAGCGGATCGGATCGGCGGCGGTCCCCGCCGGCTTCGTCAGCGCGTCTCCCAGGTCCTGTTTCACGACGTCCGCCACGAACGGATAGCCCAGTGCCTGGGCGTTGTCGTTGGCGAGCCCGCGGGCGAACGTCCTGAAGGCGGGTGCGGCGACGAACAGCCCAAGGCCCACGACGGCGACCGCGAGGACGAGCAGGAAGATCACGCCGCGCCACGTCGCCCCGCCTCGTCGCGCACGGTACCCCGGGGCGGCCGAGCTGCCGCGCGTGATGCTGCCCTGGCGGATGCCGCGGCCGTCGCGAGGCGAGCTGCCCCCGCCCCGGAGCGTCATGCCCCGGCCTTTCGGGCGTCGAGCTCCGCCTGCACGATCGAGGCCGCGGCCTCACGGTCGACCCTGGCGCGGTACGCGCGCATGGCGCCGGCCGTCGGCGGTCCACCGGAGCGGCCGCGACGGGCGGCACCAATGCGGGACTCGGCCGCCTGGCTGGTGTTGCGCTCGTCACGCCAGACCACGGGAAGGCCGAGGGAGTCTTCGATCGACGAGGCCCACGCCCTGGTCAGCGCGGCCTGCGAGCCCTCGGAGCCGTCGGCGAGGAGCGGCAGGCCCACCACCAGCTCCGTCGCACCCTGCTCGTCCGCCAGCCGACGGAGCGTGACGGCGTCCGCGGCAGGAGAGACGCGCCGAATCGTCGTCAAGGCACGGACCACGCCGCTGTCGGGATCGCCGATCGCGAGGCCGATGCGCCGCTCGCCGACGTCCGCGCCGAGCAGCCTCACCTTCGGGTACGCGTCCCGACGGTCGCGGGGTCGAACGACGAGCCGCTCCGATCGGGTCTGCTTGGGCATGTCACGCGGACGCACTCACCTCGGGATCTCCGGATTCTCAACGGTCAGGTTGATCCGCCGGATGTCGTCGGGGATCGTGGGAACGAAGTCCGGCCAGACCGAGACCACCGCGTTCCCGTACTCCTGCAGTATGGACCGGGCCTCCGAAAGCGTCTTGCCGCGGACGCGATTCTCGAGGTCCGTGGCGTCCGGCGGCGAGTACTGGCGGGCGCTCACCGTCACCTGGTAGGCGATGCTCGTGCCATTGACGGTGCCGTCGGAGAGCTCGGCGACGATCGTCTCGGGGAAGACGCGTACCCCTGCCGGGGCAGACGCCTCGAGCGTGTCGCCAGCGACGCTCGAAACCAGCATCTCGTCCACGGCCAGCGCGCTGGCCTGGCTGTCCACGGCGATCTCGAACTGGTCGACCTGCGTTCCGACGAGGTCGCCGGCAGCATGGTCCGCGTTGACCCGCCCCAACACCGCCGTCTGCGGATAGAGGGTGAGCCCTCGCGGCGTGGTCTTCGGGTCGGTCAGCGCCGCCTCGAGATCGGTCTGGAGCTGGGCCGTCAGCGAGGCCAGAGCCGCGTCGTAGTCCTCGCGGGTCACCGACGCGATCTCGCTGCGGCGCCCGCCGGAGGTCTGCTCCGCGTTCTTCGCCTCGATGCGCTGCTCGGTCAGTGACGCGGGCACGTCCGTGATCGTCTCGGCCGCGACGTTGCCGGCGGGACCCGGCTCCTTGGCCCGGATGCGGACCTCCGCGGTCGTCGCGTTCCCGGTGTCGAAGTCGGCCTTCGGCAGGACGGCGGCATCCAGCGTTTCGAATTCCACTCCATTCGAGGTCTTGAGCGAGGTGCCCTGCGGCACGATCACGTCGAGGACGGTGTTCTTGCTGGTGAACGTCACCGTTCCGATGGCCTTCGTGAGCACCACCTCGACGCCGGTGGCCGGGAAGCTGCCGCTCGTCGCGAGCGAGATCGGGATGTGCTCGGCGGGGACGACCCCGGCAACCGAGTCCGGCACCGCGACATTCGGATCGGCCGTGACCTTGACGACAAGGGGGCCGAGCGGCTGCGTCGTGGGGGTCAGCGCGATCGTCGCGGTGGGCAGGTACAGGTAGGCGGCGTACGCGGCACCGCCGATGAGCAGCAGCACGATTGCGAGGCGGAGCGCGAGGCCGACGGTGCGCCGCACGCGGCGACGGGCCCGGCCGCGGGCCGGTTGGACCGGCTCCTGTCCGGGGCCACCCGTCCAGGGTTCGCCCGGGCCGCCGCCGTACGCCGCTCTCGCGGTGCGCGGCGTGACGGCGAAGCCGCCGGTGTCGGGTCGGACGGCCCAGCGCGGGTCATTGGGCGGGGCGCCACCCGGCGGCGGAGCGCCACCCGGCGGCGGAGCGCCACTCGGCGGCGGGGCCGCGGCAGCCGGCAGCGTCGTCGTACCCGCTCGAGCGTCGGCGCCAGGCGCCGGACGCGCGCCACCCGGCTGACCACCGGCACCGGGCGCCGAAGCCGCGCCGTTCGACGACGAAAGCGGGCCGCCGCCGTTGCGGAAGCTCTGCTCCGCCTCCTCCACGGTCGAGTGCGCGTTCATGCCCGCGGACGTGGCGAGCGCGCGCACCTCCGCCTCTCCGCTGACCAGCTCCAGACCGAGGCCGCGCGTCTCCGCCTCGCGCAGCATCAGCCGGAAGTTGATGCGGCTCGTCCCGATCCGCGATCCCGGTGGCAGCACCATCACGACCTGCCGGTCCGGCGCGGCGCGCAGCCGTGCCACGGCGTCGGTGATCTCGTCCTGCACATCGAGATAGCAGACGCTCATTGATCCCTCATGCGTCTGCCAGAGTCTGCCCTAGAACGGGACGGGGAGTGCGCAAGGGCAGCAGCGGAGCCGGCGTATCTCCTAAACCCGCATGACCCGGAGAACTCTCCGCAACGCGGCGTCCAGGGGTGCCTCGGGCGCGGCCATCTCGATGGCCTGGTAGGCCAGGGCCAGCGGCGTGACGTCCTGCTGGTCGACCAGCAGCTGCGTCGCGTCGTGGATGGCCTCCACCTGCGACGGGCCGATGATGTTGACCGCGGGCGGTCGGGCGAACGGCAGGTTCCGCGAGAAGGACGGCTCGCGCAGCGCAGCCGCGATCTGCGGAAGGCGCGAACCGCCGCCGCACAGCTCGATGCGCCCGGGCAGAAGCCCGTTCTTCCCGAACTCCTCCAGCACGAGCTCGACGCCCGCCGACCAGACCGCCACGTCCTCCGCGATGATCGAGCGGACCTCTTCCCACGACTGGACGGGCACGCCCTTGGCGTAGTCGATCTTCAGCTCCTCCGCCCGAGCGAACGGCAGGTCGAGCCGATCGGCCAGCGACTTCGTGAAGGCTCGGCCGCCGAGCGCGAACATGCGGGTGCCCTCGACACCGCCCTGGCGCACGAGCGCGATGTCGGTCGTGCCGCCGCCGACGTCGATGAAGAGCGCGCCGGCCTGCTGGCCGAGATGGCCGCCGAGGCACCTGGCGACGGCATACGGCTCCGCCACGATCGCCAGAAGCTCCAGGTCCAGCTGGCTGGCGACGGTCCGCAGCGCGCCAAGGTGGATCAGCGGCGCAAAGGCGTTGAAGATGCTGATCTTCACGTGGCGGCCCTGGAAGCCGACCGGGTTGGTGACGGAGTAGCCGTCGATCGTCGCGCCCGTGACCGCGGCGTGGACCAGCTGGATGTCCACGTTCGGAAGGCCGGTCTCCCAGGTGATCGACCGTTCCGCGTCCCGCAGCGCCTCTCGCTGCACCCCGTCGATCAGGCGCTGGAGCTCCTGCTCGGTGATGGGCTGCTCCGGCCGCTTGCGCTCCTGGTTGTGGCTCGTCGTGAAGCCCTTGACCAGCTCCCCGGCGATGCCGATCACCACCTGCGTCGAGCGGAAGCCGGCCATCTCTTCCGCTTCCTGGAGCGCGACCTGGCAGTTGTCCACGACAGCGGCGATGTCCGCCACCGTGCCGGACTGCATGTGCGACAGGCCTTGCCGCTTGCGCGCCGCCCCATGGACGATGCCGTGCCCGTCCCGGTCGATCTCGAAGACCAGCGCCTTGGCGAACTCCGTGCCGATGTCGAGCGACGTGCATGCCGCCAGTGATGAGCTCTCTTCGCGCTGGAGGAACCGACGCCAGATGGCCATCCTCGTCAGCTGCCTCCGGGGGCGGTACGGCGGCTCATCGGGCGGTCGTCTCGTCCACGGCCGCCTCGGCAGAGACGTCGCCGACGGGCGCGGCTTCGAGGGTCTCCGCCAGCGCCTGGCGGATGGCCTCGAGGGCGCTGGGGAGCCGATCGCGCCGGGCACCGCGGGCCTGGGCCATCTCCGGTCGGCCTCCGCCGCGTCCCTCCATCACCGGCGCACCCGCAGCCACGAGGTTGCCCGCGCTCACGCCGCGCTGCACCAGGTCGGGACTGACGGTGACGAACAGCTGCGGCTCGTCGGCTTCCAGGGCCAGCGCGATGACCCCGTCGCCGAGGACGCCGCGGAGGTCCTTGGCGTAGCCCTTGAGCTGCTCCATCGACTCGAACGGGGCGGCGTAGGCCAGGAAGCGCGTCCCGTCGAGTGCCTCGGCGGTGCGCACCAGCTCGCCGGGACGCAGCGGACCACCGGCCGCGGCTCCGGCTCGCAGCCGCTTCTCGAGGTCGCGGACCCGCGCCTGGAGCTCCTCGATGCGCGTCGGCAGGGCGTCGGCCGACTGGACTCCGGCGACGGTCGCCGCGCGCTCCAGGGCCGCCAGGCGGTCCTCCACGAGCTTGTCGGCCGCCTCGCCGGTCAGCGCCTCGATGCGGCGCATGCCCGAACCGATCGACCGCTCGCCGGTGATCACGAAGCTGCCGATCTGCCCGGACGCCTGACAGTGGGTGCCGCCGCACAGCTCGAAGCTGTAATCCCCAACGCGCACCGTCCGCACGGTCTCGCCGTATTTCTCGTCGAAGAAGGCGTCCGCGCCCCTGGCGATCGCGTCCGCCATGGGCATCAGCTCGACGCTCACCGGACGGTCGTCGCGGACGACGCCGCGGACCTCCCGCTCGATCGAGCGCCGCTGCTCGTCGGAGAGCGGCCGGTCGAAGGGGAAGTCGAAGCGGAGGTAGTCCGGCGTGACGAGCGAGCCCGCCTGCCGGGCGGATTCGCCGACGGCATTGCGCAGCGCCCGGTGCAGCACGTGCGTCCCGGTGTGGTTCCGCATCGTCGCGACGCGGCGCTCGGGATCCACCTCGGCGGCGACCTGCTGGCCCACCGTGACGCGGCCGTGCAGCTTGCCGCGGTGCACGATCAGGCCGGCGACCGGGCGCTGCGTGTCCTCGACCGTGAAGAGCACGGTCCCCTCCCCGTCCCGGATCACGCCGCGGTCGCCGATCTGGCCGCCGCCTTCGGCGTAGAACGCCGTGACGTCCAGCACCAGCTCCGCGTCGGCGGCCGCAGGAGCCCGCAGCTCGATCTCCGGCTTGGCCTCCAGCTCCTGGTACTCGGTGCCGTCCCGCAGGATCGCCACCACCCGCGCGTCGGAGGCGAGCGTCTCGTACCCGACAAAGCGCGTCCCGCCGGACGACCGGACGATCGAGTCGTAGAGCGCGGTCTGCTCGGCGTGGCGCGCCAAGTCGGCCTTCTTGCCGGAGCGGCTGCGCGTCCGCTGCTCGGCCAGCGCGTGCTCGAAGCCCGCCCGGTCGACGCGCACGCCGTACTCGGCGGCAAGCTCGATGGTCAGGTCGATCGGGAAGCCGTACGTGTCGTGGAGCCGGAACGCGACCTCGCCGGGGAGGACCGGCGCATCCGGCGGCAGGTCCTGCTCGCGCCGGCCGATCACGCGCTCGGCGCCCGTGAGCGGGATGAGCGCCTCTTCCAGCTGGATCGTGCCCGCATCCAGCGTCCGGGCGAAGGCCGTCTCCTCCCGCAGGATCGTGCCGAGGATCGCCTCGCGCCGTCCCTCCAGCATCGGGTACGCGTCGCTCATCGTGGCGATGACCACCTCGGCGGTCTGGGCCAGGAACGGCTCGCGGCGGCCGAGCAGCCGGCCGTGCCGCACCGCCCGGCGCACGATCCGCCGCAGCACGTAGCCGCGCCCGTCGTTCGCGGGGAGCACCCCGTCGGCGATGAGGAACGTCATCGCGCGCGAGTGGTCCGCGATGACCTGGTAGCTGAACCGCTCGCTCTCGAACGCCTCCGGATCGTGGCCCAGGAGCTCGCGCATGCGCTCGTGGATCGGCGTGAAGAGGTCCGTGTCGTAGTTCGTGGGCACGCCCTGGAGCACGCTGGCAAGCCGCTCCAGACCCATCCCCGTGTCCACGCTGTTGAACGGGAGCGGCACGCGGGGGCCTTCCGGCTGCTGGTCGAACTCCATGAACACTAGGTTCCAGATCTCCAGCCAGCGCGGGCAGTGCTCGCTGTGGTCCGGGATGCAGTGCGGCCCCTCGGACAGGTGCGCGCCGCGGTCGAAGTGGATCTCGCTGCACGGCCCGCACGGCCCCGTGTCGGCCATCCGCCAGAAGTTGTGGTCGTCACCGTTCTCGACGTCGCCCCACGTGGCCATCCGCTCGGGCGGCAGGCCGATCTCGTCGCGCCAGACGCGCCGCGCCTCCTCGTCGTCCTTGTAGGTCGTGGCCGCGAGACGCTCGGGGTCGATGCCGAGATCCCGTGTGAGGAAGTCCCACGCGTAATGGATCGCCTCGGCCTTGAAGTAGTCGCCGAAGCTCCAGTTGCCGAGCATCTCGAAGAGGGTGTGGTGCCGCGGCGTGCGGCCGACCTCCTCGAAGTCATTGTGCTTGCCCGCGACGCGGAGGCATCGCTGCACGTCCGCCGCCCGCGAATACGAGCGCGTCTCCGTCCCGCGGAGCACGTCCTTGAACTGGACCATGCCGCTGTTGGTGAAGAGGAGCGTCTGGTCGCCGGCCGGCACGAGGCTGGCGCTGGGCACGATGGTGTGCCCGCGCTCGGCGAAGAACTCGAGGTAGCGCCGGCGGATCTCGGAGGCGGGCAGCCACTCCACGGTCAGCGCGCTCCGCGCGGCACGGCGAACCGGCCGTGGCGCCGGCCGGAATCGAACAGGAACACGCGTCGCAGCATGATCGCGAGTGTACCGAACGGGACCCTCGTCTCCGGGCATTACCGCGGCACGAGCCGAGATGCCCCCGCTCGGGCGTACGACTAGCTGCCCTGGCGCCGCTTCCGGGTCGGTCCGAGGGTGCTGGCCACCGCGATCACCACGATCCCGAGCCAGGCGACGATCGACGACCAGAGGAGGCCGAAGTCGCCGAGGCGGATGGGGTCGCCGAGCCGGTCCGCGACGGCGTTTCCCGCGTACGCGCCGAGGATCGCGCCGCTGAGCACGAACGGCAGCCGCGCGCCGGCGGTGCCGCGGATGAGCACGTACAGGCAGGCGTGGAATGCGCCGACGACGATCGCGAGAATGAGCGCCGGCGCCAGGACCAGGTCAAGCACGGGGCGCCGGCCCGGAGCTCACGCCGAAATTCGGCCGCCGCCGATGACCTCGTCGCCGCGATAGAACACGCAGGCCTGCCCCGGTGCCGGCGCCCACGCCGGCCGGTCGAGCACGACCTCCCACCGCCCTCCGCGGTCGGGCTCCGACGGCGAAGCTCGGCGGACGACGCCGGGGACTGGATCGGCGCGATGCCGGATGCGGACCTCCGCTTCGAAGGCCTCGCCCGGCGGAGTTCCCGCCACGAACGATCCGCCCTCCACGGCGAACTGCCGCTTCTCCAGATCCTCACGGCGGCCGAGCGTCACCAGGTTGGCCGGCGCATCGATGGAGGTCACGTAGCGGCGCTCGCCGAGAGCCACGCCAAGGCCCGTGCGCTGGCCGACGGTGTATGCCGGCGCGCCGCGGTGCTCTCCGACGAGCGTCCCGTCCGCGTCGCGAAGCGGTCCCGGCGTCTCCTGCCAGCCGGCCCGGTCGCGGAGCGCCTCCCGGTAGTCACCGCCGGGCACGAAGCAGATCTCCTGGCTCTCCGGCTTCTCCGCCGTGGCCAGGCCGTGCCGCCGGGCCACGTCCCGCACCTCCGGTTTGGTCAGCTCGCCGAGCGGGAAGCGCGTCCGCGACAGCTGGTCCTGTCGAAGGCCGTACAGGAAGTAGCTCTGGTCCTTGTCCCGATCCAGACCGGCGAGGAGCCGCCACCGCTCGCCGCCATCCGCTCCACGGTCTTCCACGCGGTCCACCCGCGCGTAGTGGCCGGTCGCCACCGCGTCGCAGCCGTAGAGGTGCCGCGCGCGACCGAGCAGGGCGCCGAACTTCACGTAGGTGTTGCAGTCCACGCACGGCGACGGCGTGCGCCCGTCCAGGTACGTCTGGAGGAACGGGTTCAGCACGCCGGCCTCGAACTCGCGTTCCAGGTTGAGCACGTAGAACGGAATGCCGAGCTGCCCCGCCACGCGCCGCGCGTCGTCGGCCGCGTCCAGCGAGCAGCAGCTCTTCTTGAACTCGCTGTACGTGTCCGCCGCGTCGTGGAGCCGCATCCAGACCCCGACCGGGGCCTGCTCCCCGCCCGACTCGGACTCGGCGAGCAGTGCCGCCGCGACCGACGAGTCGACGCCGCCCGACATCGCGACGAGCACCCGCTCGCTCAGACCGGTACCTCCTGCCCGAGCGGATCGATCGATATCGGCGCCGTGCCGCGCCGCAGTCGCACGATGGCCGCGGGGATGACCTCGGCAGCCCGCTCGACCTCCTCGTCGGTCGTCGTGCGCCCGAGCGAGAGCCGGAGTGCGCCGCGCGCCTCGTCGTCGGGGAAGCCCATCGCGGTCAGGACATGGCTCGGATCCATGGAGCCGGTCGTGCAGGCGGAGCCCGTCGAGCAGGAGATGCCCTCGAGGTCGAGCGCCGCCACCAGCTCGTCTCCGTGGACGTCCCGCGCCACCACCGAGAGGAGTCCCGGCAGCCGGGAGCGAGGATGGCCCGTCAGCTCGACGTTGGGCAGCGCCAGCACCGCGTCGCGCAGCCGGTCACGGAAGCGGCGCAGCCGCGCGCCGGTCTCGGCACGCTCCGTGCACGACAGCTCGTATGCCGCAGCCAGCCCGACGGCGGCCGCCACGTCCTCCGTCCCTGCCCGCCGGTACCGCTCCTGGGTGCCGCCGTGCAGCTGCGGCAGGATCGCGGTGCCGCGGCGGAGCCAGAGCAGGCCACTCCCCTTGGGGCCCTCCAGCTTGTGACCCGCGATCGAGAGCAGGTCCACGTCCAGCGCCTGAACGTCCAGGTCGAGATACGGCGCGGCCTGCACGGCGTCCAGGTGGATCAGCGCACCGCGCTGAGCGCGAACCCGCCTGACCAGCTCGGCGATCGGCTGGATGGTGCCGACCTCGTTGTTGGCGAGCTGGAGCGAGACCAGGATGGTCTTCTCGTTGAGCGCGGCCGTCAGGTGGTCGGCGTCCACGCGCCCGTAGCGATCGACCGGCAGCGTCACGACCTCGAAGCCGAACTTCTCGAGCATCGCGCACGTGTTGAGCACGGCGTGGTGCTCCACCGCCGTCGTCACGATCCGGTTGCCCATCGCCTTTCCGGCCCACGCGGCACCCTTGATCGCGAGGTTGATGGCCTCGGTGCCGCCACTCGTGAAGACGAGCTCGCGCGGATCGGCGCTCAGGCGCCCGGCAATCGACTCCCGTGCTCCGTCGAGTCGGGCGCGGGCCCGCCGGCCGTCTGCGTGCGGGGACGACGGGTTGCCCCAGTCCTCCGTCAGGACCGGCAGCATCGCCTCGACGACCTCGCGGCGGACCGGTGTGGTCGCCGCGTGGTCCAGGTAGATGGTCACCGCAGGATTGTAGGTCGCGGTGCCGCGCCCTTCTCTCAGCCGGGCAGGCCCTTCTCGATCATCTTCAGGGACGGGTCGGGCCCGCGGAAGCCGACCAGGTATTCGAGCCGGATCGGTGCGAAGCACTCGTAGAACACGACGTCCTCGTCGCCCAGCTGCCGAAACGCGTGGATCCAGTTCGAGGGGATGACCAGCAACGACCCGGGCCCGACCTCGGATTCCTCGTCCGCCACCTTCGCCCAGAGCCGGCCCCGTTCGACGAGCATGATCTGCTCGGCCTCGTGGCTGTGCTCCGGGATGACCACGCCGCCGCGGTAGACGATCCTCGTCATCATCGTCTTCTCACCCGACACGGTCTGCCGGTAGACGCCGGGGATGTACTCGACCGTCGGGAAGTCGTCCCAGGTCATGATCTGTCGCATCGGCGGCCTCCTTCAGTCGCGCATCGTCGGGGTTGTCTCGTTGGCTGCCGCGGCGTCGGCAGTGCGCTTGGCGTCCAGCCCTCGAAGGATGAGCTCCGGCGTCACCGGCAGCTCGTCGATCCGCACCCCGGTCGCGTGGTAGATGGCGTTGACGATCGCGGGGATCGGCGAGTTCGCGGTCATCTCGCCAACGCCCTTGACCCCGTACGGTCCGTTCGAGGACGGATACTCGAGCACCACGCTCTCGATCTCCGGCAGCTCCGCGGGGCCCGGCATGAGGTAGTCGCTGAAGTCCCTCGCGCCGTGCGCCGTGTCCGGGTAGTAGGGCGCGGTCGTCTCGTAGAGGGCATGCGACAGGCCCATCCAGGCACCGCCGACGATCTGGCCGTCGACCAGGGCGGGGTTGACCTGGCGTCCCACCTCGAACGCGCTGCGGATGCTGAGGACCCGGACCACGCCGGTCTCGGTGTCGACCTCGACCTCCGCCACCGTGCATGCGTGCGCCTCGGTCGAATCCGGATCCATCGCGCCGGTCTCGGGGTCGACGGGGCTCTTCGGCTTCATGAAGGCGCCGCGACCCGCGATCGTGCGGCCGTACTTGAACTGGGCCGCGGCCGCCACGTCGGCGATCTTGAGCGCGCGCTCCGGGCTGCCGCGAACGAAGAGGCTGCCCTGGCCGTCGAACTCCAGGTCCTCGCGCGCGGCCTCCAGCTCGTCGGCGGCCACGTCCAGGAGCGATTCGCGCACCTCGAGCGCGGCCGCGATCACGGCGTTGCCCACGCGATGCGTGGCCCGGCTGGCGAAGGTGCCCATGTCGTGCGGTCCCGAGTCGGTGTCGGCCGTGTCGACGATGACGTCGTCCATGCCCACGCCGATCGCCTCGGCACAGATCTGCCCGATGACCGTGCGGAGCCCCTGCCCGAGATCCGTGGCCGACAACGAGACCACGAAGGCGCCGTAGGTCGTGGCGTGGATCAGCGCCTGGGACGGGTCGCCGCCGAGGTTCATGCCCGTCGGGTAGTTGACGGCGGCGATGCCGGTGCCGCGGAGCAGGGCCACGGTCAGCGCGCCCCGTCGCGTGGTGCCGAGCTCATCGCGCGCAAGTCCGCCGGCAGCTCGTGCCCGACGAGCTCGGCCGCTGCCTGCATCGTCTCGATCAGCGTCGCGTCCTCCACGACCTTGCGATGCGGCTTCACATCGCCGTCCCGGTAGGCGTTCAGGAAGCGGATCGACCACGGGTCCAGCCCGACAACCTCGGCGATCTTGTCCATCTGGACCTCGATCGCGAACGAGGCCATGGTGATCCCGAAGCCTCGCATGGCGCTCGATGGGACCCGGTTGGTGTAGACGCAGTAGGCGTCGATCGAGACGTTCGGGATCGCGTAGGGTCCCGACGCGTTCGCGGCGTGCTTGGTCAGTGCGTACGGGGTCTGCCGGCTGTAGGCGCCGGAATCGGCGTAGCTCGTGACCTTCCGCGCGACGATCCGACCGTCGCTCATGACGCCGTCCTTGACGTAGATGCGCCAGGCGGCCCTGGTCGACGAGACCTGCATCTCCTCGGCACGGCTGTAGGCGTACTTCACCGGCCGCTTCGTCCTCATGGCTGCGAGCGTCGCGAGCGGCTCGACGATGACGTCCACCTTGCCTCCGAACCCGCCGCCCACCGTGCCCCCGACGAAGTGCAGCTGGTTGCCCGGGAGCTGGAGGATGATCGCGGTGTTGTCCAGGCTGAAGTAGAGCGCCTGCGTGTTCGTGTAGACGGTGTACCGGCCGTTCGCCTCCGGAACCGCGATGGCAGCCGTCGTCTCGGTCGGCGCATGCTCGATCGGCTTGGTGTTGTAGACCCCTTCGACGATGTGGTCTGCCGCCTCGAAGGCCGCCTCCACGTCGCCGAAGCGGACGCGCCGACAGGGATGCCCCTCGTACATGAACGTGTTGTTGCCCCAGTGGGTCACGATCGGCGCGCCCGGCGCGAGGGCCTCCTCCACGTCGAATACCGCCGGCAGCTCGTCGAGGTCGAGCTTGACGCGAGCCACCGCCTCGAGCGCCGCGTCCTCCGACTCGGCCACGATCGCGACGATCGGCTCGCCGCGGTAGCGGACGCGATCGACGGCCAGCACGAGCTCCTCTTCCGGCTCCACGCCGATGAGTCCGAGGATCGTGTAGACGTTGTGCGGCACGTCCCTGTGGGTCAGCGCGCGGACGAAGCCCGGCACGCGTTCCGCCTCCGAGAGGTCAACGCCGAGAATCCGCGCGTGGTGGACCGGGCTGCGCACGACCTTGAGATGGAGCATCCCGGGGAACGAGCGGTCGGTGGTGAACTGCGTCCGCCCGGTCACGTGGCCCGTCCCGTCGCTTTGCGGCAGGGACCGGCCGACGACGTTCAAGGGCGCGCTCATTGGGCGAGGCTCGCCACCGCCGCGAGGATCGGCCGGTAGCCGGTGCAGCGGCAGACGTTGCCGGCGAGTGCGTCCACGATCTCCTCGCGCGTCGGCCGCGGGTTGTGCGACAGCAGCGCCTTCGTGATCATGATCATCCCCGGCGAGCAGTAGCCGCACTGGTATGCGCCGTGGTCCAGGAATGCCTGCTGGACCGGATCCAGGCGATCGCCGTCCGGCGCCAGGACCTCCAGCGTGGTGACCTGCCGGCCGGCGACGTCCTCGGCGGGCACGAGGCAGGACATCAGCGGCTCCCCGTCCACGAGCACCGTGCAGCTTCCGCAGCCGCCCTGCCGGCAGCCTTCCTTGGCGGCCGTGTAGCCGAGCTGGTAACGGAGGACCGCCTGGAGCGTGGTCATGGGCTTGACCATGACCTCCACCTCGCGGTCCCCGACGCGGAACGTGACGATCCTCGACGCCACGCCGCTCACGCCTGACCGAGCCCGTCGGCGTGCCGCGCTGCCAGCTGTTCCAGCGCCCTGCGCACGAAGACGCCGACCATCCGGCGGCGATACCACTCGGTGGCGACGGCGTCCGTCAGGGGCCGGCATTCGGCCTCGGCGGCCGCGGCGGCCGCGCCGATGGAGGCCGGCTCCAGTGCCGAGCCGGCGATCGCGGCCTCGGCGGCCGCGGCGCGGATCGGATGCGGCCCGGCGGCGCCCAGGCAGATCCGCACTTCGCGGACGCGGCCGGCGGTGTCCCACTCCGCGGCGGCGGCCACGGTGACCACGGCCGGGGTGTTGCCTTCCTTGCGGCCGAACTTCAGGTAGGCCGTCGTTCGCTGCGTCATCGGTACGAGGATCTCCACGAGGAGCTCGTCGGCCGCGCATGCGGTGGTCCCGTGGCCCGTGTAGAAGTCGGCCAGCGGGAGCACGCGCTCCCCCCGTGCGCCGGCCAGGCGCACCGACGCATCCAGGCAGAGGAGCGCCACGGCGACGTCGCCGCCTCTCGGGGGCGTGAACAGGTTGCCGCCGACCGTGGCCAGGTTGCGGACCGACCAGCTGGCCGTGAGCCGGGCCGCCTCGCGCAGCAGCGGCACCTGGTCCTGCGCGAGCAACCGGGTCAGCGTGGTCATCGGGCCGATGGCCAGGACCTCGCCGCGCCGTTCCATGCCGCCGAGGCCCGCGCGACGAAGGCTCATCACGCGTTCGGGCAGCGAGATGCCCTCGTTGATGAGCGGCATCACGACCGTGCCGCCGGACATCACGAGCAGGTCCGGACCGTGACGCCCCAGGAGCCCGACAGCCTCCGGCAGCGACTCCGGCACGAGGTACTCGCGGACGGTCACGCTGGACTACTCGATGACGTCGTAGACGAGGATGCCGCCCATCGCGGAGAGCGCCTTGAGCTCCCCTTGCAGCGCCTCGTGCGCCGGGGCCGTTCGCCATGCCGTCGCGGATTCGGCGTCGTCCCAGCGGAAGGTCATCTCGTAGCTCGTCGGGTCGCCGGCGAGGCGGAGCAGGCCGACGGCCAGCAGGCCCGGCATGCGCGTCGCGGCCGGCCGGTACCGCTCCGCGAAGAAGCGCTCGAAGGCCTCTCCGGAGCCCTCTTCGACGGTGAACGGGATGTGTCGTTCGATCATGGTGGCTCCTCAAGCATGGATGGTTTCGGCGAGCCGGTGCGGCGTCAGCGGCCCGGCATGGCCGCGAACGTCCTGTCGATGTCGTCGAGCATCCGGATGGTCGCCTCCGTCACGACCTCCAGGTAGCGCTCCCCGAACTCCGGCGTCGCCTCACGTGCGTCGCCCCACGTTCCGCTCTGCGTCGCACGATGCACGGAGCCGGGCGAGGAGAAGAAGAACGCGGTATGGACCGCGCCGGCGTTCGTGACGTCCGGGAACGGCGGGAACTCCTCGTTGGCAGCGTCCATATCGACGAGGCCCGGGTCGATGGCGAGCACGGCCGAGGTCTCGCCCCGATTTGCATGCAGCCCGTTCGACGGATCGAAGAACTCGGCGGCCTCGGCCTGCGTCATGCCGTCCCAGTAGTTCACCGGAAACGCACGAACGCCGGCCGGCATCCGGGCCGCCGCCGCAGCGCAGGCGTAGGCGATGGCGTAGGTGTTGTCGTAGTGGCCGTTGAGGAAGACGATCGTTCTGAAGCCGATTGCGGCGAGGGAGGCGCAGAGGTCCTCCACGAGCGCCATGAACGTCGGGACCCGGATGTGCACCAGACCGGTGAAGCCGACGTGCGGATACGACAGGCCGTAGTTCACCGTCGGCGCGACGGCTGCCCCCACCCGGGGCGCAACGCGGCGAGCGACCTCATTGGGCACCAGCACGTCCGTCAGCAGCGGTCCATGCGGGCCGTGCTGCTCGGTGGAGCCGATCGGCACGATCACCGTCTGGCTCTCGCGCAGGAAGGCCTCGACCTCCGGGCTGGTCATCTCGCCCAGGAACACGGTGGGGCGTTTCATCGGGACTCCTCGTGGTGGCTCGATCAGCCGACGGGGTTGCTGAGCTCGCCGATCCCGTCGATCCAGGCGGTCATGACGTCCCCCGGTTGCAGGGTTCGCTGGGCATCGGGACCGGTTCGAGCCGGGGTCCCGGTCGCGATCAGGTCGCCGGGGCGAAGCGCCACGTGCGCGGAGAGGTAGGCGACGATCTCCGGGATCGAGAAGCGCATCTGCGAGGTTCGGCCGTCCTGCACCGTGATTCCGTTGACGCGGAAGCCGAGCCGCAGGTCGCTCGGGTCCAGCTCGTCGGCACTGACGATCCACGGGCCCACGGGACAGAAGCCGGGCATCGACTTGCCCAGCAGCCACTGGTCGCCATCGAGCCAGGGATCCTGTGACGTGACGTCGTTGACGATGGTGTAGCCCAAGACCGAGGCATCCGGTCCGAGCACAACGCCGAGCTCGCACTCACCCATGACGTTCGCAGTCAGCGTCCGATCCCATGCCAGCAGGGCTCCGTCCCCAGTCACCGAGGTCGGCGCCTTGCCGAATACGGGCGGCCGATCCGGGCGAGTGCCCGGGGGTTCGTCGAGCGCTCGGTAGTTGCTGCCGATCGTGTAGATCGCGCCGGGATCCGGAACCGCGGGTCCCAGCCGCGCCCCGGCAAGCGCATGCCAGCGGTCGGGCGACTCACTGTCCGCGAAGCCCTCGGCTGACTGCATGCGCAGCGGCCCGCCTCCCGCAATCGTCCGCAGGGAGGCAAGCTCAGGATCCATGTCCGGGAGGACCACGAACCGGTCGCCCCGGACCAGAGCGGTCCAGCGGCCGTATTCATTCCACACCGTCGCGAGCCGCGTCACGCGCGCACCGTCACGTCTGCCAGGAGTGGCGCCACAGCCGCACGCATGACGTCCGCCATGCCGCCGACACCGGTCCAGCGCTCGAATGCGATGGCGGCCTGCTGGATCAGCATCTGGGAGCCGTTCTGCGCGCGCAGGCCGCGTTCGCGGGCGGCCCGCAGGAGCGGCGTCTCCGCGGGGACGTACACCAAGTCGAAGACCGTGGCGTGGTCCGGCAGCAGGGCCACGTCGATCGTCATGCCCGGATCGATCATGCCGACGGTGGTCGCATTCACGGCAAGGTCGGCCTGGCGCAGGGCTCGTTCCGCCTGGTTGGCGCCGCTGGCTGCCGCGATCGTGCCGGCCCCAACGCCGCTGAAACGCTGCGTCAGTCCCTGCGCGGTTTCCAGGGTCCGGTTCACCACGGTGACATTCCGCGCGCCACCGGTGAGGCAGGCATGCACCACCGCGTGTGCGGCACCTCCCGCGCCGGCCACCACGACATCCAGCCCGGCCAGCGGGCGGCCAAGCGCAAGCTCCACGCCGGCACGAAACCCGGGCGCGTCCGTGTTGATGCCCACCAGCCGGCCGTCCGCAGTACGCACGACGTTGTTGACGGCGCCGATCGCGGTCGCGTCCGCCTCCACCTCATCGCAGAGCCCTGCCACCACGCGCTTGTAGGGCGCCGTGACGCCAAGGCCGAGCCAGCCTGGTCCGCGTGCCGCAGCCACCGCGTCCGCGACCGCATCGGATTCCAGCTCGAGCAGCTCGTAGCGCCCATCGATGCCGGCGGCCGCAAAGGCGGCGTCGTGCATGACCTGCGAATGGCGACGCCGGAGCGGCTTGCCGAGCAGCGCGACTCGCTGAGTCAAGCCACCGCCGCCGCGACGCGCCGCACGGGACCGCTGGTGGCCGGGAACTTCACGTTGGGAATGACCTCGTCGATCCAGCCCTGAAGCTGTGCCGGATCCGGCGTCATGGTGTGAAGGATGAAGTACTCCACGCCTGCGTCGACGCGTGCCTGGAGCGACGCGACAACCTCATCGGGCGTCCCGAAGAGGTGGACCTTCTCCATGTACTCCGGTCCCCGCTCCGAGCTCATCACGTTCAAGAACGCGCGGTGCTGCTCCTGGCGAGCCTTGACGGGATCGTTGCTCAGCACCAGATGAAGCCAGTTCTCGTGGGCGACGACGCAATCGCGCGGATCGCGGCCGTGCTCCCGGTAGTAGGCCTGGAGCTCGGTCCAGTCGCGGGCAATGTCCTCCGGCGGGCAGGTGGGACGAGGGATCCAGCCGTCGCTGCGGAGCACGCGGGCCTTGACCGACTCCACGAAGCGCGGCAGGTCCGGCGACTTGGGATCGGCGAGCTGCGAGCCGCCACCGATCCAGATCTCCGGCGGCTGCGAGGCGATCGGCTCGATGAAGACGTCGTCGACCGAGTAGTAGCGCCCGTGGTACGTCACGGTCTCGCCATTCAGCAACGGAATCATGATGTCCAGCATCTCGTCCGTGCGCTTGCCTCGCTCGGACTTGTGCACCCCGACGGCTTCGTACTCCGCGTCGTTCCAGCCCACGCCGGCTCCGAGGATCAGCCGCTCCTGGGACAGGAACTGGAGCGTGGCCAGCTCCTTGGCGAACATGACCGGGTTCCGCAGCGGCATCACCACGACCGAGCTGCCCAGACGGACGCGATCGGTCACCCCGGCGACCACGGCAAGCGCCGTCATGGGCTCCAGGAAGGACACCGAATAGAACCGCTTCGCCGCCAGCAGGTGGTCCGTGACGAAGAGCGAGTCGAAGCCGAGGTCCTCGACCGTCCGGGCAAAGTCAGCCATGCCGCGAGCTCGCTCCGGGCCGTCCCCTTCCCAGATGTAGGACGGCAGAAAGACCCCGAACCTGTCGATCTCACCCATCTGCTGACTTCCTCATGATTCCTGATTCTTGGGACTCATCGGCCGCGCGCTCACCGGCCGCGGTAGTGCGGATTGCGTTTCTCGAAGAAGGCCCGCGCCCCCTCGACCATGTCCTCGGTGGCGAAGATGCGTTCCGACGCATCCAGCTCTGCCGCCAGGCCAGCCTCCAGGTCCAGCTCGAGCGCACCGTCGATGAGGGCCTTGGCCTCGCGCACGGCAAGCGGGCCGCGCGCCGCGATCTCTTCCGCGAGCGCATCGGCGGCCATGCGCGCCTCGCCTGCGGGAACGACCTGGTTGACCAGGCCGATCCGCTCCGCCTCCTCGGCGCTGATCACCCGGCCGGTCAGGATCAGCTCCTTGGCGCGCGCCGCACCCACGACCCGCGGCAGTCGCTGGGTGCCGCCGCTCCCCGGTGTGACGGCGAGCCGCACCTCCGGCAGCCCCAGTCGGGCGCGTGCCGATGCGACCCGGAGATCGCAGCACAGGGCCAGCTCCAGGCCGCCGCCGAGCGCGTTGCCCTCGATGGCCGCGATGGTCGGCATCGGCAGGCCGGCCAGCCGGCTCGAGACACGCTCGTCGAGCGCCATCCGTTCCCGGCCCGCGCTGCCGCGCTGCGCCTCGAACTCGCCGACGTCGGAGCCGGCAGAGAACGCCCGGTCGCCGCTCCCGGTGACGACGACCGCGCGGACGTCCCCGGGCTGCGAGGCGGCCAGGGTGCCCAGCGCCTCGTCCAGCTCCTCCAGCAGAGCGCGGGACGTCAGGTTCAGTGGCGGGTTGACCAGCTCCAGGTGGGCGACGCGGCCCAGCTCGAGCGAGATGAGCCCGCTCACGCGCGTGCCTCGAAGTCGGCCGCGAGGCCCATCGGCCCGGTCGCGTAGAGACGCGGGTCCATGGTGCGCAGGTCGTCGGCGACCCGAGGCCGGAAGCCCATCTGGCCGAGGACGTCACGCTCCAGGTCGATGCCGGGAGCGATCTCGGTGACGACGAGCCCATCGTCGGCGAGAGCCAGGACGGCGCGCTCCGTGATGAAGCGCACCTGCTGCCCCCGCTCCCGTGCGAGCTGGCCGTTGAAGGAGATCTCGCGGACGCGCGGCACGAACTTCCGGAGGGTGCCCTCGCGCACGATCTCCACGCCCCCGTCGATCTTCAGCTCGAGGCCCTGGGCCGTGAGCGTGCCGACGAAATTGATCTTCGGCGTCCGGGCGCTGATGTTGGGGAAGCCGCCGGGCCCGCGCACGCGACCCTCGAAGGCGTGGACGTTCACGTTCCCCTCGGCGTCCACCTCGGCGAAGGAGAGGCTGGCCACGTCGAGCCCGCCGCCGTCGTAGAAGTCGAACATGTAGGGCTGGTCGATCATGGCCTGGTAGTTGAAGCCGGCTCCGCCCTCGTTGCCGGCCACCGGGACGCCGCCGAAGATTCCCTGCTCCACGGTCAGCACGAGCTGGTCGGTGATGCCCTCCTCCCAGGCGACCCGGCCGATGAGCTGGCTGATCCCGAAGCCCAGGTTGCAGATGGCGCCGCGAGGGAACTCCAGCAATGAGCGCCGCGCGATGATCTTGCGGACGTCGAGCGGCGGTGGCGGCTCGGCGGTCACCGGCTTGCGCAGGCGCCCTGCGTAGTACGGCGAGTCCTGCGTGATGTAGGTCTGCCATTGGTCCGGGTCCACGTAGACGTGGTCCACGAGGGCCGCCGGGATCTTCACGTCGCGGAGCGGCAGGCTGCCTCGCCGCGCGAGCTGGCGGACCTGCGCGATGACGATCCCGCCGCTGTTCCGCGCGGCCATGGCCATCGCGAGCATCTCGCCCTGGACCGCCTCGCCCTCCATGGTGATGTTGCCGTCCTCGTCCGCGGTGGTGCCGCGGATCACGGCCACGTCGATGGGGAACGCGTGGAAGAGCAGCCACTCGCGACCGCGCAGCGTGACGACCTCGACGAGATCCTCGGTGGTCCGGGCGTTCTGCTTGCCCCCGGTGTGCCGCGGATCCACGTACGTGCCGAGCCCGACGGCCGTGACGAGGCCCGGCCTTCCGGCAGCGATCTCGCGCATCAGCTGTGACAGCACGCCCTGCGGGAACGAGTACGACTCGAGCTCGTTCCGCTCGACCAGCGCGCCGAGGCGCGGCTCGTTGCCGATGTTGCTGCCGATGGTCCGCTTCATCAGTCCCGGAAGGCCAAGCTGCGAGAAGCCCCGGTCGGCGAAGTCGCCGATCCCCACGATCCGCACGGTCGTCAGGTCGCGCGGCCGGCCCTCCGCGCTGAACACGGCGGCAAGCTCGTCGATGAACCGCTGCGGCAGGGCATGGCCGGCGCCGGAGCCGCCGATCACGATGGTCTGGCCGTCGGCGATCAGGTCGACGGCCTCTCGAACGCCCATCACCTTGCTCACGGCATGTACCCCCCGGCGTTCGGGTTGAGCGTCTGGCCGAGGAACAGCGAGGCCGCATCAGAGAGCAGGAAGATGACCGAGTCGGCCACCTCGTCGGCGCGCCCGAAGCGACCGAGCGGCATGTCGCGCAGCCGGCGTCTGCCCTCTTCGCTGTCCACCAGGTCCGTGGTCATCTCGGTGATCGTCACGCCGGGCGCTACCGCGTTGACGCGAACGCCCTTCGGCCCGAACTCTCGCGCAAGCGAGCGCGTCAGGCCGATCAGCCCGGCCTTGGCCGCGCTGTAGGCGGCGGTCTCGGCGACGCCCATCTGGCCCAGTCGAGAGCAGATGTTGACGACGGCGCCGTCGCCGCGCTCGACCATCGAGGGCAGCGCCGCGCGGCAGGTGTGGAACGCCGCCGTGAGGTCCGTCCTGATGACCTCGTTCCACGTCTCGGGCTGCGTCTCCAGGAACGGGCCGACCAGCGTGCGGCCGGCGTTGTTGACGAGGCCGTCGATCCGGCCGAAGCGCTCGATCACCTGCTCGACCAGCGCCTCCGCCTGGCGCCCGTCGCCGATGTCGGCAGCGAACGACTCCGCCTCGCCGCCCGCGCCGCGAGCCCGCTCCACGGTCCGGGCCGCCCCGTCGGCGGAGTGGAAGTAGTGGACGGCGACGACCGCGCCCTCCGCGGCCGCCTTGACGGCGATCTCGGCGCCGATGCCGCGGCTGCTGCCGGTCACGAGGACGACGCGTCCGGCCAGTGCCTGGCCCGTCAAGCGACGCCCGCCGGTGTGAGCAGGTCCGCGGCCGCCAGCGCCTCGCGAATCGCGACGGACGCGGCCTCGGACGCGGGCAGCAGCGGCGGACGCATCACCGTGCTGTCGATGACGCCGAGATGC
Organism: Chloroflexota bacterium; assembly: GCA_034667005.1. Classification (GTDB taxonomy): domain Bacteria; phylum Chloroflexota; class Limnocylindria; order Limnocylindrales; family CSP1-4; genus JAFMJV01. Next base: position 29,960 of record JAXDKU010000031.1, read on the forward strand.
TTGAGCGCCATCTTGGTTCGAGCGCGGTAATCGCGGACCGGCTGGGCATAGACGGCCTCTTCCAGCGGCAGGATCCGCTCCCAGATCGCGCGAGCCTCGCCCCAGCGTCCCTGACGCGTGAGCCCGACCATCTCCACCTGGAGGGCCGTTGCGAGCGTGCCGAAGCCGATCAGCGCTCCCTCGGCACCCAGCACGAAGGACTCGTAGATGAAGTTGTCGTCGCCCGTGAGCAGGTCGATCGGGCGGGCGAGCTTCTCCAGCATCCGGCGCGTCGCGAGGTAGAGGCGGGCGTCGAACGACGCCTCTTTCAGCGCCACCACGTTGTCGATTGCGGCGATCCGCTGGAGCACGTCCTCCGAGAAGATCACGCCGCCGAGCGCAGGCTGGAGCTGGAACGCGATCATCGGCAGGCCGCAGCCCCTGGCGATGGCCTCGTGGTAGGCAACGGGGATCGCGGGATCGAGCGGCGTGCCCTGGTAGGCCGGGATCGGAAAGACGAGCAGGCCCGAGGCACCCGCGCCTTCGGCTCGCTTCGCCTCGTCGATCGCCTGGGCCGTGAACTGTGCGCTGAGGCCCGCGATGACCGGCACGTCCCCGGCCTCGTCCACGGCCACGCGAAGGACCTGCTCGCGCTCGTGCGGCCACAGGTGCGGCCCCTCGCCCGTGTCGGCGTTGATTGCCAGCGCGACCGGACCCTGCGGCAGCAGCCACTGGAGATAGCGGCGGTACGCGGCCTCGTCGAACCGCCCGTCGGCGTCGAAAGTCAGGATGCAGGCCGGGATGATCCCGCGGAGGTTGAGGCTCATGCTGGTGCTCTCCTGTCCATGCTGGCTGTGGTCGGGGTGGCTGCGGGAGGCCGGTGCGGCAGCAGGGCCGTGTCCGGCGGCGGAGCCGTCGAGTTGCGCATCACCACGGCAGTCGGCATCAGCTCGCTGGTCGGCTGTCTGCCGGCGAGGAGGCCGTCGGCGTACAGGAAGCCGCGCCGGCCCATCTCGCGCAGCGGCAGGCGGACGGTCGAGAGGCTCGGCGTCGTCATGGCCGCCATGCGGATGTCGTCGAAGCCGCTGACCGAGACGTCGGCCGGGACGTCGATGCCGAGCCGGTCCAGGCGCTCGAGCGCGCCCAGCGCGAGCAGGTCGTTGGCGCAGCAGATCGCGCTGAAGGCGGCATCCCCTGCCAGCAGGCGGTCCACGCCGGCCGCGCCCCCCGCGTCGTCGAAGGTCGTGGTCACGACGAGGTGCGGGTCGAACGCGATCCCCGCATCGGCGAGTCCCCGGCGGTAGCCCTCGAGCCGGGATCGTGCCACGTACAGGGAAGCGGGCCCCGCCAGGAACGCGATCCGCCGGTGGCCGAGGGCGACGAGCTCCCCGACGATGGCCGCCACCCCGCCGGCGTTGTCGACGCCGATCTCCGGCTCGCCGAGGGCATGCGGCGAGAGGTGCACGACGGCCGCCCCGTACGAGCGCATGGCCGCCACGTGCTTCGGCAGGTCCTCGTTCAGCGCTGGGTCGTCCAGGCCGCTGCCCGCAAAGATCACGGCCGCCGCGCGCATCGAGCGCAGCAGGCGGACGTAGGCGTTCTCTCGCTCCGCGTTCCGTTCCGAGCTGCAGGTGATGACCAGGTAGCCGCCCGGCGACGCCGCATCCTCGACGCCGCGCACCACCTCGGCGAAATACGGATCGGTGATGTCGTGGACGATGACGCCGACCACCGGCACGTGGCTCTTGAGCAGCCCTCGCGCCAGGGCGTTGGGGACGTAGTCGAGCGTCCGCGCCGCCTCCAGGACTCGCTCGCGCGTCTGCGCGCTGACCGCATAGTCGGACGCCGACACGACGCGAGAGACGGTGGCCGTGGAGACGCCCGCCAGCCGGGCGACCTCGGTGATGGATGTCAAGGCGCGGCGATCAGTACGTCGGGCCGAACGAGCGGGGCTCGTCGCGGATCGTGACCCATTGCCACTGGGTGAACGCCTCGAGGTTCGCCTCGCTGCCGAAGCGGCCGCCGTTCCCGGAGAGGCCCATCCCGCCGAACGGGATCGTCGCCTCGTCGTTGATCGACTGGTCGTTGACGTGGACCATGCCCGCCTTGATGCGGTTCGCGATCGCGAGACCGCGCGAGATCGAGCGCGAGTAGACGCCGGCTGCCAGGCCGTACTCGCTCGAGTTGGCCAGCTCGATCGCCTCCTCGTCGGTATCGAACGTGACCACGGGCGCGACGGGGCCGAAGATCTCGTCGGTCCAGGCCGGTGCGTCGAGCCTGACGTCCGCCAGCACGGTTGGCCGGTAGAAGAGGCCCTCATACGTCCCGCCCTCGACCAGGCGCGCGCCGCCGTCACGGATCGAGCGCTGCACGATGTCATCGACCCGCTGGAGCTGCTGCTGGTTGACGATCGGTCCCAGCTCCACGTCCTCGCGGTACGGGTCGCCGGTCCGGAGCCGGCGCGCCTTCTGGGCGAGCAGATCCACGTATTCGTCTGCCACGGACCGCTGGACGATGTGCCGGCCCGTCGCGAAGCAGACCTGGCCCTGGAACTGGAAGCTCGAGTAGGCGCCCGCGCTCGCGGCCGCGGCGAGGTCCGCGTCGTCGAGCACGACCAGGGGGTTGTTGCCGCCAAGCTCGAGGCTGACCTTCTTCAGCAGGCCACCCGCGAGCGATCCGACCAGCCGGCCGACCTCCGTCGAGCCGGTGAACGAGACCATGTTGACGTTCGGGTCGATGACCAGCGCCTCACCCGCCTCGGCGTCGCCGATGACGACCTGGAGCACGCCCTCGGGCAGCCCCGCCTCTCGGAAGACCGCAGCGAAGATCGCGCCGCCGCAGACCGGCGTCTGCGGGTCGGGCTTGAGGACCACCGCGTTGCCGAGCGCGAGCGCGGGCGCCACCACGCGCATGCCGAGCACGCTCGGGGAGTTCCAGGGCGTGATCGCGCCGACGACGCCGACCGGCACGCGGCGGATCATCGAGAGGCGTTCCTGCTGGACCGTCGGCACCAGCGAGCCGTACGGCTGCCACGGGATCGTCGAGGCAGCCAGGATCTCGCCGACCGTGAAGTTCTGCTCGTGGTGCACCTTGTTGTGGTGGGCCCCGGTCTCGCGCTGCGTCCACGATGCGAACTCCGGGCGGTGCGCCTCGTAGATCTCGGCAGCGCGGCGGAGAATGGCGGCGCGCTCCTGGTAGCTCGTCTCTGCCCAGGCGGGTTGCGCGGCCGCAGCGGCCGCAGCGGCACGCCGGACATCGTCGGGGGTCGACTGTGGCACGGACAGCAGGTGGCGGCCGGTCGCCGGCTCCCGCACGTCCCTGGGCTCGCCGGTGCCGGGTCGCCAGTCCTCGAGGAACGGCGCAAGCCACTCCGCGGGTGCGCTCACTGCCATCTCGATCTCCCTATGCCTGCGGGTCGCTGAAGGTCATTGACATGGGTCGGTCCTCGATCGCCGTGCGGCCGGTCGAGGGGTCGCGCCAGATCGGACCGCGTGCGAGGACCTGGTCGACGAGGCCCTCATCGATGTATTGGGGGACCCTCCAGGACTGAAGGGTGATCGCCTGCTGCCCCGGGTAGCCGAGCCGCTCGCGCACCGTGCCATCGGTGTAGTACGCGCCGACGACCGCAAGGACGAGCGCCGCCGCCAGGTCTGGCTCGTCGCGCTGGAGGGCCGCGAGACGCGCCGCGGGCTCTGCCGGCAGCTCGGCGCGCACCGCGGCCCGCAGCGGCTCGAGGAGGTCGGGCCGCGCGGTCAGCACGAACCGGAGGCGGCGGTCGTCGATGACGTCCCGGGCCGAGGGCATGCCGTGGGCTGCCGGAATGAGATGGTCCGCGAGCGCCCCGAGCATCGCGCGCTCGGCGGCGTCGAACGCGGCGATCGGGTCCGACGCCGTCGCGGCTTGCCCGATCACGGTGCTCACAGCGGCACCTGCTGGTTGAACCGCGACTCGACCATGTGGTCGGCCGCACGGAGGGCCAGCGCCACGATCGACGAGGTCGGGTTGACGCCGCCTGAGGTCACGAAGCAGCTGCCGTCGACGACGTACAGGTTTGGCACGTCGTGCGTTCGGTTCCATCGGTCGAGGACGGACGTCTTCGGGTCGTCGCCCATGCGCGCGGTCCCGAGCAGATGCCAGCCCGAGTAGCGCATGTGCCGGTCGACCTCGACGGTGTGGGCGCCGGCCTCGAGCAGCGACTCGGAGGCCTTCTCGACGTGGAAGTCGAGCAGCCGGCGGGAGTTGTCGGAGATCGTGTAGTGCACCTCGGGCGCGGGGATGCCCGAGCTGTCCGTCAGGGTCGGCGAGAGGGCCACCACGTTCGCCTCGTCGGGCAGGTCCTCGCCGAAGAGCCCCCAGTTCGCGCCGCGGCCCAGGTGCGAGCGGACGTGCAGGTGGTGGTCCGGGCCCCAGACCTGCGTGCCGGCGCGGCTGGGAAGCGCGGCGTTGATCGGGCCGAA
>JAXDKU010000032.1:0-38626 GCA_034667005.1 Chloroflexota bacterium
CGGACCGGCCGACAACCGATCCCCACCATCCGACGTACCATCGAGCAACGCGCCGTCGGAATCCGGGGCCCAGGGGAACCCGTCGATGCGAGACCCAGGCCGCGTACGAGGATCCTGCCAGTGACCAGCATCCGTGAATCGGGCGAGAAGGTCGCCGCCAACGTCGAGAGGGTCATCGTTGGCAAGCACAAAGAGGTTCGCCTCGCGCTCGTCGCGCTGCTGTGCCAGGGGCACCTGCTGATCGAGGACGTGCCGGGCACCGGCAAGACCGTGCTGGCCAAGGCCATCGCCAAGTCCCTCGGATGCAGCTTTCGGCGCATCCAGTTCACGCCGGACCTGCTCCCCACGGACGTGACCGGCCTCTCGATCTACAACCAGAAGACCCAGGAGTTCGAGTTCCGGCCGGGGCCGATCATGAGCCAGATCGTGCTGGCGGACGAGATCAACCGCGCCACGCCAAAGACCCAGTCGGCCCTCCTCGAATCGATGGAGGAGCGCCACATGACGGTGGACGGCACGACCTACCAGATGCCCGTCCCGTTCCTGGTCATCGCGACCCAGAACCCGATCGAGTACGAGGGCACGTTCGCACTGCCGGAGGCGCAGCTGGACCGCTTCATGCTGCGGCTGCGCATGGGCTACCCGCAGCCCCTCGAGGAGATCGTCATCCTCGACGAGCAGAAGCGGATCCACCCCCTCGAGGGGATCGAGGAGGTCGCATCGGTCGCCGACCTGATGGCCATGCAGGAGGGCGTCCGCGAGATCTACGTGGACTCGAGCGTCTCGGAGTACATCGTCCGGTTGGTGAACGCGACCCGGGTCCACCCCGACGTCTACCTCGGCGCCTCGCCGCGGGGCTCCCTCGCGCTCTACCGCGCCGGCCAGGCCTATGCCGCGCTCGCCGGCCGCGACTACGTCATCCCGGACGACGTCAAGGAGCTGGCCGAGCCCGCGCTCGCCCATCGCCTGATCATCAAGACCGCCGCGTCCATCCGCGACGTGGACCCGCGCCAGATCGTCCGGGAGCTCCTCGAGTCGATCCCCGTCGAAGCCGTGCCGGCCGGCCGTCCGGCCGTCCGCCCCGCCTAGCGCCCGCATCGATCCAGCCCGGAGGGGCGGCACCATGATTCGGCGACTCGAGTTCGTCATCGTCGCGCTCCTGCTCGTCATCGGGGCGTTCTCGACCGGGGCGGATTTCGTCTTCTTCCTCGTCTACCTGGGCATCCTGGTGATCGGCGGCGGGTACGTGCTGACCCGCTTCGGCCTGTCGGACCTCGAGGCCGGCTACTCCGTGGACCGACTGCACGCGCAGGTCGGCGACGAGCTGCGCGCGACCTACACGCTGCGCAATACGAGCCGGCTGCCCAAGCTCTGGCTGGAGGTCTTCAACCCCTCGACGCTGCCGATTGCACTGCCCGGCCGAGCGCTGGCGCTGGGCTCGCACGCCGAGCGATCCTGGGTGGCGCGGGTCCCGCTGCTGCGACGCGGGCACTTCCGGATCGACCCGATGGTGGTGCGCACCGGGGATCCCTTCGGGCTGTTCGAGTCGTCCGCCACCGTGGGCTCGGGCGCGACCGTCATCGTCTACCCGGCGTCCGAGTCGCTGCCCCGGTGGAAGCTGCCGCCCGCGATGATCGAGGGTGCGAACGCGAACCCGGAACGGACCATCCAGACGACGCCCCTGGTCACGACCATCCGTGGCTACGTGCCGGGCGACGCCTTCAACCGGATCCACTGGAAGAGCTCGGCACGCCACCAGGAGCTCCAGGTCAAGGAGTTCGAGCTGGAGCAGACCGCCGACCTGTGGCTGATGCTGGACCTCGAGCGCGCCGGGCACACGGGTGACGGCGACGAGGCGACGATCGAGACCGCGGTGCGGGCCGCCGCATCCGTATCCGCGCGGGCGCTGGTGGAGAGCCGTGCCATCGCGCTGGCCGCCGACGGGCCGCGGCGCGTGATCCTTCCCGTCGACCGGGGACCCAGGCAGCACCAGAAAGTGATGCAGCTGCTTGCCGCCGTGCAGCCGGACGGCGTCACGCCGTTGCGCGATCTCCTCACCGAGGCGCTGCCGCGCCTGCGGCGCGGCATGACCGCGCTCGTGATCACCCCGTCGCTGGAGCGCGATTGGATCCGGCCGCTGAGCGCGCTCCGCAGCCGCAACGTCGCGTGCGTGGTCGTGCTGGTCGACCCGCTCGCACATGAGCTGGCATCGCTGGCACGCGCCGGTTTGCCGACGATCCCAGATGAGGAGCGCGAGGAGCGCGCCCGCGCGTTCCGGGCCATGCGCCTGACCCTCGCCGAGCATGAGCTGCGGACGCACGTGGTCGTGCCTGGCGTCCCGCTCGGCGACCAGATGGTGAGTACCGGGGGCCGCGTCGCGGTGAACGCCCGATGAGCGCGGGCACGCTCGCCACCGGCCGTTTCGCGGAACGCCCCGTCCCGTTCTGGCGGCGGCTGCTCAACGGGCCGCGCCAGGGCTGGCTGAGCGTCTTCCTCCTGGGGGTCATCTTCGTGACCGTTGGCGGCGCGATCGAGGACGCCAAGTGGGTGGGCTTCTCGCCGACGGGCGCGAGCCAGACCGCCTTCCTGCCGCTGGCCTTCATCCTCGCCGGGGGCCTCGGGCTCGTCCTCGGTCGGTCGCGGCTGTCCGCGGCCGCGTCGCACATCGTCGCGGCCGTCGTGGGAGCGGGCTTCCTGCTGATCGAATCGGCGGGCTCGATCTCGTCGGCCCCGTCATTGGTCAGCCGCCTCCGTGACCTGAGCGACTCGTTCGGCGTCTTCGTCAACGACGTGTTCGTGCTGGGGGCGCGATCCGTGGAGACGTCGGCCTTCCTGATCGTCATCGGCGCCATCTGCATCGCCACGGGCTATTTCGCGGCCTTCAATGTCTTCCGGCGCAGCCGGGGCATGCCGGCCATCGTGGCCTGCGGGATCGTGCTGCTGGTCAACATGTCGATCACGGCGCGCTTCCAGTACATCCACCTGATCGTGCTCGCCCTTGCTTCGATGCTGCTGCTGGTCCGGCTCAACGTCGTGCAGCAGGAAGCCGGCTGGCGGCGCCGCCATATCGGCGACGGCGAGGACGTTGCCGGCCTCTTCCTGCGCGGAGGGGCGGGCTTCGTGACGCTGGCGCTCGTCGGCGCCGTCGTGCTGGCGGCCACGGCCAGCTCGGCACCGCTCGCGAGCTTCTGGCGCGACATGGACGACCAGCTCGTCAACCTCACGGTGCAGTTCAACCGCGTCGTTGGCGGCGTCACGGGCACGACCAAGCAGGCCGGCGGCCTCTTCGGCTCGGCAGAGACCATCCGCGGCGTCTGGGAGTCGTCGGACCAGCCGATGTTCACGGCGCAGACGTCGGACGGCTCCGCGGAGTACTGGCGCGGTGCGATCTACGACGACTTCGACGGCCTCACCTGGACCTACCGGGACCGCCAGACCATCGACGTGGCCGCGGGCGGCAGCCTCATCGCCGACACCTCGGACGACCTCGGCGCGACGCCCAAGGCACGCCGCCAGCTTGCGGCTCGCGTCACCTCGATCGGGCTGGTCGGCGGCACCATGCTCGCGCCGGAGACGCCGGTCTCCTCGGACCGGAACACGGAAGTCCGCACCTCGGGCACGGGGGGCCCGCTGATCACGGTGGACTTCCCCGACTCGATCGACCCGGGCGATTCCTACACCGTCAGCGCCATGGTGGCCGACACGGGCGTCGACGGGACGCTGACCGCCAGCCTCCTGGCCGCCGCGGGGACGAACTATCCGGACTGGGCCAGCCGCTACCTCGAGATCCGGCCGAACGCGGTGGGCCAGGTCGCGTTCGACACGGCGCAGCGGATCCGCGACCGCCTGCCGGCCGGCCAGCGTGACCCGTACCACGTCGCGCTCGCCATGCAGTCGTTCTTCGACGGCGGCAACGGCTTCACCTACAGCACGGACGTGCGGGGCATCTGCGGGCGGGAGAGCGTGGTCGACTGCCTGCTGGTCCACAAGGTCGGCTACTGCCAGCACTACGCCACTGCCATGACGATGCTGATGCGGGCGCTCGCGATCCCGGCGCGCTTCGTCGAGGGCTACCTCCCCGGCCGCCTCCTCGCCGACGGCAGCCGGCAGGTCGATGCCAGCGCCGCGCACGCCTGGGTCGAGGTCTACTTCCCGAGCTACGGCTGGGTGCGCTTCGACCCGACGCCGGGCAACACGGTGAACGGCCGCGAGCCGACCGTGCTGCCGATCGGCGACCCCGTGGTGCAGCAGCCCGGCTCGTCCCCGGCCGCGTCGCCGGGCACCATCGACATCCCCGGCTTCCAGATTCCGAACGAGGGCGATCCCGGCGCGACCCCGCTGCCGGCTCCCAAGCCGCCCGACCCGGGCGCCATCGGGCTGCTCGCGGTCTCCACGCTCATCGCGCTCGCGGTGATCCTGGCCTTCGTTGGCAGGCGCCGCCGCCGTTCGACGCTGCACGGCGACCTGGTGTTCGATCGAGTCGCGCGCCTGGCGAGCCGCCTCGGGTACGCGCCGCACCCGTCCCAGACCGCCTACGAGTACGCGGGCTCGCTGGCCGACGTCCTTCCGGGCATCCGCCAGGAGCTCCAGGTCGTGGCGCACGCCAAGGTCGAGACGACCTACGCCCGGCGCATGCCGACCGCGTCGGCCCTGGTGGCGCTGCGCGATGCCTACACGCGGATCCGGCGCAGCCTGCTGCGGCTGGTGTTCCGCCGCGACCGGGGTCGGGACCGCACGCTGGGGAGGCCCGGCCGCTAAGACCCGCGGGCGCGGGTCCGCTACAGAGCGCCGCCGCGGTCAGTTGCCGCCAGCGCCGGGCGCGCGAGGGACTCGAGGTGCTCGGCGAGGTTGTGGGCGCGCAGACGCGCCCGGCCCCCGGTGATCTCGACGACGGTTACGCCGCAGAGCGCGAACGGCAGCGCCCAGTATCGGGCGAGCGGTAGCTCCAGCAGTTCCAGCAGCAGGAGCCGGAGCGTGCCGTCGTGCGCGGCGACGATGGACCACGGCCACGCAGTCGCCGGAGCGCCGTAGCCCAGGACCGGGTCCCCACCGGTGTCGCTGGCGGGTCTCGCGTCGCGGAGGGCGCCGAGCATTCCGTCCAGCGCGCCACGGACACGCGCTGCTCCCTCGTCGAGCGATTCGCCGCCCGGGGCGTGGCTCGCCACCGGGTCGAGGCGCCACGCCTCCAGCTCAGCCCCGTAGCGGCTCACAACCTCGGGGTGCGTGAGGCCCTCCCAGAGGCCCTGCGCCAGCTCCTTGAGCCGATCGTCGGCATGGACGGCCACCGCGATTCGTTGTTCGCCGGAGATGGCTGCCGCGGTGGCCGCAGCCCGTCGCAGGGGCGAGTGCCAGATGCCGATCGGCGCTCCGGCGGGCAGGGGCAGTGCCGGGCTCGCCATGGGATCGGCCAGCCGCTTCGCCACCAGCGCCGCCTGCTGCTCGCCTAGCGCGGACAGCGGTGGATCCGACTGACCCTGGAAGCGGTTCTCGGCGACCCACGTCGACTCCCCGTGCCGGACGAGGACGATGGACCCGTCGACGCCGGTCAGTCGAGGCGGATCAGCCACAGGTCCAGCACCGCCTCCTGCGCCCGGATGCTCGCTGCCACCTCCGCTGGCACCCCGTCGTCGAGCGCCAGAATCATCAGCGCGTCGGCCCGCGGCTGGCTGCGCGCCAGGTGCATGGCGCTGATGTTGACGTCGGCCTCGCCGAGGATCCGGCCGACCGTGCCCATGGTTCCGGGGCGGTCGCGATGCCGGGTCACGAGCATGTGCGCGGTCGGGCTCATATCGAGCCAGTACTCGGACAGGCGGACCAGGCGCTGATCGCCCCCGGCCACGGTGCCGCCGACGGTCGCCGAGCCGGTGAGGCTCAGCAGCGAGGTGTACCGGCCGGACTCGGTCACCTTGCGCTCGGCCAGGTGGATGCCGCGCGCCCGCGCGAGCGACGGCGCGTTGATCACGTTCACGCGCCCCTCGCTGCCCGGCTCGAGCAGCCCCGAGAGCGCGGCCGCCACGAGCGGCGTCGTGTCGTGCGAGGCCAGCTCTCCGGCCACCTCAAGGGTCAGCCCGGAGAGATCGGGCGCGAACTGCGCGTACAGCTGGCCGAGCGTCCTGGCGAGTGGCAGGTAGGGCGCCACGACCTGCTCCGTCTCCGGCGTGAAGAGCGGCGCGTTCACCGCGTAGCGCGCCGGCCTCCCCGCGAGCACGTCGAGCACCTGCTCCGCGGCCTCGACTGCGACGCGGGTCTGGGCCTCGGCGGTCGAGGCCCCCAGGTGCGGCGTGAGGATCGTGTTCGGCGCCGCCAGCAAGGGCGAATCGCGCGGCGGCTCCTCGGTGAAGACGTCCACGGCCGCGCCACCGAGGCGCCCCTCCGTGAGCGCCTGGGCGAGTGCCCGTTCCTCGATGACTCCGCCGCGCGCGACGTTCACGAGGAACGCGCCGGGCTTCATCCGCGCGATCTCCGCTTCGCCGATGAGGTTGCGCGTCGAGCGGGTCAGCGGCACGTGAACCGTGACCGCGTCGGACTGGGAGAGCAGGTCTGCCATCGGCAGGAGACGGACGCCATGGAGCGCGGCGGCCTCTTCGGTCACGTACGGGTCGTGGCCGAGCACGTCCATCTCCATCCCCCTGGCGCGGTCGGCGATGGCCATGCCGATCTTGCCGAGGCCGATGATCCCCAGCGTCTTGCCGCGCAGCTCACGGCCGGTGAAGAGCGAGCGCTTCCACTCGCCCTTCCTCAGCGAGGCGTCCGCGGCGGGGATCTGCCTCGCGAGGGAGAACAGCAGCGCAAGCGTGTGCTCGGCCGCGGCGATGGTGTTGCCGGTCGGCGCGTTGACCACGACGATGCCGGCCTCGGTCGCCGCGGCCAGGTCGATGTTGTCCACGCCGACGCCGGCCCGGCCGATGACGGCCAGCCGGGTGCCCGCGGCAACTGCCTCCGCGTCGGCCTGGACCTGGCTGCGCACGAGCAGCGCGTCGTAGTCCGGCAGGATCCGGAGGAACTCGGCACGGTCGAGACCCGTGCGCACCTCCACGTCGTGCTCCGCGCGCAGGATTGCGATGCCCTCCTCGGCGAGGGGCTCCGCGACCAGGATGCGCCGGCGGCCTTCCGTGGAGGGGGTGAGATCGTTCATCTCAGCCCCCGCCGCTCAGGCGGGGTGTGCGAGAACGGGCTCTCGCAAGCCGGCGCTCTCGGTGGGATTGGATGCCTCGGCCGCAGCCGCTGCAGCGGCTGCCGTCGCGGCACCGCGCCGAACGGGGAGGCCCAGCTCGTCGCAGACGTCCTCGAGGATCTCGAGGCAGCGCAGGATGTCGTCCACGTTGACCGACCCGAGGTGGCCGACGCGGAAGATCTTGCCGGTGAGGTTGCCCTGGCCGCCGGCGAGGACCAGCCCTCGCGAGCGGGCCGCCTTGTTCATCGCCGACCACTCGACACCGTCGGGGAGCCAGGCGCTCGTGACCGTGTTCGAGGCGACCGGGGGATCGGCCAGCAGCCGGAAGCCGAGGGACGTCAGGCCGGCACGCGCGGCCGCGGCGCAGGCCGCGTGGCGCGCGAAGACGGCCGGATAGCCCTCCGCCTCGATCAGCTCGAGGCCGACGTCGAGCGCGAATGCGACGCCGACCGCCGGCGTCCAGGGCGTCTCGCCCTTGGCCAGCGCATCCCGATGCAGCGTGACGTCGAAGTAGAAGCGCGGCATCGTGGCACGCTCGACCGCGGCCCAGGCACGCGGCGAGAGGCTGATCATCGCCAGGCCCGGCGGCACCATCCAGCTCTTCTGCGAGCCGGTGGTGACAACGTCGAGGTCCCAGGCGTCCATCTCGAACGGGACGGCACCCAGGCCGCTGATGCCGTCGACCAGGATCAGTGCGTCCGGCGCCGCCGCCCGGATCTCTCGGGCGATCGCCTCGAGCGGGTTCGTCACCCCGGTCGAGGTCTCGTTGTGCGTCACAAGGACGGCCGTCGCCGGCTTTCCGTCGCTCGCCATCCGGCGCAGGTGCTCGCCGACCGTCGCCGGATCGGCGGCCCTGCCCTGGTCGACGCTGTAGCTCGTGACGTCCGCGCCGTAGCGGCGGGCGATCTTGGCGAACCGCTCGCCGAAGACCCCGATGCTCACCGACAGGACGCTGTCACCGGGTGAGAGCGTGTTGACGACGGCTGCCTCGAGCGCGCCGGTCCCGGACGACGTGAGGATGAGGACCTCGTTGTCCGTCCGGAAGCCGCGCTTCAGGCCGGCCGTCACGCGGCCGAGGAGCTCTTTGAACTCGGGGCCCCGGTGGTTGACCATCTGTCGCGAGCCCGCCTCGCGGACAGGGTCCGGCAAGGGGGTGGGACCGGGGATGCGGAGCTGGATCGCGTCGGACACAGCTGAACTCCTTGGCGTGTGGCGCTCCGCACCAGTGGGTGACGGACGGGCCGCTTCGGATGGTAGCGGCAGACCGCGACTCTGTGATCCGCGGATCGGTTGCGAACGGGTCGCATCCGTGTCCACCCGTGGTGGATCATGGTGCGCACAGGCACTTCGGTGCCCCTTGGCTTCGCTGGAGGGAGGCTGCGTGTCGACCGATCACGCACGGCTGGCGTCGCTCCGCTCGTTCGACGACGAGCGGCTCGGCATCCGCGAGCGCTTCCTTGCGCCGCGGATCGGTGGCGCCGGCACGCTGGCGGTCCTCACGACGCCACTCGGTGAGGCGGAAAAGCCGATCGGCTGGGTGGTCTGCCCTTCCTTTGGCATGGAGCACGTCCACCTCGGCCCCCTGGAGGTTCTGCTCGCGCGCGAGCTGGCGCGGCGCGGAATGCCTGCCCTGCGCTACCACGGGCAGGGCTATGGCGACAGCGACGCGGACTCACGGCAGGTCAGCCTCGCATCGCACCTCGCGGACGCCCGCTCGGCCATCGAGGTTCTCCGCGCCGAAGCCGGCGTCGCTGCGGTGGGCCTCGTCGGCGCCCGTTTCGGCGGCAGCGTCGCAATCCTCGTCGCCGCGGACAGGACGATCACGATGGGAGCGGCGCCGGCCGCCGTTCAGGCCGTTGCCGCGGTGGAGCCGGTCTGCCGCGGGGGCGCTTATCTCCGCTCCCTGGCCCAGCGGGAGGCCGCACTCACGCTGCTCGAGCGCGACGACAGCCTCGGTCGCGAGATCCCGGCCGCCGGGATCCAGGTGGGCGGCGTCACCGTCGACGGCGAGCGTGCGGCGGCCATCGAAGCGCTGCATCTCGGCGCCCGGGTCTCGCCGTTCGCCGGCCGCTCGCTCGTTCTGCAACTCTCGCCAACGAGCGTGCCGCGCTCCGAGCTGGCCGAGCTTGCCTCGCTCCTTGGCGACGGCTCCGCCCGTGCCGAGCTGGGCGTGATCGAGCGGCCAGACGCGCTCCGTTTCGGGCTGCCGCGGTTCCGCCGCTCGGGCGAGCGCAAGGTCGACGTCCAGACCGAGCTGACGGCGGCGATCGTCGAACGAGTCGGCGCGTGGGCCGCGGCGCTGTCGGCGGAGCCGGAGATCGAGGCACCGGCCGGCGCGGCCACGCTGGCGGGCGCGGGCACGCTGGCGGGCGCGGCCACGTGAACGAACATCCGGTCTTCGTGCCCGCAGGGGAGGAGCGGATCGCGGCCGTGATCACGCTCCCCGACGGCGTGCCGTCGCAGCTTGTCCTGCTGCTCGCGGGCCTCGGCGTCCGCAGCCACGGCGATCGCGTGTGGACCCGGGCTGCGCGCTCGTTCGCGGCCGCGGGAATCGCCTCGATCCGGATGGACTACCTGGGCATCGGTGACAGCACCGGCCAGACGCACGACGGGCCGTCGCCGGTCGATCAGGCGGAGGCGGTCCTGCGCACCGCGATGGACGTCACCGGGATCGAGCGGATCGGCGTCGTTGGTCATTGCCGCGGCGTCACGACGGCCCTGGCCCTGACCGGCCGGCTGGACGGCCGCACCCGGCTCATCTGCATCGTTCCAGGCCCGTACGAGGTGCCGGCAGGGGATCGCGCGGGCCGCGATACGCCGCCACGTCGCGCCCGCTCGGCGCTCCGGCGGGGTGCGGCACGGGCCCGCGCTGCGGTCCGCGGCACCACGGACGTGAAGCGCTGGCGGATGGTCCGGTCCGTGCCGGAGGGGCTCTCCGACACGGACGTCCTGTTCCTGATGCTCAGTGGCGGCGAGCACATCGACGCGCTCCAGCGGCAGGCGGCGGCGCTGACGCGCGAGCGGCGCACGGACCGCGCCACGTTCGCCGCGCGGGCCCTCGACCTTCGCGGCATCGCCGGCTTCCGGGTGCCCGCGGCCGCACAGCCGCAGCTGATCGACGCCTGCATTGGCTGGTTTGCCGCGGGGTCGCCGTGACGGCGCTTCCCCGCCACGAGATCGCGGAGCGCATCCGGGTCTACGTCCAGACGTCGGCCGCGATCGATCCCACGGCCGAGGTGAAGCTGGACACGCCGCTGCTCGAGGGACGGCTCGACTCCGCGGGCCTGATGGAGCTCGCCACCTTCATCGAGGTCGAGTTCGGGGTCGAGCTGGATCCGGCGGACGTCGCGGCGGAGAACTTCGGCAGCGTGGCGGAGATCGCGGGGCTGGTGGAGTCGATGATGGATTCGGGCCCGCCGTCTTGATCAGGCTCGTCCCGGACCTCCTCACGGAGGTCGCGCAGCGCGCTCCGGACCGGGAAGGGCTGGTGGCCGGCCGGGAGCGCTGGACCTGGGGACGTCTGAGCGCCGAGGCGGAGGCCGTGGCTCGGGCGATGGTTGCCCTCGGCGTGCGCCCGGGCGATCGCGTGGGCGTCCTGCTGGGCAAGCGTCCGGAGGCGGTCGCGGCCCTGTACGGGGTCATGCAGGCCGGAGCGGTGTGGGTACCGATGGACCCGGGGGCGCCCCTGGACTGGTCGGCCGCCATTGCCGCCGACGCCGGGCTGTCGGCGTTGGTCACGACCGCGGAGGGCGGACGCGAGCTCTGGGATATGGCCGGCCCGAGGGGGCAACTGGCGGGGTTGATCGTGGAGGGTCGCGGCGCGGGCGTCGCACCGCCTGACGCAGGCGCCGCGAGCGCGCCAGGCTCTCGCTCGATGACCTACGGGGACGCGCTCCGACTCCCGGCCGGGCGGTTGCAGCGTCGCCCGGGTGCGGGCAAGCCTTCGGTCGTGCTCTACACCTCGGGCTCGACGGGCCGACCTAAGGGCGTCGTGCACAGCCACGCCGCGATGGTCCACCTCACTGAGGCATTCGCCGGCCGCGTCCGCGTGACGGAGGAAGACCGCCTGGCCGTTCATCCGCCCCTGCACTTCGGCATGTCGATGCAGTGCCTCTTCCCCGCCGCGCTGCGGGGTGCCGTGGCGGTCCTCGTGCAGCTGGAGAACGCTGCCCGCGGCATCGACCTCGCGCGGCTCGTCGCCCGAGAACGCATCAGCGTCTGGAAGTCGGTGCCGTATGCGCTGGGGCTGCTGGCAGGCGCGACCTCGGGCGAGCTCCTCGCGTCCCTGCGGGTCGTCGTCAGCGGCGGTGGGGCGTGGCGCCGGGCCGATCTGGCACGGATGCGGGGACTTCTGCCGGACGCCGACCTGTGGCAGTCCTACGGGAGCACGGAGGCCACCGTCACCTGCATGTACCGGTTCGACGGAATTCCCCGAGAAGGCGAGGCCATCGCGCTCGGCACCCCGATCGACGGCACCAGGGTCGCGCTCGTGGACGACGGCGGACGGGCCGCCCCGAACGCCACGGAGGGCGAGCTCTGGGTCAGCGGGAAGCACGTGATGCTGGGCTACTGGGGCGACCCCGAGCGGACGGCCGCCGTGATCGGTCCGCCGCCCGTTGGCGTGCACGGGGGACGCTGGTACCGCAGCGGCGACCTGGTCACGCGCCGCGCGGACGGTCTCCTCGAGTTCGTCGGGCGCCGCGACCGGATGGTCAAGAGTCGCGGCTATCGGGTCGAGCTCGACCAGGTCGAGGCGGCACTGCTGGCGCACCCACGGGTTCGCGAGGCCGTGGTGAGCGCCTCGCCGCATGCGGACTGGGGAGTGGCCGTGGTCGCGTGGGTGGAGATGGAGCCGGCGCACGATGGGGACCCGGCGGCGGATCGGGACCCCGCGGCGGAGCTGCGGGCCTATCTCGCGCGGCGGCTCCCGTCGTTCATGCTGCCGGCCCGCATCGAAGCCCATGCGCGGCTTCCCCGCACCGCGACCGGCAAGGTCGACCGTGTCCTGCTCGCGACGGGCGCCCTGGATGTCGCAAACGCCGCCACATGAACGCATGCAAGTGCATTGCGCGCACTTGACGAGCGGCTGGCGCCAAAACCGGCAGTGCTTCCTTGCGGACTCCACGCGGGCCAATGAGTTCGATCAGCATCGGGCTCCGATCGAGCCGAGCGGGCCGGTCTGTGAGCCGCAGAGCTGTCGGCACCAACGCAACAAAGTCCTGCGCCTTGATCTCAAGAGCAAGAAAGAGAACACGACTCCAGTCGGGGTAATCCACCTAGTGATGAGGTCCCCTGCGGGTCGGCTAGTTGAGGTCCGTGCAACCGTAACGGACAGCCCGGCACCAACGGAACCGGTGCCGTACCCGCCCGTCGCGTATGGGGCCTCGCCGGGCGGTCGGACGCTTCCGATCCCGATCGTGTCCTCCGGCAACTGGCCCACGCTCTACCTGCCGGGCCGCATCACCGAGGCAGACTGGAAGCAGATGATGACGTTCTGGAGGCGATGAAGGCCGGCATCGTTGCAAAGGAGCAGCCACCATTTGAGCCCGAGGTCTACGTAGACGAAGGCGTCTAGCCTCAGGTCAACGGCCTTTCCGGTTGCGCTGAGGTTCCGGAAGTCCGTCGGACGACCGGCCCTGTTCCTTCCACCACCGCATGTAACCGTCATCCGGGATGGTGTCGCCCCCGCGAAGCTGCGACTGGAGTGGTTGCGGCCCAACCTGCCGAAACTCGTCGCGTTACCCGGGTTGTTGGATCAACCAGCCGAACCCAATGAGGGACGCCACCACCGGGACGTAGCTGGCTGCGAGTCGACGCGCCTCCTCCGCGCCAGCCGTGTTGTTCGCTGCGATCAGGATCAGCACGAACGTCAGGGTAACGAAGACTCCGAGGCCTTCCATTCCAAGGCCTATGAGACGTGTGGCGCGCTCGTGCAGGCGCCGTCGGAAGACGTTCGGCGGCTCGTCAAGGTGCAGCGCCGCGATGGCAGTCGCTTGGTCGAGACGGTGCGATAGGAGTCGAGACGCCTCCTGATAGTGGCGCTCGGCGTCACCTTCACTGTCCGCGGTGAGATAGGCCTCGATCAGACCAGCAAGTTCTTCAACATCACGATCGAACTGAATCGCCCTCATCAGGTGACCGGTCATCTGGACGCCGGAAGTCGCAACGATGATCGCCCCCAGGCCGATCACGATCGCGTTGTCGCCGCCCGATACCGAGTTCGCGACGAGATACGACGCTCCGATGACGAGAAACACCGTCTGCGCACGCTCGAGAAATCCGACCTTGACCCAGCTGCTAGCCGCAAGGGCGACTGCCTCGTGGTAAGTCAGACGCAGCCACGCGACCCGCGCTGACCTGCGCTCAACTTGGTCTGTCCGGCCACCCGGCTGGTCTCGTGAATCGGACGTATGGGGCCTGCCAATGAGCGCAGCACCGATTGCGAGCAAGATCCATCCGAGCATTCGCAAGGCCAGATCCTCCCACGGCAATTTAGGACCGCTAACCGATACGACGATATATACATCGATCCCAGGTCTGAACTCCGCTTCCGCTTTCTGGGGCCGCGCGCCGGGTGCGCCCGTGGGGCTGACCACTACACTCGGTCCATGCCGGCCCGCCGAACTCCGGGCATCGCTAGCCCGGCTCGCCCGACCCTCGACTTCAGCGGCTCGGGCGCGCACTCGCCGCTTGCCGCGCGCATGCGGCCGCAGAAGCTGGAGGACTTCGTCGGGCAGGAGCACCTGGTCGGCGAGCGCGGCGCGCTGCGGCGCATGATCGGGCGCGGCCACCTCGCATCGATGGTGCTCTGGGGACCGCCGGGCACCGGCAAGACGACCCTGGCGAGGCTGCTGGCGGACGCGGTCGACGCGCCGTTCGCGACGCTCAGCGCCGTGATGAGCGGCGTGGCCGACGTCCGGGCGGTGATCGCGGGCGCACGCCAGTGGATCGACCAGGGCGGGCGTTCCACGGTGCTGTTCCTGGACGAGATCCACCGCTTCAACAAGGCGCAGCAGGACGCGCTGCTGCCGCAGGTCGAGGACGGCACGATCACGCTGATCGGCGCGACCACGGAGAACCCGTATTTCGAGGTGAACTCCGCGCTGCTGTCGCGGATGCGCGTCTTCCGGCTGGAGCCGCTGTCGGACGAGCAGGTCGGCACGATCGTCGACCGGGCGCTGACGAGCGAGCACGGATTCGCCGGCGCGGCTGCCCTTCCGGAGGATGCGCGCGAACATCTCGTGGCCATCAGCGCGGGAGATGCGCGGGCGGCGCTGAACGTGCTCGAGGCCGCGGCCGCGATGGCCGGCGCGGACGACCCCGAAGTGCCGAAGCCCGTGTCGCCGACGCTGGAGGAGATCGAGGTCGCCGCGCAGGAGCGGATCCTGGCCTACGACCGTGCGGGCGACGGGCACTACGGCACGGTCAGCGCGTTCATCAAGAGCCTGCGGGGCAACGATCCGGACGCGGCCCTCTATTGGCTCGCGACGATGATCGCGGCCGGCGAGGACCCCAAGTTCGTGGCGCGCCGCATTGTGATCGCGGCGTCCGAAGACGTCGGCAACGCCGACCCGAGGGCGCTCCAGGTGGCCGTGGCGGCTGCGCACGCGCTCGAGTTCGTCGGCCTGCCGGAGGCCCAGTACGCGCTGGCCCAGGCGGCTGCGTACGTGGCCAGTGCCCCGAAGTCGAACCGCGTCGGCACCGCGTATTGGGCCGCCATGGGTGACGTCCAGGCACACGGGTCGCAGCAGGTGCCGAAGCACCTCCAGACCGCCGGCAACCCGCAGCTGAAGCGGCACGGCATCGGCGTCGGCTACAAGTACCCCCACGACTTCGAAGGCGCGGACGTCGAGCAGCAGTACCTGCCGGACGCTTTGAAGGACCGCGTCTACTACCGGCCGTCCGACCAGGGCATGGAGTCGCAGATCGGAGCGCGCCTGGAACGACTGGCAGAGGCGCGCACGGCGGCCCGCGAGGCTGGAGGCGCGAGACCGGCTGGGATCCGCGGCAATACTCGCGAGGGCAATCCGATGCGTGTCGCCGGCAAGGTCATGCGCGACCGCGAGGAGATCAAGCGCAAGACCGCGGAGAAGCAGAAGAAGGACGCGGCACCCGGTTCGGACGCGAAGGCACCGTAGCCCTACGGCAGGACGGTGATCCGGAAATACCAGGTCTGAGAGACGACCGTGCCTCGCGCGACGTCGTTGATGCTCGCGCCGACGACGACGGTCCAGTCGCCGGTTGGAGGCGCGTCCACCTCGTAGACGCCCGGTGTCGGTGTGTAGGTGCCGAGCGGCCCCTCGATCTGCCCGGACGTGCCCCACGCGCTGTAGGTCGCGCTGCCGATCTGGAAGAGCGTGCTCTCACCGTCGAGCCGGAGCGTCAGCCGGCCGGGCGCCGTCAGCGTCGCGCCCGTGTCGGGATCGTGGAAGCCGCCATCGACATCTCCCGCCGTCGTGCAGGTCTGGAAGCCGGCCGAGCCTGGGACGCCGGTCGCCACGTCTGAGCCGATGCCCAGCAGCAGCTTCCAGGTCGGCGCACCCTGCTGCGTCGGCGGGCACGCCGGTGTCGGCCACGGGTAGACAGTCGGCCTCGGCGTGGCCGTCGGCGCCGGGGATGGGCCGGTCCCGAAGGCGTCGCAGCGCCACGCGATCGTGACGGCCAGCTCGGCGGCATCTGCGCGACCGGCGAGCGGCTCGTTGAACGCCGCGGTCCCCGGGTCGGACGAGACCAGCTCGTCCACCTGAAGGCCGGTCACCTGGAGCCAAGTGGCATCACGCGCATGCATCGGACCGGTGGACGTTCCATTCCCGCGGTACTTCGCGTGATCGTCGCCGCGGTCGATGAGAACGTCGATGGTCGCGTGGATCGAGACGGCCTCGCCAAGTAGGCGTACCTGGTCCGTCAGCATCCCTTCTGGCGTGCCGACGTCGGGGTCCCAGACGCACTGCCCCTGGCCCGCCAGCGTCACGGAGCCGAAGGCGCCGGCGACCACCGCGCCGAACGCACCCCTGGTGAGGCCCGCGCCGTCCGGGGGACGGTCGTGGCTGATCGACGGAATGGCTTCGACCGCCGTCACGAACGCCGCCGCTGGGCCGCTGAGGGTGGCGGACGGCTGCGGCTTCGGGGACGAGGGACCGGATGGAGCCGCGCTCGAGATCACCGGCGCGCTTGCAGATGGAGAGTCGGAAGGCACGGCCGATGGAACGGGCCCCTTGAGGCCTCCGATGAAGACGCCGCCGAAGACCGCCAGGCTGACGCCGACGACGGCGACGACCGCGAGCCGCCACGCTCCGCCGCGCTGGCCGGCCCAGCGCGGCCGCACCGGGATCGCTCGCCTCAGAGCAGGGGCGGAGGCGCGCGGCGGCGAGCTCGGCACGAGCCGGTCTGCCTTGGCGAACTGCCGCTCGAGCGCGGCGTGGATGACGTCGTCGGTGTCGTTCACGACCAGATCTCCGGGTGCGTGCGCAGGGATTGGATGGCTCGTGACGACAGCGACCGGACGCCCGACGCCGAGAGGCCGAGGATCACCCCGATCTGCTCGTCGTCCAGGTCGCGCTGATAGCGGAGGATCAGGACCTCGCGCTGGCGATCGGGAAGCGCCTTGGCGAGCGAGCCGAACCACAACCAGAATTCAGCCGCCTCAGCCGTCTCGGCGTGCCGTGGCTCCCGCGCCGCGGGCAGGGAGGCAAGGGGAAGCCACGAGATCAGCCGGCGCCGGCGCACGATGTTGAGGACGATTCGCCGGCAGATAAGGAACAGCCAGGGAAGCGGGTCGCCCGCTGGGCCGCGTCCCGCACCGATCGCCGAGTAGGCTCGCTGGAAGGTGTCCGCAGTGACGTCTTCCGCGTCGTCGCGGCTGCGGAGCATCAGCATGCTGTAGCGGAAGACATCTCGGTATCGCGACTGGTACAGGTCGTCGAAGAGGGTTTCGGCGGCCGACCGGGCGGGTGCGCGGTCCTCGCTCACGACCGCGGACCATTGCCGAGGCTCAGCACGCGGACTCGAGGAAGGGGCCACACAACGAATGACACGTGGGCACGCGATTCTGTCCCGCTTGCGCGGTCGAACGCTTCGAACGCGAGCGTGCGCGAGCCGGTCCGGGCCGGCCCTTGGAGCTCAGTAGAGGCCGGCGGCCCCGAGCACGACCAGGACGATCCACAGGCTGAAGAGGATGATGAAGAGGCCGACGCCCACGAGGGCGATGCGGCGCAGGTCCTGGCCCACGTACACGTACTCGGTCGTGGCGCGGCTGGCCAGAAGGCTGTTGGGCTTGAGCTTGATTCGCCCGGGCGTCGAGCGCAGGATCCCGCCGCTCGACTGGCCCGCAGTCTCGACGAGCGCGGATGCCTGGACCTCGGAGGCCAGTGGCTGCGCGGGTGCGAGGGGCGCGCTGACGGGCCGGGGGGCCGGCAGGCCCTCTCGTCGCGGTGCGGCGGTGCCGCGCGTGGCCGGGCGCGTGCCGGGCCGGTGCGGGGCGGTCTTCGTGCCGCGCGTGCGCTTGGCCACTCGGTCGGATCCTCCGTTGTCTCGCGTCTCGCGGTGGAAAGGCGGGGCGGCATCGCGTGGCGCGCCCGCGTGGTTCCTCCACGGGGCGCCGAGGATAGCATCGCCGGCCGTCCCGACGGCTAGAATCGGTCGACATGCAGTCGATCTACGACACCCTCCAGCTCAATGCCGGGCTCCTGGCGACTGCGGGACTCGTGATCGCGATCGTGGCGCTCCTGGTCGCCTGGTGGGCAGGCCGCCGTCCGGCACGCGCGGGCTACGCCATCACGCCGAGCGCCACGCTGGTCGACGACCCGGCGCTCGACCAGATCCTCTCGGCGCAGATGCAGCGGCTGGACGCACTGGTGAAGGACGTCCAGGGGCTCGGCGCGCGGACGCGTTCAGTCGAAACCGTCAGCAGGCAGGCGGTCCAGAGCATGGGCCTGGTCCGTTTCAATCCCTTTCGAGAGGACACGGGCGGCAACCTCAGCTTCGCCTTGGCGATGCTCGATGCGGACGACAACGGCATCGTGATCTCCAGCCTCCACTCCCGACAGACCACGCGCGTGTATCTGAAGGCGATCACTGCCGGTCGGGCGGATGCGGCGCTGTCGGACGAGGAGAGCGAGGCGCTCCGGCAGGCACGGGACGGAGGAATCGCGGCGCCCTGACCCCGGGCCGTGACAGCCAAGCTGTCACGCGCGCCCGTCAACGTGGGCCGCATGACCGTCCGACTTCCGCTCCCGCTCCTCGATCGCCCCAACCGCAACCGCCGGGTCGCTGAGTCCCCGGTCTCGCTGGACGCGGTGCGGCCGCTCCTGAAGGGACTGAATCGGGAACAGCGCCAGGCCGTCACGCACGGTGAGGGGCCGCTGCTCGTGGTCGCCGGGCCGGGGACCGGCAAGACGGAGGTCATCACTCGCCGCGTGGCGTGGCTGATCGCCACCAAGCGCGCACGGCCCTCGGAGATCCTCGCACTTACGTTCACGGACGCGGCAGCGGCGGAGATGCAGGCGCGCGTGGACATGCTGGTTCCCTACGGGCGTGCGGATGCCGCCATCCATACGTTCCACGCGTTCGGGGACCGCCTGCTGCGGGAGTTCGGCCTGGAGCTTGGCCGCAGCTCCGAGCCTCGGCTCATCAGCCGGGCGGAGGCCCAGGTGCTGTTGCGCGAGCATCTCTTTGATCTGGGCCTGGACCGTTATCGACCGCTGTCGGACCCGGCCCGCTTCCTTGATGCGCTGGTGGAGCTGATCGGTCGCGCCAAGGACGAGGGCATCTCCGCGGCGGAGTACCTGGCCTTCGCGGATGAGCTCGAGGCGGGCAGCCGGGCCGCAATGGACGCGGCCGGGACGGACGCCGAGCAGGCCGCGTGTCTCGCGCTCCTCGAGGAGGCTGCGGGACACCGTGAGGTCGCGGGCGCCTTCGATCGGTACGAATCGCTCCTGTCGGCGCGCAATCTGGTGGACTTCGGGGACCAGGTCGGGCTCGCGTTGCGGCTGCTGGAAGAGCGCCCGTCGGTGCGTGCGGAGGTGCAGGCTCGCTTCCGGTACGTCGTCGTGGACGAGTTCCAGGACACGAATGCCGTCCAGCTGGCGCTGGTGCGCGCGGTCGCCGGAGAGCGAGCGAACCTGATGGTGGTCGGGGACGACGACCAGGCCATCTACACCTTCCGCGGCGCGGCGGTGGAGAACATGCTGGACCTGGCGGACGGCTATCCGGCGCTTCGCAGGATCGTGCTGCGCCGCAACTACCGCTCTCGAGCGCCGATCCTGGCGGCGTCGCAGCGCCTCATCCGGCACAACGACCCGCACCGCGTCCAGGGCCGCGACGGCGTGGACAAGGAACCGGTCGCGACTCGGCGTGGCAGGCACCCGGCGCCGGTGCGGCACGTCGGCTACCGCTCGGAAGAGGCGGAGGCGGACGGCGTGGCGTCTCTCGTCGTGGAGCGGCTGGCCGCCGGCGCACGGCCGTCGGATCTGGCGATCCTCGTGCGCACCAATGGGGATGCGCGCCGCTTCCTGCGGAGCCTGGACGTCCGGGGCGTGCCGTGGCGGTTCAGCGGCGCAAGTGGGCTGTATGCGCGCCGGGAGATCCGTGACCTCCTGTCACTGCTGCGGGTCGTCGCGGACCCGGAGGCGTCCGTGGACCTCTACGCCGTGGCGACTGCCGAGCCGTACGGGCTCGGCGGCGAGGACCTCACGGCCCTGCTGGAGATGGCTCGCCGCCGGCATCGCTCGTTCTGGGCTGTCGGCACGGAGCTGGTGGCCCAGCCCGGATTGCTCCGGGTGCAGTCCGCGTTTCGTCGCGGCCTGGAGCGCCTCGTCGGGGACGTGCGGGACGCGATCGAAGCCTCGCATCGGCTGCCCACGTGGGAGGTGCTCTACCGCCACCTCAAGCGGAGCGGCCGGTTGGCGGCGCTCATCGCCTCAGCGGAGCAGGGTGACGAGGCGGCGCTCCGGAACGTGGCCAAGTTCTTCGAGCTTGTTCGCGGGCACGGGACGCTCCTTGGAGAGGACCGTGTGCCATTCCTCGTCCCACACCTTCAGGCGCTCGTGGAGTCCGGATCGGATCCGGCGGACGACGGCCCGGACACAGACGAGGAGGCCGTCTCGGTCCTCACGATTCACAAGGCGAAGGGCCTCGAGTTCCCCGTCGTGTTCCTGGCCGGCCTCGCCGAAGGTCGCTTCCCCATGCGCGCGCGGCGTCATCGGCTGGCACTTCCAGAACCGCTGCGGAGCCGGTCCACGGCACCGGAGGCGGAGTCGGCCGAGGAGCGCCGGCTCTGCTATGTGGCCATGACCCGCGCCCGGGACGAGCTCGTGCTGACCTCGTCGGGAGAGAGCGCCGCCGGACGCCGACGCCGGGCATCGCCATTCATCGTCGAGGCTCTGGACCAGCCGCAGGCGGTCGCTGCCGCACTGCCGGGCGGCGGCATCCACGACCTCATCGCCTCGCTCCAGCCGGCAGAGGGAGACAGCGCGGAGCCTGCCGCTGCCGCCGGCGTGCCGTCTGTGCCGCGGGAGCCGGGAAGCGGCCCGGGCCTGTCGCTGAGCTACTCCCAGATCGACGACTACCTCTCGTGCCCGCTGAAGTACCGCTTGCGGCACGTCGTGCGCATCCCGACGCCGGCACACCACGCGCTGGTTCTCGGCAACGCGCTGCATCAGGCCGTTGCCGCCTACCACGCCGCGCGGATTCGGGGCCGGAGCATGACCGAGGAACAGCTCTTCGAGGTCTTCGCCACCCACTGGTCCAGCGAGGGCTTCCTGTCGCGTGCCCACGAGGACGCCCGGTTCGCCGCCGGGCAGGCGGCGCTGAGGCGGTTCCTCCTGGACGAGACGAGCCCGGGGGCCACGATCCCTGTCGCCGTGGAGCGTCCGTTCTCGGTCCACCTGGACCGAGACCTGATCCGGGGGCGCTACGACCGCGTGGACGAGACCTCTGCGGGCAGCGTCATCACCGACTACAAGTCGAGCGACGTGCGGGACCCGAAGCAGGCCACGCAGAAGGCGCGGGACTCCCTCCAGCTCCAGATCTACGCGCTGGCCTACGAGGCGGAGACCGGCGAGCTGCCCGCCGCCGTCCAGCTGCGATTCCTCGAGAGCGGCATGGTGGGGCGGATCGTGCCGGATCGGACCCGGCTGGACCGCGCGCGAAAGGCCGTCGAGACAGCCGCGGCGGGCATCCGGGCCGGTGCCTTCGAGGCCAAGCCCGACTACATGGCGTGCGGCTTCTGCCCATACCGGGAGATCTGTCCTGCGAGCGCCGCCTGAGATGAGCCCTAGACTCGCGGGCGGTGTACCCGCGGGACCGGATCGCAAACCTCGGCCTGATCCTCGGCGCCGTGGCCGCCTGGGCAGCCGTGGCGTGGCTCTTCACGACGCGCTCGCCGATCGGGAACTCAGGCGTTCAGCTGGCCGGGGCGCTGCTCCTCGGGGCAGCCCTCGCGCTCACGCTCTGTCCGATCTTCTGGCTCATCGCGTTCGCTCGCCGCCGCAGGATCGCGCACCGCGGGGACTGGCTCCGGGCGGCTCGTCGTGCGGTGCTCTGCGGGCTGGTCGTGGTGCTGCTGCTCGTGCTGCGCGCGTTCGACACCCTGAGCCTTCCGATCGCGGCGTTCGTGGTCGCGATGGCCGGTCTCATCGAGCTGAGCCTGACGCTTCGCCGCTGACGCGGCCCGACGCTCGCAGCGCTGCGGGGTAGGATTTGGGGACGCGCCCTGCTGGACCCATTCGGGAGGAAACCGGCGGTGCGTCGCGCGCGAGGTTACGCGCCATGTCCCAGCAGCGGCCAACCGAGCCGTCTCTGCCCGACTATGCCCAGCGCAACGGCTGGGACCAGGCATTCCCATCGTTCCACGCCCCGGAGATCCCCAACTACGTCGGGGCCGTGAGCTACTGCAAGCGACCCGTCGTCGAAGACGCGGCGCAGCTCGCGCAGCGACGTCCGGACGTCGCCATCGTCGGCGCGCCGTTCGACGACGCGGTGAGCTACCGGCCCGGCGCGCGCTTCGGGCCGCGCGCGATCCGCCAGGCGACGTACACACAGGGCGGGTACTCGCTGCAACTGGACGTGGAGCCGTTCGAGGTGCTCGACGTCGTCGATGCCGGCGACGCAGACGTGGTCCCGGCATGGCTCGACCGCGGCCACGGCATGATCTTCCGCAAGGTCCTGTCGGTCGCCGCGAGCGGGGCAATCCCCATCGTCCTGGGCGGCGACCACTCCATCACATGGCCCAGCGCGTCGGCCGTCGCCCAGGTGCGGGCGCCGCGCACCATCGGGATCGTCCACTTCGACGCGCATGCCGACACGGCCGACGCGGACTGGGGCGTGCTCGCGGGGCATGGCACGCCGATGCGGCGCCTGATCGAGTCCGGCGCGGTGCTCGGCAGGAACTTCGTGCAGGTCGGACTGCGCGGCTACTGGCCGCCACCCGAGGTGTTCGCCTGGATGCGCGAGCAGGGCATGCGCTGGCATCTGATGCGCGAGATCGAAGAGCGCGGCGCCGAGGCGGTCGTCGACCAGGCGATCGACGAAGCCCTGGACGGTGCCGACGCCATCTACCTGTCCGTCGACATCGACGTGATCGACCCGGGCATGGCCCCGGGCACCGGCACGCCCGAGCCGGGCGGGCTCATCACTCGCGAGCTGCTGCGCGCAGTGCGTCGGATCGTCGGCCGCGTGGAGCTTGCGGGCATGGACGTGGTCGAGGTGTCGCCGCCGTACGACCACGCGGAAGTCACCGCGATGGCCGCCCATCGCGCCGTGCTCGAGGCGATCTCGGCCCTGGCCGTGAAGAAGCGGGACGGCGGCACGGTCCGGTTCGAGGCGCGCGACGAGCAGCCGGTCGCGGCTGGGCGGGCGCCGTGACGGACGCCACCGCGGCCGCGGACACAGGCACGGCCGCGGGGGCAGGCACGGCCGCCGGCGCAGGCACGGCCGCGGACGCAGGCACGGCCGCGGACGCAGGCATGGCCGCGGGCACAGGCACGGTCCCGGGCACAGGCATGAAGGCCGGGCCCGGCGGCTCCGCTGACGTCAAGGCCCGCATCGCGCAGGCCATCCAGGATGCACGCGCCGAGATCCTGGACCTGTCGCACCGCATCCACGCAAACCCCGAGGCGGCGTTCGAGGAGCGCCAGGCTGCGACCTGGGTCGGCGACGCCGTCCGCGGCCACGGCTATGCCGTGGAGCATCCGGCGGGCAGCCTGGAGACGGCCGTCCGCGGCAGGCTCGCGGGCGGCCTTGGCTCGGACGGCGCCCGCATCGGCGTCCTCGCCGAGTACGACGCACTTCCCGGCCTGGGCCACGGCTGCGGCCACAACACCATGGCTGCCTCCGGAGTCGGTGCGGCGATCGCCCTCGCGGCCGTGGCGCCCGACTGGCGCGGCGAGGTGGTGTTCCTCGGCACGCCGGCTGAGGAACGCGGCTCGGGAAAGCAGTTCATGATCGACGACGGCCTGTTCGACGGCCTGGATGCTGCGCTGCTCTTCCACCCGTGCGACCGGACCCACGTCGAGTCGCGGGCGCTGGCCAGCGTCGACATCGACGTCATCTTCACCGGGCTGCAGGCGCACGCCGCCGCCGATCCGTGGAAGGGGAGGAACGCGCTCGACGCGCTGGTCATGCTCTTCACGTCGATCGGCCTATGGCGGCAGCAGCTCCGGCCGGACGCCCGCGTCCACGGCATCGTCCTGGATGGGGGCACGGCGGCGAACATCATCCCGTCGCGGACCGCCGGCCGCTTCATGCTGCGCAGCTCCAACCTGGAGTACTTCGGTGAGCTCCAGGACCGCTTCCGCGAGCTCGTCCAGGCCGCGGCGCTCGCGAGCGGATGCCAGGGCGAGGCCGTCTTCTCGGGCGGAAGCGCCACGATCCGGCACAACCGGGCCATCGCCGCAGCGTTCCGCGCCAACATGGAGGCCCTCGGCCTGGTCGACGAGGGTCCCGATCCCGGCCTCGGCAGCACGGACATGGGCAACGTCAGCCAGGTCGTACCGACGATCCACCCGGACCTGGCGATCTGCGACGAGGGCACGCCCGGCCATTCGACCCGCTTCCGCGACGCGGCCGCCACATCACGCGCCGATGAGACGACATTGAACGCCGCAACCCTCATCGCCCAGACGGCCTACGACCTGTTGGTCGATCCGCAGCTCGTGGCCTCGGCCTGGCGCGAGTTCCGCGAAGGGTGACCACCGGCCACGGCAACGGCGGGTCCGCCGGCGAGGCGCTCGCCCGCTACTACGACCTCGACCTCCAGGACGACCCGGGGGACGTCCAGCTGTACCTGGCGCTCGCCGAGCGGACCGGCAGCCCGGTCCTCGAGCTCGGCGTGGGTTCGGGGCGCATCGCCGTTCCGCTCGCCGAAGCCGGACACGACGTCACGGGCATCGACGACGACCCGAAGATGCTGGCCAGGGCGGACAGCGACTGGCGCGCACCTGGACCGCCGAAGGGTGGCTCACTGACCCTGGTCGAGGCCGACATCACGGAGGTTCGGCTGCCGGATCGATTCGGCCTGGTGATCCTGGCGCTCAACACCCTGCTGCTTCTCGACGAGCCGGAGCGGCAGCTGGCCGCGTTGCGCACCATGGCGGCGCATCTGCGCCCCGGCGGCCTCGCGGTCGTCGACGTGTGGCTCCCCGGCCCGGAGGACCTGAGCCTCTACGACGGCCGGCTGCTGCTCGAATGGCAGCGCGGGGACCCCGAGAGCGGCGACCAGGTGACCAAGCTGGCGTCCGCTCGCTTCGATCCCGCAACCGCGACCGTGACGCTCACCCAGCTGTTCGACGCCTCACCGTGGGGCGGCGGACCCGTCTCGCGGGTCAGCCGCACGGACCGGCTGCGGCTTGTCGGCGCGAACGAGCTGGTCCGGATGGCGGCCGACGCGGGCCTCGAGGTCGAGGCCCTGGCGGGGGACCATCAGATGACGCCCTTTGGTCCAGGGGAGGAGAGGGCGATCCTCCTGGGCCGGTTGGTATAGTCGGGCCGTGGTCTCCACGACGTCCCAGATCCGGCTCCTCCTGGTCGAGGATGTGGCTCAGGTTGCCCAGTACATCCGCAACCTGCTGAACGCACAGGACCAGGTCAAGCTCCTCGACGTCATCTCGGACGGGCGCCGCGTGATCGAGCAGATCCGCGAGGTACGCCCGGACATCCTGATGGTCGACGCCCTGCTCCAGGGCAAGGTCAACGGTCTGGAGGTTGCCGAGCGCGTCCGCCAGGCGGGCCTCGACATCCCGATCATCACCCTCACCGTGCCGCAGAAGCCGATCAAGATCGGCCAGGGCATGGGCGTGGTGAAGGTGCTGGCGATGCCGTTCTCGGGCTTCGACTTCATGAACGCCATCCAGGCGGCGATGGCCGAGTACAAGGCGCTCTCGCCCGAGAGCATCTCGCGCACCTACTGCATCTACGCGCCGAAGGGCGGCGTGGGCAAGACGACCCTCGCGTTCAACCTGGCCGTGGCGATCGGCCAGCTGGGCGGCTTCAAGGTCGCCTTGATCGATGGCAACCTCCAGTTCGGCGACCTGCGTGCGCTGCTGCGCGTCCCCGAATCGGCGCCGTCCGTGCTCCAGCTGCCGACCGACCGGATCTCCGAGACCGACCTCCAGGACGTCCTCTGGCGCGATCCGTCAGGGATCGACATCCTGCTGGCACCGCCGCGCGTCGAGATGGCCGAGATGATCACCACGCGCGACCTGGACAAGACGATCTCCCTGCTCAAGCGCATCTACAACGTCATTGTCATCGACACTCCGACCACGCTGAACGACGCGGTCCTCGAGTTCTTCGATGCCAGCGACGTGATCCTGAACGTCGTCACGTTCGACTCCACGACCATCGCCAACAGCCGGGCCATGGCGCGGACGTACCAGGAGATCGGCTATCCCACCAGCAAGATCCGCTATGTGCTCAACCGGGCGGACTCCGCGGGCGGCATGAGCCCGAAGGAGCTGGCGGAGCAGATCGGCCGCCAGCCCGAGTTCCAGGTGGTGAGCGACGGGCGTCTGGTCGTGGAGGCGAACAACCAGGGAATCCCCTTCGTCCTTTCGGATCCCGCGGCCCGGATCAGCCACGACCTGGTCAAGATGGCCCAGGCCCTCACGGCGCCGTCCGCCGTTCCTCTCGCGGCCGCGGGCCGTCGGTGAGTGACGGTCCCACGCTCCTGAGCCGCACGGGCGATTCGCGGCCCATCGGCTTCTTCGACTCCGGGGTTGGCGGTCTGACGGTCCTTCGCGAAGTCGTGCGGCGGCTGCCGGCCGAGGCGACGATCTACGTCGGCGACAACGCTCGCGCGCCGTACGGGCCGCGCAGCGACGAAGAGGTCATCCGCTTCAGCGCCGAGTGCCTGGACGAGCTGGCCTCGCGCGACGTGAAGGCGATCGTCGTCGCGTGCAACACGTCGTCCGCGGTGGCGCTCACGCAGCTGCGCAGCCGGTATGACCTGCCCATCCTCGGCGTGGTGCGACCCGGCGCCTCGGCGGCCGCGCTGGCCACCCGCAGCCGGCGCGTCGGCGTGATCGCGACGCAGGCGACCGTCCGTTCCAGGGCCTACTTCCACGCCATCAAGGACGAGAACCCGTTCATCGAGGTCTACGAGCACGCGACGCCCGAGCTGGTGCCCCTCGTGGAGGCGGGCAGGCTGGAGGGGCCGGAGGTCGAGGCCGCGGTGCGTCGCGAGCTTGCGCCGTTGCTGGGCGACCGCGGCACGCGCGGCGAGTTCGTCTTTCCGTTGCCGGCCTCCGAGCGGATCGACACCCTGCTCCTCGGGTGCACGCACTACCCGCTCCTCGCGCCGATCATCCAGGCCATCACTGGCGCCGACATCGCCGTGATCGATTCGGCCTCGGCGACGGCCAGCGCGCTCGCGAGCCTGCTCGAGGTCGAAGGCCTGGCCGCTCCGACCGGCACGACCGGCACCCACATCCAGTACACGACCGGTGACGTCGTCGCGTTCCGAAAGACCGCCGAGCGTCTGTTCGGTGCGCTCTTCCCGGCCGTCGAGCCGCTCGCGGTCGCCGCAACCGCATGAGCCAGCAGCGATCGGCCGACGGCTGGCAGAGCGCGCGGATGGCGGCGGATCGCGTGCTGCGGAGCCGGGCGCTGCAGGTCGGCGTCGCGGTCGGGGCGGGCCTGCTCTGGCGCCGCATGTCGAGCGCGGCCACGCGCCTTGCCGACGACGGCCTCGTCGATTGGAAGCGCGTCGAGCAGATCGCCGGCCAGCACTTCCGCAGCGCACCCGGCGCCCTCAGCAAGCAGGAGCTGGCCAACGCGGCGCCGGCATACGCGCGCGCCATGTCCAGGATCGTGCCGCTGCTGGAGGAGCGCCTCGGCGCGCCGCTGCCCGGCGTCGTGGAGCGCCATGCCGTCGTCGACCGCGCGGGCTGGGCGAAGGCCAACCTGGTCACGTTCAAGCACCTCGTCACGCATCTGGAGACGATGCTCGTCGCGCCGGACCGGGAGCGCACGGCAGGGGCGGGCGTCGCTGCGTTCGCGAACCGGTTCGTGGCCACGCGGCAGATCGGCTTCGTCCTCAGCTACCTCGGGATGCGTGTGCTCGGCCAGTACGACGTCGCGCTGCTGTCCGCGGAGGGCACGCCGGGGCGGCTCCTGTTCGTGGAGGAGAACGTCCGCCAGACGGCCTCGCAGCTCGGCATCCCGCTCGACGAGTTCCGGGTCTGGATCGCGTTGCACGAGACGACCCACGCCTTCGAGCTGGAGGCCCATCCCTGGCTGCGGCCCTACTTGAAAGAGCGCCTCGAGCGGCAGATCGCGCTGTTCCTGGAAGAGGCGCGCAGCCTCCAGTCGCGCGGCCTGCGCCACCTCGCCGAGCGCTGGCGGTCTGCGGCGGCGGAAGGCGGCTTCACGGGGTTCATGAGCGCGGAGCAGCGCGGCCTCTTCCGCGAGACACAGCTGGTGATGAGCCTGCTCGAAGGCTTCAGCGACTGGGTGATGGACGACGTCGGTGGCCGGGTGCTGCCGGATGTCCCGGGCATGCGCCTGCGCTTCGAGGCACGCCGCACGCAGCGCCGGCGCGCCGTCGACCGCATCGTGGCCAGGCTCACCGGCCTGGACCTCAAGCTCGACCAGTACAAGCGCGGCGAGCGTTTCGTGGCCGGCGTCGCCAGGCACGGCGGCAACCGCGCCGTGTCGCACCTCTGGGACGGGCCCCACGCGCTGCCGACCGATGCCGAGATGGACGACCCCGCAGCCTGGGTCCGTCGCGTGGTTCCCGCGGTCGAGCCAGGATCCGCACCCGCGGGTTCGCCGGCCGCGGCGTGATGGCAGGGCCCGGCACCGGTCCCGGCGGTGTGCCGGCCGCGATCGCGCTTACCCCGATCCTGAGCGGCCGCTATCGCGCCGTCGACCTGGAACGCATCCGCGGAACGGCGCCCGGCGCGCGGCTCGTCACGGTCTCCCGAGAAGGGCTCGCGGACGACGACCTGACGGACGTGGAGGCCATGCTGCGCGGGCCGCTCCCGGCGGCCATCTTCGACCGGCTGCTCATACGCTGCCCGAACCTGCGGTGGGTCCACTCCGCGACAGCCGGCGTCGAGCGCGTGCTCACGCCGCAGGCTGCGGAGCGCGGCCTCGTCATCACGAATGCCCGCGGCGTCTTCTCGGAGCCGATCGCCGAGTACGTCCTGATGATGATCCTGGCGATCACGCGCAGGCTGCCGCAGCTCCTGGAGCTTCAGCACGAGCACACCTGGCAGCCGCTCGAGGCCGCGGAGATGCGGGAGGTCACCATCGGCGTCGTCGGCCTCGGCTCCATCGGCCAGGAGGTCGCGCGGCTGGCGAGCGGCTTCGGCGCCCGGATCGTGGCGACTCGCCGGGCGGCCGCGGCGCCCAATGACGTCGCCTCGATCCCGGGTCTCGAGGTCCTGCCCGCGGATCGCCTGCCGGACCTGCTCGCGGTGAGCGACTTCGTCGTCCTGGCGCTGCCGCTGACCGCCGACACCGAGGATCTTTTCGACGCCGCGATGCTGGCGCGCATGAAGCCGGGCTCGTGGCTCATCAACGTCGCGCGTGGCCGGCTCGTCGACGAGCGTGCGCTGCTCCGGGCGCTCCGCGACGGGCCGATGGGCGGCGCGGTCCTGGACGCGTTCCGTGACGAGCCGATCCCGCCGGAGTCGCCGCTCTACGACGTCCCGAACCTGATCGTCACGCCGCATACGTCCTGGTCCAGCGGGCGCGTGCTGGACCGGAGCATCGAGCTGTTCTGCGACAACCTGCGACGCTTCTCGGCCGGCGAGCCGCTCATCAACGCGGTCGATCCGGCCAAGGGCTACTGAGGGCAGGGTGCAGATCGCGATCGTCGGGCTCGCCCGATCCGGCAAGACCACCGTCTTCAACACGCTGACGCGCGGGCACGCCGAGACCGGCGGATTCGGCGGTCTGACCGTGAACACCGGCGTCGTCAAGGTCCCCGACGAGCGCCTCAGCCGGCTGACCGAGCTGTTCAAGCCGAAGCGCGAGGTTCCCGCCGACGTCACATACGTCGATCTCCCGGCGCCCCCCAGCAGCGCCGAGGGCGGCCCTTCCGGGGACATCCCTGCCGACATGCTCGCGCGCCTGCGCAACGCCGACGCCCTGCTCCATGTCGTGCGCAGCTTCGGGGACGCGTCGGTCGCCCACCCCTCCGGGTCGATCAATGCCTGGCGCGACATCGAGCAGCTGGAGCTCGAGTTCACGCTCGCGGATCTCGGCGTCGTGGAGAAGCGCGTCGAGAAGCTCCGCACCTCCGGGCGGCACGGCACGCCCCAGGAGCGCGAGGCGAACGAACGCGAGCTGGAGGTGTTGGAGCGGGTCCTGCCCGCGCTCACGGAGGGCCGGCCGATCCGCGACCTGGAGCTTGCCGACGACGAGCAGAAGCGCATCCGAGGCTTCCGTTTCCTGACGGAGAAGCCGGTGCTCGTGCTGCTGAACCTCGGCGAGGAGGAGATCCCGCGGAGCGCGGACCTCGTTGCCGAGATCGCCGCCAGGGTCACGCACCGGCAGACCATGGTCGAGGCGCTGTCGGCGCGGATCGAGATGGAGATCGGCGAGCTGGACGAGGAGGCGGCGGCGGCATTCCGCGAGGACCTCGGCCTGCGCGAGTCGAGCCTCGAGCGCGTGATCCGGCTCAGCTATCAGCTGCTCGGGCTGATCTCATTCTTCACGGCGGGGCCGGACGAGACACGCGCATGGACGATTCCCGACGGCGGAACGTCCGTCGACGCGGCCGGCGCGATCCACTCCGACCTTGCGCGCGGCTTCATTCGAGCGGAGGTCGTGCCGATGGAGGACCTGTTGTCTCTCGGCTCGATGGCCGAGGCCCGCCGCAACGGCAAGCTTCGCTCGGAAGGCAAGACCTACCGGGTCAAGGACGGCGACGTCGTCGAGATCCTGTTCAACGTCTGACGCGGAATTGTCTGACGCCGACTAGCTCTTGCGCCGCTGATCGGCGGCGCGGCGGCAATCCGGGGATTCCGTCGTTGCCCCAGGGTTCAGTCGTTGCCCCAGATCGAGTCGTCGGGCTCGACGTCCAGAACAAGGCTGCGGAAGTCCTCTTCCTCTTCGACCTTCATGCCGGGAGCCTTGCCGCTCTCATCGACGGTCGCCAGGACCGTCTCGCCTTCCTCCCCTGAGACGCTGACCGCGGCGCGAATCTGGCGGTCATCGACGGCGATGAAGCCGTGGCGCTTCTCCAGCTCGTGGGCGATGGCCTCGCTCAGTGTGTCCTCCTGGAACGTGTCGACGACCGCGGTGCGCGCCTCCAGCACCAGCTCCAGGAACTCCTGCTCGTCATACTCCGCGTCGTGCGCGAGGAGGATGTCGCTGAAGACCTCGTCCTCACCTTCGTGGAGCTCGTAGAAGTAGGTCCGGCCGTCGTCACGCATGGGCATGCGAGCGAGTATAGGCGGCGTCCCGCGCGTGCCTGATGCACCGCGGGGCACTCCGAACGCAACGCCCGACACGCCGGCGCGTACCGACATCGTCGTCGTCGGCAGCGCATCGCGGGACTTCACCGACGACGATCCACGCGGCTGGCGGCTGGGCGGTGGCGTTACCTACGCGGCGCTGACCCTCGCACGCCTGGGCCTCCGGACGACCGCAATCGTCGGCGTCGACGCCGAGGCGGCGCGGGCCTCAGAGCTGGACGTTCTCCGGCTGGCGGGCGTCGACGTCGTGCCGGTGCCGCTGGACCACGGGCCGGTCTTCATCAACCGCGAGACACCGTCCGGCCGAGTCCAGACCGCCCTCGACACGTCCGACCTGATTCCCGCGGCCGTCGCTGGCTCCGTGACCGCGGATGCGTGGATGTTCGCGCCCGTGGCAGGCGAGATCGCGGACGATTGGGCCGACGTTCCGGCATCCGCTGCGCTCGTCGCGCTTGGGTGGCAGGGGCTCCTGCGGGAGCTGTCCCCAGGCCAAGAGGTCCGGCGGAAGGCTCCAGCAGCCGCCGCTGTCGTGGCCCGAGCCGACCTCGTTGCGGCAAGCCTCGCCGATCTCGCCCCGGCCTGGCAGCTCGAGACCGCCTGGTCCCTGCTGCGTCCCGGCGCCGAGCTGCTGCTCACCGCCGCTCATGCAGGGGGCCTGCTGCTTCGCACGGACCAGTGCGGCGTCCGCGCCCTGCGCTACCCGTCGATCGGCACGGGCCAAGTCGTGGATCCGACCGGAGCCGGCGACGTCATGCTCGCGACGCTCTTCGCGGCCCGCGTCAGCGAGCGCATCGCTCGGGGCAGAGCGGTGGCCCGGGACGCAGACAGTCCCGACGCGGCAGACACCCCGGAGGCGGCCGACACCCCCGACGCGGCAGACACCCCGGACGCCACGGACGCGCCGGATGGCTGGCCGGCGTCACGCAGCCGGCACCTCCTGCTGGCTGCCGCGACCGCGAGCCTCAGCGTCGAGGGGAAGGGCATCCATGGGGTGCCGGACTGCGCGGCGATCCGCGATCTGTTGAAGGCGCGCGACGCGGCGTCGGAGCCGGCGTAGCCGGCGGCCCAGGTCTCGCTCGGCCCACGGATCGAAGCGTCCCAGCGAACGACGCTTCGCGACCAGCCGCTCGGCGCTCGCGGCGGCCTCCAATGCGCCGGCCGGGTCCCGGAGCTTGTGCTCGCGGTGCTTGGCGACGGCGATCCACGCTCGCACCGCAGTCATGCCCCCGCACCGGGCCGCCTCATCCCACGCGAGCAGCGCATCTTCCCCTCGACCCTGCGACGCGAAGAGCGCGGCCTGGTCGAGCCACGCCTGGCCGCGATCGAAGGCCCAGCCACCACCCCATGCCTGGCGCTCTGGATCGGGGAGCGCCAGGGCCGACTCCAGGCAGGCCAGCGCGTCGTCCTGGCGTCCCTGCCGGCGGTAGACCCTGGCGAGTCCGACCAGGTCACCGGGATGGGCCCGGGCGTGGCCGGCGGGATCCGCGAGCCGCTCCGAAAGCACATTGAGCAGGTGCGCCATCGAGACCACGTCCTGGAGGTTGTGCTCCCGCACCTCCAGCAGTGGCTCTGCCTCACCGCGGCGCAGCCAGCCGAAATAGCGATCCGGGACCAGCGCGCCCGGCAGGTCTCCGGTGCGCTGGACGCCGGCCACGCCCGACTCCACCGACGCGAGCCGCGCATCCGGGAGCCTGTGGCGGAAGAGCGCGCGGCAGATCGGGAGCAGGTCCAGGTGACCGGCCAGCGGAGGTGGGGCACGCCGCAGCAGGCGGTAGCGCGTCGTGAGTAGGGGCCAGTCGAACGTCCGGCCGTTGTAGGTGACCAGCCAGGCGTCCGCCGGAACGAGGGTCCCGAGCATGTCGAGGAACGCGCCCTCATCGGGGTGGTCCGGCAGCCACAGCTGGACGACGCGGAGCAGCTCGCCTTCCCACCACGCCATCCCGATCAGGAAGGCGAGCGTGCCCGCTCCCGTGCCGAGGCCCGTCGTCTCGGTGTCCAGGAGGAAGAGCGGGCGGGTCGGATCGATGGGGAAGGGGAGCCGCGCGAGCGGCGCCGGATCGAACGGCACGCGCACCGTCCGCTCCACCACGACGACCGAGCCTCCATCCGTCTGGGCCACGCGCCCGCCCACCGCCGCCGCCAGACGCTCAGCCCCGTGCAGCGATTGCGGCCGCGGCGCCGGCCGTGAGAGCTCCGATGCCGGACGAACCCGCGGCTCCAGCTCCCGCAGCCTCGCGAGGCGGCGGAGACGCAGATCCCGGTCGGCCATGTCCGCCACGTTGGCGGCGCCCCGTGCCAGCTCGGCTGTCACGCCACGGCCGCGGTCGACGTCCGGGTCCGGCTCGTGCCGGAGACGAGCCGGAGCAGTGCCGCTGCGGTCGTCTTCGGGGACGCGTCGTCATTGGACGGTCCGACGCAGGCCGGGCAGCCCGACCGGCAGGGGCAGTCGCGGATCAGGTCCGCCGCTCGCTCGAGCAGCTCGTCCGTTCGCTCGAACAGGCGGGGCGCCAGGCCGACGCCGCCCGGCACCGCTTCGTACAGGTAGACGACCGGCCGCTCTGCGTGGGGAGAGCGGACCTGCGCCACGAGTCCCAGGTCCTGGGGGTCGCTCATCAGGAGCACGCTCGCGATCGTCAGCAGTGCCCGGCCGGCGCCAACCAGCGCCCGGTCCAGCTCGTCGCGACGCCACGACGCCACGCCCGCCGGATCGACGCCCAGCCACCAGGCCGTCGTATGGAGCTCGGTCTCCGGGAGGTGGATACGACCCCAGCCGAGGTTCTCGTGCGTGTCCAGCTTCAGCTTCTTGTAGATCGTGGCCAGGCTGCTGACCATCACCTCGCCGTGGACGCGCTGGCCTCCGCTGAGCGGCGCCTCCGCGAACGCCTCCAGCGGCTTGAGCGTCACGGAGAGCTCGGCCTGCGTGTAGTGGTCCGCATCGATCGGCCGGACGTAGGCCTTCCGCTCGTCCCAGTCCAGGCGGTCCACGTGGTACTGGCGGGACTCGTGAAGGTAGATCGCGTCCTCGTGGACCTTCGTCGGCGCGGAGAAGAGGTCCACCTCGCCGATCACCCGAGGCCGGTTGCCGCCGGTGTCGATGATCACGACGTTCTCCGGAGACGCCACCCGCAGGCTCACCTCCGAGGCGGGGAAGTTCTCGCTGGCCCAGTACCAGCGGCCGTCGGCTGCCTGCCGGACGTGGCCCTCCTCGCCCAGGAATGCGAGAAGCTCGGCGGCAGGCTGCTCGCCGAAGCGCTCGTCGTCCGCGAACGGCAGCTCGAAGGTCGCCGAGCGCAGGTGCGCGAGGAGGACGTGCAGGTTCTCGGGGTCCAGGCGGGCCTCCTCGGGTGAGGCGTCGAACAGGTACTCCGGATGGTTGGCCACGTACTGGTCCACCGCCCCGGCACCCGCGACCAGGATCGCCACGCTGACGTCCTGGCGCCGGCCCGAGCGGC
Organism: Chloroflexota bacterium; assembly: GCA_034667005.1. GTDB lineage: Bacteria > Chloroflexota > Limnocylindria > Limnocylindrales > CSP1-4 > JAFMJV01. Next base: position 34,548 of record JAXDKU010000032.1, read on the forward strand.
CCATCTGCTGCCACGTGGCGGCGATCGTGCCCGGGTAGCCGGCCAGCACCGCGACGTCGAGGCGGCCGATGTCGATGCCGAGCTCCAGGGCATTGGTGCTGACGACGCCGAGCACCTCCCCGCTGCGGAGGCCCGACTCGATGGCGCGCCGCTCCGACGGCAGGTAGCCGCCGCGGTAGCCGCGGACCCGCTGGAGGGGCCCGCGTCCATCCCGGAGCGCCTCTCGCAACCCCACGAGCAGCAGCTCCACGGCGATACGCGAGCGCCCGAAGACGATCGTCTGCCGGCCGGCACGCAGGAATGCCAGGGCCGCGGCCCGCGAGAGGCCCAGCGCCCCCGGCCGGATGCCCTGCCGCACGTCCAGGGGCCGGGGATTCAGCACGACCACGTGCTTGGCGCCAGACGGCGCGCCGTTGCGATCGACGACGCGCATGGAGCGGCCGGTCAGCGTCTCCGCGAGGGCCTGCGGATTCCCGATGGTGGCGCTGCAACAGATGATCCGCGGCGTCGTGCCGTAGTGGCTGCAGATGCGGAGGAGGCGGCGGATGACGTTCGCGACGTGGCTGCCGAAGACGCCCCGGTACGCGTGGGTCTCGTCGATGACCACGTAGCGGAGCTGCTCGAAGAGCTGGTACCACTTGGTGTGATGCGGCAGGATCGCCGCGTGGAGCATGTCCGGGTTGGTGACCACGACCTGCCCGGCCGCTCGGATCGAGCTCCGAATCGGCGCCGGCGTGTCGCCGTCGTAGACGCCCGCCGCAAGCTCCAGGTCCGCGAGCGCCGCAAGATCCCGCAGCTCCGCGCTCTGGTCCTGGCCGAGCGCCTTGGTGGGAAAGAGGTAGAGGGCACGCGCCGCCGGGTCCTCGCAGACCGCCTGGAGGACGGGAAGGTTGTAGCAGAGGGACTTTCCCGAAGCGGTCGGCGTGACGACCACGACGTCCTCCCCGCCCCGGATCGCCTCGACCGCCTCCGCCTGATGCGAGTAGAGGGAGGCGATCCCGCGCCGGACGAGCGCATCGCGCAGCCGGGGATCCAGCCAGGCCGGCATCGGCTCCAGTTGCGCCTCGCGCGCCGGGATCTCGCGCCGGTGGGCAATCGAGGCGGCCACGGCCGGGTCCGCCAGGAAGCGCTCAAGGGTCTGCGCGGTGGCGAGCGGTTCGTACAGACGCACTCGGACGACCTCCAGGTGACGCACTCCGGTCCGTGCAAACCGATCATGCGTTCTCTTTGTGGTCGCCAGTCTAGCGGGCTGCGCAAGTCCCGCACGTCGCGTCCCCGCACGAATCGGGCCTTGCGGTCCCGCGTCGCGAGTTGACAGCGTAGCTGTCCACAGCTACGCTTCGCGCACATGCTCAAGCTCGACGGACGCTACAGGCCGCTCGAGCGCCGCACCGTCGCCGTGATCCTCGGACTTCTGGTCACCGTGTGGCTCGTGGCCGTCTTCGGCCGTGCCCTCGCCGATGCCAATGCGCTCTCCGTGAGCCAGGCCCGGGAGACCGCCGTGAACGAAGCGCTCCGTGCCCAGGTCGCGGCCGGCCGCAGCGAGATCGCGTTCATCCAGACGGACGCGTTCCTCAAGTTCGAGTCACGCGCTTTCGGCATGGGCCTCCCTCGGGAGCACGCCTTCGCCCTGGCGCCCGGCGCCCCGCAGCCGCCGAAGATCACGCCGCTGGGCACGCAGGACGAGGCACCGCCGGGGACGAATCCCATCGACGACTGGCTCAAGATGCTTTTCGGGGGTTAGCACCCGAACAGGAGGGCCGAGGGTGTCGCCGCTAGGTCTCTGGCGCCACGGAGAGCTCGAGGCGGTCTCGACGGACGCGAAGGTCGAAATACAGGACCGTCAGCATGACCGGCAGGATCGGCGCGAAGCTGAGGTTGACCACCGCGCCGAGGACCACCGCCGCGGTCGTGTGGAGCGCAGCGGGCTCCGCCAGGAACGGATCGACGAGCAGCAGCGTGAGCAGCTCGGACACCAGGGCGCCGAGAACGGCGACCACGAGCCCGACCAGCAGCATGAGCCCGAGCGTCCGCCAGGCGTTGTGACCGGTGAGATGCCAGGAGCGGCGCAGCGATTCGACAGCGCCCACGGGCTCGATAGCGACGACCGCCGGCGCGACCGCGAGGCGGATACCGATCCCCACCAGGGCCACGAAGCCGCCGACGATGACGACGAGGGCCAGCAGCACCCCGAGCCCGCCGGTCCCACCCGGAGATGGAGGGAAGATCGCGACGGCGGCCGCGGACAGCAGGACGCAGCCGACCAGGATCGCGGCCGCCGCCAGCGTCGAGAGCAGCCACATGGCGACCGCCGTCGGCGCACGCCGCAGCGCGGACCGGAGCGCCGAACCGAACGTGATCGGACTGCCGCGGTAGTCGGCCTCCACGTACGTTGCCGCGACGAGTGATGCGACCGTGAAGCACAGGCCCGTGAGGACCGTCGTCGCCGCGGCCAGCGCGAACGCCGAGGCCACCCGCTGGAGATCCGCGTCCGTCGTGGATAACGATGCGCGGCCGTCCGGCGCGAACGTCATCATCCCGGCAAGCACGTCGCCGAAGTGTGCCCCTGCCGCCTCCTCGAGGAGGACCGCCACGCCACCGAGCAGGAACCAGGTCCCGACCAGCGCCTTCCAGCGGCGTCGAACGATCCGTGTGCCGATCTCGATCAGCTGGCCGATGCGGGCCGGTGCGAGCCGCCCGCTGCTTCCGCCCTCGGGCTCCTGCGGTGGCCCGAGCCGGCTCCAGGCGCCCGGCCCCCTCACCGTTGCCGGTGGAGCGCGATGAGCGTGCTGTCGAATCGGGGCATGGCCGCGAGTCTAGCGACTGCCTCCCCGCGCCATGGCGAGCTCGGCTGGCTGCGCCTGCCGTCCGACCGCCGGCAGCTTCGACTGCGAGCCGTCCGTGATGGGCTGATCGTGGCGGGCCTGCTCGCCGCGGTGTTCGTGCTCGTCGTGATTCCCTCGTTTGGTCGGAGCCTGGGCTACGACGCGCTGGCGTACTGGGCGGTCGATCCGGCCGACGTCTACGGCCGGACCCTCCAGAGCCAGTACGCGCTGGGCGGCTTCCGCTACGCGCCGCCGCTGGCGCTCGCGGCCTCGTTGCTCCATTCCCTGCCGTGGTGGCTCTTCCTGTGGTGCTGGCTCGCAGGCATGGCCGCCGCGCTGCTGTACCTGGGTGGGCGCTGGGCGCTGATCCTGCTGGCCCTGCCGCCGGTCGCCCTGGAGATCGAGCAGGGCAACGTTCACCTCCTGATGGCCGTGGCGATCGTCATGGGGTTCCGTTGGCCCTGGACCTGGTCGTTCGTGCTGCTGACCAAGGTCACGCCCGGCATCGGGCTGCTCTGGTTCGCGGTCCGCCGCGAATGGCGATCTCTCGCGATCGCGCTGGGGTTCACCGTGGCCGTCTGTGTCGGATCGCTCGCGGTCGCGCCTCAGCTGTGGTCCGACTGGCTGCGGGCGCTTTCGGTCAACGCCGGACAGAGCCAGGAGTTCAGCATCCCGCCGCCATTGTGGGTGCGCCTGCCATTGGCGGCCCTGCTCGTGGCCTGGGGCGCACGCACGGATCGCCCGTGGACGGTGGGCGTGGCGGCCATGCTGGCGCTGCCGCTCATCTGGCCGCACAGCCTGGCGCTGGCGCTGGCCGCCGTGCCGTTCCTGCGCCATCGTGCCGCCGCGCGGCGGCAAGCCGACCCGGACGGCAGCCGGCGCCGGTTCATCACGCTCCGGGAGCTGCTGGGGTCCGACGCCGAGGCCGCTCGGCTCGGTGGCCCGTCACCGTGGCGCGCCTTGGCTCTGGCCGCTGGCTGCCTCGTGGTGGCGCTGGTGATCGCCGTCCTGGCCGGCTCCGAGCTCCCCTTCGCCCTCTATTCGATGAGCAGATTGATCGTGCCCCCCGGCGCCTAGACCTGGCGCCACGCCCTGCCGCGCTCCGGTCGTGCCCGCCGGGTCATGCCGCAGGGCATCCGGAAGCGCTATTGCGGCCGAGCCTGTGCCGCAGTTCCCTGTCGATCGAAAGGGGCACCTCGAATGGAGATCCAGATCGTTGCCGTGGTCGCGGCAGGAATCCTGTTGATGCTGATG
>JAXDKU010000033.1:0-20818 GCA_034667005.1 Chloroflexota bacterium
ATCGGCGGCAAGATGATCGCCATCGCCCAGCGCGTACCCGCGGGTGTGACCGCGGACGGGTTCCACACGGTCCGCGAGCTCGTCGACACGGAGAACAGCGACCCGCGGCGCGGCATCGGCCACGAGAAGGTGCTCACGCGCATCGCGGTCAACCCCGCGGCCGAGGAGCTCTTGGAGAAACAGGGCTTCACGCTCGACTCGGTCCCTCCCAAGGGCACCAGGGTCCAGCTGGCTCTCACGGGCAACATGTCGACCGGTGGAACTTCGATCGACCGGACGATGGAGGCGCACCCCGAGAACATCGAGATCGCTGAATCGGCGGCGCGCGTGATCGGCCTGGACATCGCCGGTATCGACTTCATCGTCCCGGACATCGCCGTGCCGGTCCGCGAGCAGGGCGGCGCGATCGTGGAGGTCAACGCCGCCCCCGGCTTCCGCATGCACACGAACCCGACTGAGGGCGAGCCCCAGTACGTGGCCAAGCCGGTGATCGACCTCCTGTTCCCCGGCGACATGAACGCTCGCATCCCGATCCTCGCGGTCACAGGCACGAACGGCAAGACGACGACGGTCCGGATGATCGCCCACATCCTCAAGCTGATGGGCCGTCGCGTGGGCATGACCACGACCGACGGCATCGTGATCGATGGGCGGCTCATCAAGAAGGGCGACATGAGCGGGCCGAAGTCGGCGCAGATGGTGCTCCAGAACCCGCTGGTCGACACGGCGGTTTTTGAGGTCGCCCGAGGCGGGATCCTGCGAGAAGGCCTCGGCTACGACCGCAACGATGTGGCCGTCGTGACCAACGTGACGGCCGACCACCTGGGCCTGCACGGCATCAACACCGTCGCGCAGCTCGCCTCCGTGAAGAGCACGCTCGTCGAGGCGGTGCCGCGTTCCGGGACCGCCGTGCTCAACGCGGACGACCCGCTGGTCGCCAAGATGGGCCGCCAGTCGCGGGGCAACGTCATCTACTTCACGATGCAGACCGAAAAGGGCGAGGAAGGCTACGACCGGGTCGACGGGCACACCCAGCGGGGTGGTGCGGCGATGGTGCTGCAGCAGACAGACGAGGGGGAGCTGCTCGCGCTGCGCCACGGCTCGCGGACCATGCCGCTGATCTACGCCCACCTCATTCCGGCCACGCTCCAGGGTCGAGCGCGGATGAACGTGGCCAACGCCCTTGCCGCCGCAGGTGCGGCCTGGGCCGCAGGCGCCCACCTCCACGACATCCGCCAGGGCCTGCGCACCTTCAGCACCTCGTTCTTCCAGGCACCCGGCCGGCTCAACGAGGTGGACGTGCGCGGCTTCAAGGTGATCATCGACTACTGCCACAACGTCGACGGCATGCGGCGGCTCACGGAGTTCGTGGATCTGACGATGACCGGGGAGGGGACCGTGCGGGGCTCCGCGCGGGCGGGCTCGAACGGGACGGGCGCCGCGCGCAACGGGCGCGCCATCGGCGTCATCGGGATCCCCGGCGATCGCCGCGATGAGGACCAGCGCGAGTATGGCGCGATCGCGGCGCAATCCTTCGACGAGATCATCGTGCGGGAGGACAAGAACCCGCGCGGCCGCCGGCGCGGCGAGACCGCGGAGAACGTGCTGGCGGGCATCCGCGAGGCGCAGGCCCAGGGCGCGCGCGCCCAGAAGGCCGAGGCCGTCCTCGAGGAGCTGGAGGCCGCCCGCGCCGGGATGCGCCGCGCGCAGCAGGGCGACCTGGTGGTCATCTGCGCGGACGATTCGACCGCGGTCTACCGCGAGGCGACGGCCATGGACCGCGGCGGAGGTGCCGGACGCGCCATCGCGGATCCCGGCGAGTTCTTCGTCCCGGAGGGCTGAGCAGGCGAGCGTTGCCGGCCCGCCTGCGGATCACGTCGAGGGCCGCACGAGCCCGTGGTTCACGACGCGCTATGAGCGCTTGCCGACGAGCTTGACCGCGTCCTTCTTCGTGCCGTCGCCGACGGAGGTGATGGTCACGAGCCGGGTCACGCTGTTGCCGACCGCACTCGACGCCTTGACCGTCACCTTGGCCGTGATCGTCACGGTCGCCCCCGGCGCGAGCGCGGCCGTGGTGTAGGTGCCGGCGACCACGGCGGCCGTGATGTCCGTCGAGCCCTTGAGGTACTTGACCGTGAACTTGCTGGTGGCGGCGCCGGTCGCCTTCAGCTTGAACGCATCGCTCGAGCCTGCGCCGTCGTTCTGGATGCTGAGCTGGAACGTGATGGTCCGGTTGGCCTTCGCGGAGCCGGTCTTGCTCTGGCTGGCGCCGGTCGCGTTGTAGATGTTGTCGCCGATGTATGCGCCGGACGTGCCCAGGCGGATCCGGCCGTCCGGTTTGCGCGTGGTCGCGGACGGACGTTCGAAGACGAACGCGCCGCCCTCGTTGGAGGTGGCGGTGGCGATGTCCGCGCCGGGCGCTCCAACGACGATGGCGTCACCGACGATGCCGACCGAGGCTCCGAAGCCATCGGCGGCCGGGGTCACCGTCAGCTTCTGTGTCTCGTTGGCATCGACCCAGCCGCCGGCAGGCTTCACGAAGACGTAGGCCGCCGCGCCGATCGACGAGCCCGCGACGATGGTCGCGCCGGAGATCGCCACGGAGATCCCGACATAGTCGCTGGCGTGGCCGTCCGAGGCCGAGAGCTTGGCCGTCTCGGTGGCGTCGACCCAGCCGCCGCTCGGCTTGACGTAGACGTGGACCGTGCTGGCCACGCTGGCGATGTTGATCTCCCCGCCGACGACCGTGTCGCCCGAGATCCCGATGGACCAGCCATTGAATGCGTTCTCGAGGGGCGTCGCGGACGTCAGGCGGGCGACCTCGGTGGCGTTCGCCCAACCCCCCACGGGCTTGACGTAGACGTAGAGGGCACCAGCGTGGATCGTCGAGCCGACCGTGGCGCCGTGTGCGCCGAGGGCGATCGTGTTTCCGGAGATGCCCGCGGAGCGGCCGACCTGCCAGTTCGTCGCCTCGTCCGAGGCCGTGAGCTTGGCCGTCTGGGTGGTGTTCACCCACGCACCGGCGGGCTTCACGAAGACGTACCCGGAGCCGTGCGCGGTGGTGGAACCGGTGGCGTCGTAGTAGGCACCCACGACGACGGTGTCGCCGTCCACCGCGACCGAGCTGCCGAACTTGTCGCCCGCGGCACCGTCGGACGCGGTGAGCTTGGCCGTCTGGGTCCCGGTGGCCCAGCCTCCTGCGGGCTTCGTGAACACGTAGGCGGAGCCCCGGTCCGCGGCCGGCCCGATGTCGTCGGTGACCGCGGCGACGACGATCGTCGATCCCGAGATGGCGACGCTCGAACCGAAGGCGTCGTCCGCCGCCTTGTCGGATGCGGTCAGCTTGGCGGGCGCGGTCGAGGTCGCCCAGCCCCCTGCCGGCTTGACGAAGACATAGGCGGATCCGGTCGCCCCGGGGCCCGTGACGACCTTGTCCGCTCCCACGACGATCGTGTCCCCGCTGATGCCGACCGACACGCCTGCGGAGTCACCGGTCGCCCCGCCCGCTGCCGACAGCGTGGCCTTCTTCACAAACGGGTCGATGGTGACGGGATAGATCGCGCCGCGATCGTCCACCTGGATGAGGATCCGGGAGTCACGCACGGACATGGATGACGGCAGCGTGCGCCCGGCCGCGTCGATGGAGAACAGGCCGCCGTATCGCAGGGTCTCCGTGCCGCCAAGCAGCGAGATCGAGCGTCCGCCGGCCTCGATTGCGGGCCGGAAGCTGCCGGACACCTGGACGGCGATCGTGAGCTCTCCCGCTTTGCCGGCGCCCGGGCGCTCGCGCACCGTGAACGCCTGCTCCAGGCCCATGGGGCCGTTGTCGTACGACTCGATGAGCAGCCCGCGCTCGTAGGTGATGCGGTTTGCGTCGGCCTCGAGGCGCGCGGCGGGCACGGGCCCGAGCGAGGTCCCCCGGCCCATGCCGGCCAACCCCAGGCCAAGCCGCTCGGCGCCGACAGCGATGCTCACGCCGCCTCGGGCGAAGTCCGCGACGAGGCCGTGAGGCGCGTTCTGGGCGCGGAGGCTCGCCGCGTTCCCGCCGGGCGCGCTGCGCGTCACGTGATAGGCCGGGTCGTCGCGCCCCAGCGTGCTGGACACGAGCGTCTGCGCGGCGGCAGGCAGCGGCTCGGTCGCCGCGCCGTTCGCGGCGGTGCTCGCCGCGCCATCAGCCGGGCGCACCCACTGGCTGCCGAGCAGCGCTAGGAGCGCGACGGCGAGCGTGAGCGCCGTGCGCCACGCCGCCGCGTGGATCGTCTGTCGCCAAATGGGCGCCCCGAAGGGACTGACCAAGGTTGCTGACCATGCGTTCGACATCGGGAGGCCCTTTCCTGGAGGATTTCGGCCTCAGCCTCACCCAGGGGCGTCCATCGAACGTCCAACGGTACCGTTGCGGGCGTCGCTTCGCGCGACCAACCTCGGAGCGACGTGTCGTGGCGCGCCGCGCTCTGCCTCAGCGGCTCCCCGTCGACGCCCAGGGGATCGCCGCGACCGACTCGACCGGCGTGCCGCCTTCGGCGGTGATCGCCGCGACGACGGCCTCTCGCTCGGCGTGGCACATGACGATGAGGATGCCGGGCTGGTCCTGCGCCGCCATCCGGCCCTCCACGGTCAGCTCCCCGCTCACCGAGCCTGCCTCCGTCTCGTAGACGGGCACGTCCGAGGTACGGCCGCCGCCCGCGCCGATGCCGTCCAGCAGCTCGCCGATCATCGACGCCCGGGTGCGGCCTCGCAGGTACTCCAGGGTCTCCTTGATGGCCACCTGGTCGGCGCGCTCCGCAGCGATCCGGCCGATGCCGCGCAGCGTGTCGTCGGGCCGATCGCCGGCGGTGCCGATGACCATGGACAGGAACGCCTTCCCGGCGCGGGCCCGCTTGTCGCCGATGAGGCCCTCGGCCACGTCCATGACCACGTTGACGCCGGCCTCGTTGTGCGCGAAGTCCACGATGACGAGGCGTTTCCCGACGAGATACATGTTCAGGCGGCCAGGAGCCTGCTCCGCGGAGGGGTTGAACGTCCGAAGGCCGTCGCGGACCTGCTCGATCGTCGCGCCGAGCGCGCGCGCGGCGCCGGCCGCGGCGAGCGCGTTGGCCACGTTGTGCCTCGCCAGACCACGGATCGTGGCGGGAATGGCGTCCGCGCGGACGATGCGCCGCCTTGCGTCTCCCTCCAGCTCCACGACCCATCCGTCGTCCAGCACCACGGCCAGCCGGCCCTTCGCAACGTGCCGGCGCACCCGGGGCGTGCCTGCGCTCATCGAGAAGAAGCAGACCCTTGACCGGAGGCGGCGCGCCACCGCCGCCACGAGCGCGTCGTCGGCGTTCAGTACCGACACGCCGTCTGCCTTCGTGATGCGAGCGACCGTCGACTTGACCTCGGCCAGCTCCGGCAGCGTGTGGATGCCGTGGAGGTCCAGGTGGTCCGAGCTCACGTTCGTCAGGACGGACGCCTCGTTCGACTCGTAGCCGATGCCCTTGAGGACCATGCCGCCGCGCGCCGTCTCCAGCACGCCGACCTCGACGCGCGGGTCGGCGAGAACGCTGCGCGCCCCGGCAGGACCGGTCAGGTCGCCGGCCTCGATCAGCTGGCCGTCGAACAGGACGCCGTCGGATGTGGTCGTGCCGACGTGCCGCCCGGCGGACTGGAGGATGTGGCTGATCATCCGCGTCGTCGTGCTCTTGCCGTTCGTGCCGCTGATGCTGACCACCGGGATGCGCCGCTCTTCGTCGCGGATCCACGGCGGAGGCGTCGTGCCTGCCCCGTCGATCGCCCGGAGGGACCGCGCAAGCGTGCGGCTGCGGCGCGGCCTCGCGGGGTCGGGCTGCGCGCGCAGGTCGATGCCGAGGTCCGCGAGCCGGAACGCGGCTTCAGCGATGGCCTCGGCGCGCTCGCGCTCGCGCCATGGGAACGAGACGACCCAGTGGCCGGGGTCGGACGCGCGGTGCACCGCCACCGGGATCCGGGCGCGTCCCGGGGACGCGGCACGTCCCTCGGCGGCGAGCCACTCGGCGGCGCGCGCGTCGCGATGCAGCCTCCCGATCCAGGCCGCGAGGTCGCGCACGGATGGCGGGGCGGAGCTGCGCGGCACAGCGGCGCCCAGATGCACAACGGAGTGGCGGCCGGGCTCGCGCTGCCCGTACCAGCTGCGGCGCCGGCCCACGGCGACCTCGACCTTCACGGTCGGCTCGAGCGCGTAGACGTTGGGACCCTCGAGCAGGCGTATCTCGACGAGTCGCACGGCCCGCCGAGTATAAGTGGGGACCGCTCGCAAGCGGGTCACCGATAGACTCCGAGGTCGATGGATGCCGATACCTCCGACCTGGTCTCCCCGGCCGAGCTCCAGCGACTCCGCGCGATCGTCGATGAGCTGCTGCCGGACTACCTGCGCGACCTGGAGCGGTTGGTGAACATCGACTGCGGCAGCTACACGAAGGAGGGCGTGGACGAGGTCGGCCGGTGGGCCGCGGACTTCCTGCGCGAGCAACTGGGTGCCACGGTCGAGGTGGACGAGAACGACCGGCTGGGCAACACGGTGATCGGGACCGTCGACGGCGTCGCCGAAGGCCCGGCGGCGCTCCTCATTGGCCACATGGACACGGTCTTCGATCCGGGCACGGCCGCCGTGCGTCCCTTCAGGACGGATGACGGCATCGCGTACGGCCCGGGCGTCACGGACATGAAGAGCGGGCTCCTCACCGGCCTCTACGCGCTGAAGGCGCTGCGAATCCTTGGTGACGGCGTTCGCGACGGCAGTCCCGGGGCCGATTCCTCCGCGCCGTGGCTGCCGGTCGGGCGCGTCGTCTTCATTGCCAACCCTGACGAGGAGATCGGCTCCCCGGTCAGCTCGCCGCTCATCCGGAGGGCCGCCGCGTCCGCGGACCTCGCGCTGGTGCTCGAGTGCGCGCGCGCGAACGGGGACATCGTCAGCTCCCGCAAGGGCATCGTGGACCTCCACCTCACGATCCACGGGCGCGCGGCACACGCGGGCGTCGAGCCGGAGAAGGGCCGCAGCGCGGCCCTGGAGGCCGCCCACAAGACGATCGCGCTGCATGCGCTCAACGGCCGCTGGCCCGGCGTGACCGTGAATGTCGGCGTCATCGAGGCCGGCACGCGCCCCAACGTGATCGCCGAGCGGGCGCTGCTCAAGGTGGACATTCGGGCCCTCACGCGGGCGGCGCTCGAGGAGGCGGAGGCAGCCGTCCGGGAGATCGCCGCCGCGTCATCGGTACCGGACGTGGTCTGCGAGGTGGAGGAACGTGGCCGGCACTGGCCGATGGAGAAGCTGGAACGCTCGACTCGGCTGGTCGACACCGTGAAGGGAATCGCGCGGTCGCTGGGCTTCGACCTGAACGACGCCGCGACGGGCGGCGCCTCCGATGCGAACACCACGGCCGGCCTGGGCGTGCCGACGATCGACGGGCTGGGCCCGGTCGGCGGGAACGATCACTCGCCGGCGGAGTACCTGGAGATGGCGTCGATCGTGCCTCGGACTGCGATGCTGGCCGGGCTGCTCCTGGCGGCCGGGCGCGATCCGGTCGTCGGCGGATGGCGTCCCACGCGAGGCGACCGCACTACCTGAGGAACGTCTCTCCGCAGGTGTCGCAGACGGTGTAGAGCGCGTGGCGCTCCAGCGGGAAGCCACAGACGTGGAGCCTGCCCGTGAAGTCGTGCTTGGGGCAGACCCAGATCCACCAGCGGGTCGGCGCGCCGACGTCGGTGAGCTCGGGCGCCTCCAGTGGCGTCGTCTCGGCGCTGACCTTCGCCCGCAGGCCGTCGAAGCGGTCGAGGATGCTCTCGAGCACGAGGCGTCGCTCGACCTCGGTCTCGCTGCTGTACGGGAAGTTCTGGGAGATGTTGGAGCTCATGCGCGGGCTCGATCCTGCTGTAGGGGCGCGGCCGAAGGGCGGGTGAGCGAACGAGATGGCCAGCCGCGGAGGTGTGAGCGCGGCGCGACCGGCCGGCCGTGAGTATACCGAGGCAGTCCGCCTACCAGACGGCCGGGAGACCCTCGGAGCGCGGATCGGCGGTGGCGGCAATGGTGAGCGTGTCCCCGTCGCCGTCCGCGTCTGTGTCTGTGTCTGCGTCCCGTTCCCGGCCAGGGCCGCGGACCAGCTCGATGGCGTGCTCGTGGCCCATCCCGCTCGACCAGGGCTCGTCAATGCGGATGTCGTGGCCGCGGGCGCGGAGCCCTTCGATCACTGAGGGGTGGTAGCGCGACTCCAGCACGGTCAGCGACGGCGGGCCGAGATGCTCTTCCACGTCAGCCGCCCAGCGTGGTGCGGCAACGGCCGTCCCAACGTCCAGCCCACCGTCGACGACGGCACTCACGAACTGGCCGAACACCTGTGGCTGGATCTCCCCGCCCATGGAGCCATGCACGATCCACGGTCGGCCGTCCCGCAGCAGCATGCCCGGCGTCAGCGTATGGACGGTGCGCTTCCGCGGGGCGAGCGCGTTCGGGTGCGACGGGTCCAGGCGGAAGAAGGCGCCGCGGTTCTGGTAGCCGATGCCGGTCTGCGGATCGACCAGCCCGGATCCAAAGCCCGCATAGTTCGACTGGATGAGGCTGACCGCGCCGCCCCAGCGGTCGGCGGTCGCGAGGTAGATCGTGCCTCCGCCGCGGGGGAGGGTGGTCAGGATGGGAGGCGTGGCGCGTCGCCGGTCGATCCGTCCCACCAGCTCGGCAGCCAGCTCCCGGGAGAGGAGGCCGGCCAGGGCGCCGTCCTCCATGGCGTCGAGGTCGGTGAGCTTGGCGTCCCGCTCCGCGAGCACGAGGCGCGACGCCTCCAGGCCGAGATGGACCCAGTCGACGTCGTCGACGCCGCGGCCGTCGAACGCGCCGGCCGGCGGCGGGTCGGAGATGGACAGCATGTTGAGCGTCAGCAGCGCGAGCGGGCCCGACGAGTTGGGCGGGTGGCTGACCGACGTCACGCCCCGGTAGTCCGTGGTGATCGGCTCGAGCCAGTCGGAGCGGTGCGCGGCGAAATCGTCCGCACGCAACGGCGAACCACGCGATTCGAGGTAGTCCGCGGCCTGCCGCGCCACCGCACCGGTGTACGCCGTCGCGGCGCCCTCCTCGGCGATCCGCTTGAGCGTCCGGCCGAGGCTCGGCAAGGTCACGCGGTCACCGAGTCGCACCTCGCGCCCCCCGGCCCGGAACGTCCTCGCCCAGTCGGAGCCGTCGCCGAAGGCACGCGTGCCGGATGCGATGGCCCGCAGCCAGGTCTCGCTGGCGGGGAAGCCGTCCGTCGCCAGCTCGATGGCGGGCTCGAAGAGGACGGTCCACGGCATTCGCCCGTAGCGTTGGTGCGCCTCGTGCCACGAGTCGATGGCGCCCGGCACCGTGATCGTCCAGGCGCCGCGAAGCGGCATCGCCTTCAGGCCGGCGTCACTGGCCGCCTCGACGGTCGCGCGGCTCGCCGACCGGCCGCTGCCGTTCAGCGCGCGCGCCGCACCCGCTTCGACGTCCCAGATGAGCCAGAACGCATCGCCGCCGAGCCCGCACATGAAGCACGAGACGACGGCGAGCGCCGCGTTCGTGGCGATCGCCGCATCGACCGCGCTGCCGCCCGCGCGCAGCATCCCGATGCCCGCCTGGCTCGCGAGCGCGTGCGGGCTGGACACGGCGCCTCGCGCGCCGCGTACGAGCACCGCGGGAACGACGGCCGGCTCGCGTTCCTTCATGAGCACAGAGCCTAGACGGCGCCGCGGGGTCGCGTGCCGGCCTGCGCCAGTGCGCGCCGGTGCCCAACTGGTCCGCGCCGGTCCGAAGGTACGCTTCGCGGGATGTTTGCCACGGTCGTCGGTCCGTACCCGCGCCCCGTCATAGACGATCCCAGCGGCCCGCGGATCGTCGAGGCGATCCTGCGCGAGCAGCTGGAGGCCGGCCTCGGCATGGTCACGGACGGCGAGGTCCGGACCCCTCCGGCTGACGGTGACGAGTCCGTCCTCGCTGAGATCGTGGATGCCTGGCAGCTCGCCGACGATACGGTCCGCGACATCGACCCGCTGCTGGAGCCGGGCATCGAGCCGCCGCTCGTCAAGGCCTGCCTGGTGGGTCCGTACTCGGCGGGCATCTGGGCGGCCGCGGCCGCACCCGCGGCTGGCGGCGCACCCGCGGCTGGCGGCGCACCCGCGGGCACCCGGCGCTCGCCGATCGCGGAGCGGCGCCGCGTGACGATGGCCCTGGCCGAGACGACCCGCATTCTCGCCGCAACCCTGTTCCGCGCCGGGGCTCCGGTCGTGCAGCTGGCGGAGGATGAGCTCACGACGATCGGGACCGATGACGACGCCGAGCGCGCGCTGGCCGCAGAGGCGTTCCGGCGTGCGACCGCCGGCCTGGACGGCCACCTGAGTCTCAGCGTGGCCGGCGGCAGCGCAGAGGCCGCGGGTGCCTCGCTCCTGTTCGACGCGCCGTTCGCGAGCTACCTGTTCGACCTGATCACGGGCCCGGACAATTGGCGCCTGATCACCCGTGCGCCGCACGACCGCGGCATCGTCTGTGGGGTGGCCGACGCGCGGTCCGATGTCCGGGACGACGTGGCGGTGATGGTCTGGGCGGCGCGCCATGCCGCGGCGAGCGAGGGCCGCGGCCTGCAGCGGGTAGGTCTGGCGCCCTCGGCGGGGCTGGAACGGCTACCACCGCGGGTCGCGCGCCGCAAGCTCGAAGACCTGGCGGAAGCCGGTCGAAAGGCCGGGCTCCCCGGGCCGGAGCTGGCGGCGACCATCGACGCCCGCGCGGTCGATGCGCGCTCCGCCGCGATGGGCGCCTTCCGCCCGGGCTCGTCCCGTCGCCGGCCCGGGTTGACCGGGAGATCGGGGCCCGAGGGACAGGGATGAGGCCGCCGGTCCCGCTCGAGCCTGATGCGCTGCGCCCGGATTCCGCCGCCGCCCTGGCCGCGTGGGCGTCCCGCGTGCGCGCCGAGCGCGAGCAGGTCGATCGCTGCCGCGAGGTTGCCGACCCATCGGACTTCTACGCGCCGGTGGCCGACCGCTTCCGCCACGATCCGCGCCGCACGGACGATCCGGTGCTCGATCAACTGATCGCCATCTGCCGGCGCGGCGAGACGTGGCTGGACATCGGCGGAGGCGGCGGCCGCTATGCGCTGCCGATCGCGCTGGTGGCCCGGGAGGTCGTCTGCATCGACCCGTCGGCCGGGATGCTGGACGTCCTGCGGGCCGGGAAGCGGGAGCACCACATCGACAATGTGCAGCCCGTCGAAGGCCGCTGGCCGCTCCCCGGCTACGACCGTTCTGCGGACGTGGCGCTCATGGCGCACGTCGGTTATGACATCGAGGAGATCGGGCCGTTTCTCGACGGGATGGACGCGGCCGCGACACGGTGCTGCGTTGCGGTCATGGGCGAGGGCGCGATGACCACGGTCGCGACCCTCTTCTGGGAGCCTGTCCACGGCGAGCGCCGCGTGGCGCTGCCGGCGCTGCCTGAGCTGCTGGCCCTGCTCGTGGCACGCGGCCATCTCTACGAGCTGCGTCTGGAGGACCGGCAGCCGCCCTCCTTCGCGTCCGTCGATGAGCTGCTCTGGATGGCGCGGCGCCAGCTCTGGCTGCGGCCCGGGTCGGAGAAGGACCAGGTCCTGGAGCGGCTCGTCCGCGAAACGGCACGCGAGCGCGACGGCCAGTGGGCCCTCGACTGGTCGCGCTCCAGGATCGGCATCGTGACCTGGGAGCCGCAACCCGGCGTCTGAATCGGAACGGGCCACCGCGCCCCAGCGCGATGGCCCTTCCGTGGCCTGTGTCGGAGTTCGGTCAGCGGCGGCGGAGGCGGAGGATCTGCATCGCGCCGTCCCGCCGGCGGTACGAGTGAAGCTCGTGCCTCCAGATGGATTGCCGGGCGTGGACCTCGATCTCCTGCTGTCGCGCCTTGGCGAGCTCGGCGGAGTTGCTGATCACTTCCTGTTCCTCCTTTCTCCGCACCTGCGGTGCGGCTGATGGAGGAAGAATGCGCCGGCCCCTGGCCCCGACCATCAGGCGCGGGTCCCGAATGCTGGTACGTCAGCCGCCAGGCGGAGCTACGTCATTCGGCCAGCGGCGACGGCGCGCGGGGGCCGATCGATCAGGACCGGGGGCCGACCAGCTTGTGCTCGACCGCGTAGAGGGCGGCCTGCGTGCGGCTGGCCAGGCCGAGCTTGCCCAGGATGTTGCTCACGTGGGTTCGCGCCGTTCGCTCGGTGATGAAGAGCTGGGCGGCGATGTCCTTGTTGCTCGCGCCGTGGCCGACGAGCGAGAGCACCTCCAGCTCCCGAGGGGTCAAGGGCTCGGCGGGCTGAGGGGCGGAGCGGCGCTCGCGCATCCGGCGCGCCAGGAGGCGGGCGACCTGTGGGTCGAGGTGCGTCTCCCCGGCGTAGGCGGCGCGGACCGCGGCGGCGACCTCGTCGGCCTCGGCGTCCTTGAGCAGGTAGCCCGTCGCTCCGGCTTCGAGCGCCGCGGTGACCTTGTCCTCCTCGATGAAGCTCGTGACCGCGACGATCTCGATCTCGGGCTGTGCCGACTTGATGGCCGCGATCGCGGTCAGCCCGTCCGTGTTGGGCATCATCAGGTCCATGAGGATCACGTCCGGCTCGAGCCGCCTGGCTTCCGCGATCGCCTGGTCGCCGTCGCCGGCCTCGCCGACGACCAGCACGTCGGCGGTGAGGTCGAAGAACGTGCGGAGGCCGCGGCGGACGACGGCGTGGTCGTCAACGAGGAGCACGCGGATTCGCTCGTCGGTGTCGGTTGCTGCGGTCTCCTCGGCTGCCATCGTGCCTACACGATAGCCCGGCGGTCGACGCAGCGCGCCAGCTCGGCGAGCAGCTCGTCCGGCTGGCCCGACTTGGCCACGAACGAGATTGCGCCGTTGCGCAGCAGCTCCGGGGCCAGCTCGTCGGATCCGGACATGGCGACCAGCGCGAGCTGCG
The DNA here is from genome assembly GCA_034667005.1 of Chloroflexota bacterium. GTDB lineage: Bacteria > Chloroflexota > Limnocylindria > Limnocylindrales > CSP1-4 > JAFMJV01. The sequence goes on from JAXDKU010000033.1 coordinate 12,918, forward strand.
GCCAGCGGCGATGCGCCTCCGCGAGCAGCGCCATGCCGACGTCGACGTCCGGAAGGCGCGGGTCGATCAGCACGGCGTCGACGGCCACGGTCTCCAGCACGCGCAGGGCCTCGGCCGGGTCCGATACGGCGCAGACGCAGGCGAAGCCGTCGGCCACGCCGATCAGGCACTCCAGGCTGGTGCGCACGCGACGGTCTCCATCGATCACGAGGACCCGGAGAGGACGGTCGGCTGGGTTTGGCGCGTCGGGCGCCGTGGGTGTCATGAGCCAAGCTTCCGGCCGCGGGCCCGACGTTTCATCGGCCCAGCGGCGCGATCCGGTCCGGGACACATGACGTAGACGGCGTCGAGGGCCGCCCGCCGCCACGCTCGTTACGTGTCCGGGACGGCGGCCTCGACCCTGGTGCCCTTGCCGGGCTCGCTCGTGATGTCGAGGGTGCCGCCGAGGCGTTCCGCGCGCGAGCGCATGCCGGCGAGGCCCAGGCCGTCGCGGTTGGTGGTCGTTGGATCGAAGCCGACGCCGTCGTCCTCGACGACGAGCCGGACGCCTGCCTGGGCTCGGCCGATCGTCACCAGCACCTTGCTCGCCGACGCGTGCTTGACCACGTTGTGGATCGACTCCTGCGCGATCCGGTAGAGGGCGGCCTCGGCCTCCAGCTTCGGTCGATCGGGGAGATCGCAGTCCACCGCGATCGAGATCCCGGTGCGTCCTTCGACCGCCGCCGCGTGGGTGCGCACGGCCTGGACGAGCCCGTCCGCCTCGATGTTCGCCGGCCGGAGCTCGAAGATCAGGCCCCGCATCTCGGCGAGTGCGTCGCGTTCCAGGGCGCGCAGCGCCGCGAGCTGCTCGCGCGCCGCGTCGAGGTCGCGGTCGAGCAGCAGCTCCACGCTCCGGGTCGTCAGGGTCATGCTGAAGAGGGCCTGCGTGACCGAGTCGTGGAGCTCACGCGCAAGGTGGGCGCGTTCGTCGCTCGCGGCGAGCTCGGCGGCCTGCCGTCGCAGGTTCTCCTCGAGTCGGACCTGCTCGCGGAGGTCCCGGACGCGTCCGTGTGCGCCGCGGAACTCCCCATCGACCACGATCGGCATGCTCCGCATGTCCACGGGGATGCCGTGGCCGTCGCGATGGGGCATCGAGAACTGGAAGGCCTGCGCGAGGTAGGGCGGCGTGCTGATCTGCAGGAAGGACTCCTGCAGCTGCTCCATCGATTCCGGCGACGTGAGCAGCGAGAAGTGCTGCCCGAGGACCTCGTCGGCGCTCCAGCCGGCGATCCGCTCGACGGCGTCGCTCATGAACGTGAACCGGCCCCCCTCGTCGATCTGGAACGCGATGTCCGGCGAGTTGGTGAGGAGATAGCGGTAGCGCTCCTCGGACTGCCGCAGGTCGGCATAGAGCCGGGTGTTGGTGACGGCGATGGCGGCATGGTCGGCCATGCCCTGGAGGAGGCTCAGGTCGTCGTCCGCGATCTCGCGCGGCTCCTCGTAGGAGATGGCGAGCGTGCCGATGACGCGGCCGCGCTGCGTCCGCAGCGGCGCCACGGCCATGCCGCGCAGCCGCATCCGCGCCGCGCTCTGCTGGTCGCCGAGCTCGTGCGGGATGCGCGGCTCCGTCACGTAGTCGTCGGTCTTCACGGCATGGCCGAGCTGCGCCGCGAGGCCGTTCATGCCCGACCCGAGCGGGAACTGCTGCGTGTGCAGCCAGTCGCGCATGCCTTCGTCGGTGCCGCCGGCGACCACCACGGGGGTCAGGAACGTGGCGTCGTCCGACATGAGGCAGAGGTGCGCGCCATCGGCGCCCAGCAGCCGGCGCGATTCGTCGACAACGCGTTGCAGCACATCCTTCTGATCGGTGATCGAGGCGATGTGCGCCGCGATCTCGCGGAGGCTCCGCTCCGACTCGGCACGGTGGGCCAGCTGGCCCTGTGACGCGGCCAGCTGCTCGATCAGCCGCGCGTTGGACACCGACGTCCCGGCGTGCTCGGTGAGCGCCTTCAGCAACGCGACCGCGGCCTCGTCGAAGGCTCCGGGCCGGCCGGCGTACACCCCGAGGGCGCCGACGATCTCGTCTCCGACCGTCAGCGGCGCGACCGCCATGGCACGGATGCGGGCCTCGCGCGCGACCTCGTCGAGCATCCAGGCGTGCGGGAAGGAGTGGTCCGCTGCGTAGTCGTGCGTGATGCGCACAGCGCGTTCGGCGACCGCCTGGCCGTACATGCCCGTCCCGATCGGGAGCACGAGCGACCGCATCCAGCCGCGCTCCTCGGCCGAGCTGATCCCCGCGTCGTACGCCCACTGGAGCGTCTGGCCGTCCGGCTGGACGAGGTAGAGGATGGCGCCGTCCGCCTGGAGGAGGCGCGCGGCCTCGTCCACGGCGTGCCGAAGCGCCTCGTGGACCAGGGAGGTCTCGGCGGGCTGCGGGAGCGCGGGATCGGTGAGGGTGCCGGCCATCGGTCGGGAGTCTACCGGCCGGTCGACGCGCGGCCCTCCGTCATTCGTCGCGAATATCGGGGCCGACGTGCGGGCGGCGTGCGGTCCCGTGCCCGACGCGGCGGATGTGGCTAGCCTGTAGTCCGAGTCACAGTTGCGCGGCGGTTCGCGGTCGTGCGGCGCCGTGCCGGCGCCGTGCCACGAACGCTCCGCGAGCGTGCCACGCCACGAACGCTCGGCGAGGGAGCCACGAACGATCCACGGCCGAGCTACGAACGTGCTGCGCCCGCGTCGCGAGCGTGCCACCCACGCGCCGCACGACGACGCCGCCACGAAGGCGCCACGAAGGCGCCACGAGCAGGGAAGGGGACATCGACCGAATGAGCACGTTCCGGCCGGCATGGGGCGTCGCCTGCCTGGCCATCCTCGCCTCGCTGGCCATCCTCGCCGCTCTGGCCGGATGCGGGAGCTCGGCGCCGCCAACGGCGCGGCCGTCACTCCCTGCCGATGCCGTGCTGTTCACCGCCCACGGATCCCGGTTCACGGGCGACGCGGTCCAGGTGCCCGCCGACGCGGCCTGGACGCTGGCGCTGGACAACCAGGACGGGCTGCCGCACAACGTGGTGATCATCGACGCCGGCGGCACCACGGTCTTCTCCAGCACGCTCTTCACGGGTCCCGACCTCCGCAGCGAGGCGGCCCAGCCATTGCCAGCCGGCGTCTACCGCTTCACGTGCGCCGTCCACAGCGACATGAAGGGAACCCTCACGGTCCCGTAGGTCCCGCGCCGCGCTCGAGCCCGACGACGGAGCCCCACTGACCCCGACGACGGCGCCCACCGAGCCCGACGACGGCGCCCACCCAGCCCGACGACGGAGCCTGACCGAGCCCGACAAAGGCCTGCGATGTCGATGGCATCGTCGCTGGGCGCTCTTTGGCTTCGGTGGTGCGGGCGTCCTGGCGTCCGTGAGAGCTGAGAAGCGAGCGTGCGGCCGGGATTGTCGATGTCATCGACATTGACGCCTTCAGCATCAGTCGACCTCCGGCTGTTGGGCCACCGGAGGCCTCGCGGTCCGACGGCGGCGAGTGGAAAGCCCCCGCGTGACGATGCCATCGACACGCCGTCAACTGGCGGTGGAAGCCGAGACCACCGCCCGCCGGAATCGACGATTTCCTTCATCCATGCACCGGTGGACTCGGTGATGGATCCGCGCTTGCGAACGGCCACCCTCGCGCGGCTGATGCAGCCGTTTGTGGCTATGGACGCGGGTTTGTTGGGCGGGGCAGGGGCCGCGACGGCGGACGGATTGCTCTCGTAGTCCCCGGGTGACTCACTGAAAGTTTGCCGACTCGGCGATCGGGGCGGCTGTCCGGGGCGGCGTCCGAGGCCGCGCCACGAGGCTCAGGGGCACGACTCCACAATCTTCGTCCAGAGACTTGACAAACTGCCGTGCCAGCCCCTAGCGTCACTTTGTCAGGTGACCTTGCAAAGATGTGAGGGCTCTGACGGGGGGGAAGCGACGCGGCACCGGTGAAGCACCGGCCGAGCACGGACACAGCTTGAGGGCAGGGTGCAGGTCCCGACCAAGGCCACGCATCAGCAGACGCGTGAGTACAACGAGCGGCTGATTCTGCGGACGCTGTACGACTACGGGCCGATCAGCCGCGCGGAGATCGCGCGCCGCACGCACCTCACCCGCACCACCGTCTCGGACGTCATCGGTGCGCTCTTCGAACGCGGCATGGTCGAGGAGGTCGGGCGCGGCCCATCCAGCGGTGGGAAGGCGCCGATCCTGCTGCGGCTCCTCGGTGACGCGCGCCATGTGATCGGCCTCGACCTCGGCGAGAGCCAGTTCACCGGGGCGCTGGTCAATCTGCGCGGCGTTGTCCGCCGCTCGGAGCAGCTGCCCGTCCAGGGACGCAACGGCGACGACGCATTGGAGCTTGTCTACCGCCTCCTCGACCGCCTCGTGCAGGACGCAAATGGAACATTGCTCGGGATCGGGGTCGGCACGCCGGGCGTGATCGACAGCCGGACCGGGACGATCCGCTGGGCCGTCAACCTCGACTGGCAGGACCTGCCGCTCGGACACCTCCTCTCCGAGCGGTATGGCCTGCCGGTCAACCTCGCGAACGACAGCCAGGCGGCCGCCCTCGCGGAGTTCGCCTTCGGAGGCGACGGCGAGCGAGCCCAGAACCTGATCGCCATCAAGGTCGGCCACGGCATCGGAGCCGGCGTGCTGCTCGGTGGTGCGCTGTTCCGTGGCGACGGCTTCGGCGCCGGCGAGATCGGGCACATCGGCATCGTGGACGACGGCGTGGCGTGCCGCTGCGGTCGCTTCGGGTGCCTGGAGACCGTTGCAAGCGCCCGGGCGATCGTGTCGCGCGCCGCCGCCCTCGCCGCCGAGACGCCCACCTCCGTCCTGAACAAGGTCTCGGCCGGCCTGGACGCGCTCTCGCTGGACGACGTCCGGGTCGCGTACGACGCGGGGGACGAGGCTGCGCGCTCGGTGGTCCTGTCGGCCGGTCGCTACCTCGGCCAGGTGGTCGCCTCGCTGATCGGCATGCTGGACGTCCGCCGGATCGTGCTGCACGGCAGCGTGACCACGTTCGGCGACGCGTGGCTCGACGCGGTGCGCGATGAGGCCCAGCGAAGGGCGCTGACCCTCTTGTCCTCGGACGTCGAGATCGGCATCACGACGATCACCGACAACGCGACCGTGCTCGGGGCATCGGCCATGCTCATGACCAGCGAGCTCGGCCTGAGCCTGACGCGATGACGAATGGCCGCGCCGCCTCCGACCGCGACTATCTCTGTGGCGTCGACGTGGGCGGCAGCACGATCGCCGTCCTCCTCGCGGACGTGGACGGGGTCGTGGCCGCCCGCTATGCCACCGCGACCCACCGCGAGGACCCGCACGGCGCCGCGGCCCAGGTGGCGGCCGCGGTCCGCGCAGCGTGCCGCGCAGCGAACGTGGACCCGGCAAGGCTCGCAGGCGTCGGGGTCGGCGTCCCGGGTCGTGTCGACCCGCGCGACGGCGTGGTCTCGCTCGCGCTCAACCTCGGCTGGCACGACGTACCGCTGCGGGCCGAGCTGGAGGCCCTGCTCGGCGTCCCCTGCGTGGTTGCGAACGACGTCCGCACGGCGGCCGCCGGCCTGGTCGAGCGCCGCGTGCTGGGCGACATCGACGACCTCGTCTATCTCAGCGTTGGCACCGGCATCGCGGCCGGGGTCGTGCTGGGTGGCTCGGTCCACGCGGGAGCGCACCACCTCGCCGGCGAGATCGGCCACATGGTGATCCGCGAGGACGGGCCCGAATGCCCGTGCGGGCTCCGTGGCTGCCTCGAGACGTTTGCGGCGGGGCCCGGTGTTGCCGGCCGCGCGCGAACGGCGATCGCCGCCGGCCAGCGCTCCAGCCTCTCCGGAGCCGCCGACATCACCGCGGTGGACGTGTACGAGGCGGCGGCCGAGGGCGATCCGCTCGGCTGGCGCATCGCGGACGAAGCGGGCCGCGCCCTCGCCCGCGCCATCTACCACCTCGCCCTCGCCTTCGACGTGGAGCGCGTCTGCCTCGGCGGCGGTGTGGCTGGCGCCGGCGCCCCCTTCATCGAGCCGATCGAACGGGAGCTGGCGCGCCTGCGTGCCACCTCCGCTCTTGCCGCACAGACGCTGCCCGCGGACGCGGTCCAGCTGCTTCCACCCGGTGCCGATGCCGGCGTCTGGGGGGCCCTATCTCTTGCCCGTCGTGGGCGGACGCCGACGAGCGTCCGGAGGTCCAGTGGAAAGGAGGTGAGTGACCGATCCGTGCCGTCTCCGCTCACCACCTGACCTGGATCATCCGCGCAAGGGCGCGGCGGAAGCCGGCGGAGTTCACCGCCGCAATGGAGGAGTCGAATGCGTAAGTCCCGAATCTCGACGCTGGCGATCGTGGCGCTCCTGGTCGCCGCCTGCAGCGGTGCGGCCCCGGTCGTCCAGCCCACCCCGCAGGTCATCACGCCCGGCCCGGTCGTCCAGCCGACCCCGCAGGTCATCACCCCGGGTCCCGTGGTTCAGCCCACGCCGCAGGTGATCACGCCCGAGCCGGTGGTCCCGACCCCCGAGCCCACGGCGGCGCCGGTCATCCTGCCCACGGTCCCGACCGGCTACGCCGAGCTCGACCAGGCGCTCGGGGCCGGAAAGCCGTTCGATGGCAAGCCCGTCAGCGTCCAGGTCCAGTGGATCGGCGCCGAGGGCGCGGCCTTCGAGACCGCTGTGGCGGCCTTCGAGGCGGCGACCGGCATCGACCTCGTCATCGATCACGTCGGCTCGAACCACGAGGTCGTGCTCCAGGCACGCGTCGAAGGCGACGCCGCCCCGGACATCGCGCAGATCGCCCAGCCCGCGACCATGGCCAAGTACGCCAACCGCGGCAAGCTCGTCGAGCTGTCGTCCTTCATGGACAAGGCCAAGCTCGGCACCGACTATGCGGACGCGTTCCTCAACCTGACCACCGTCGACAGCAAGATCTACGGCGTCTTCTACAAGGCCGACGTCAAGTCGACCGTGTGGTACCCGATCAAGGCCTTCGCGGACGCGGGTTACGAGGTCCCCACCACGTGGGAGGAGCTGGTGGCCCTCTCCGACAAGATCGTCACCGACGGCAACGGCAACCCGTGGTGCATCTCGATCGAGCACGGCGGAGCCACCGGCTGGGTCGCGACCGACTGGGTGGAGGACGTGCTCCTGCGGACCGCCCCAGCCCAGACCTACCAGGACTGGATCAGCCACAAGATCCCGTTCAACGACCCGGCCATCAAGGCCGCCCTCGACACCGTCGGCAGCGTCTGGTTCAAGGACGGCTACGCCTACGGCGGAAAGGAGTACATCAACGCGACCTGGGTCGGCCAGACGATGGATCCGATGTTCGAGCAGGACCTCGCGGATCCGCAGTGCTGGATGCAGAAGCAGGCGACGTGGTACGACGGGTTCTTCCCGGATCTGCGTGCCAACCCTGACATCGGGACGTCCAAGTACGTCACGGGCAAGGACGTCGGCATCTTCTACTTCCCCGGTATCGATGCCCAGTACGGGACGCCCGCGCTCGGTGCCGGCGACCTGTTCATGGCCTTCAACGATCGTCCCGAAGTTCGCGCGGCCATCGAGTTCCTGGCGACTCCGGCGTCGATCGCCACGTGGATCCAGTCATCGGGTGTGACCTCGGCCAACCGGAGCACCCCGAGCGAGTGGTATGCCGGCAGCTACAAGGCGGGCGTCGCGGCGCAGATCCTTGCGAACGCGAGCACGCTCGGGTTCGACGCGTCGGACTCGATGCCCAAGGAAGTCGGCAGCGGATCGTTCTGGTCGGGCATGGTCGATTGGGTCTCCGCGGGAGGCACCAATACCGACCAGGTTCTCCAGACGATCGAGGACAGCTGGCCGCAATAGGCACAGCTCGTCTCTCGTGACCTTCTCCGGGGCGGGCCGCAGACGCGGCGCG
>JAXDKU010000034.1:0-33135 GCA_034667005.1 Chloroflexota bacterium
TCGAGCGCCTCCTGAGGAGCCAGCAGCGCGAGGTCCCCGAGCCGCTGCCGCCCGGGCCGCCGTCGTTCCGCAGGCCGCTGCGCCGCATCGCCCGAGGCGCTCCGCCGGCGGGCATGGGCCCCGGCCGACCACAGCCCCGCGTGACCGCGCCGCCGCGGTCCCGGAGCCGCATCGCGTAGGTCCACCGGTCCGCGTCGGCTCGTGGGCGCCGCCTATGCAGGTGCCGGCTCGTCGGGGAGTGCCGGCTCGTCGGGGAGTGCCGGCTCGTCGGGGGGGCCGGCTCGTCGGGGGGTGGCGGCTCGTCGTGGAGCGCGTCCGCTCGAGTTTGTGTCTACGGTCCACCGGCAACACCGTATCCATGGATTGGCCGCCCGTGGTGGTCCGACCCGCCGTTCACAGCCCGCCGCCTGGGCGAGAACCACGGACCCCGAGCGTGAACCGAACCCTCCCGTGCGGCCGTGACCTCGGGCGCGGGACCGGGGGCGGCGAACGTGATCCGCGACAGTGGATAGTGTTCCGCGGGTGGACCGTAGACCCTTCCTCCGCGGACCTCGGACCCTTCCTCCGCGTCAGACCCCTCCTCGAGGGGCGTGAACCGCCTGTCGCCACGCTGCCAAGTAGATTCTTCCCGTGAGCAACTCCTACACGTCCGGCGGTGAGTACCTCTCGCCGGTTCGCATCCACGCAGACCGGCCGAACCACACCCTCGAGATCGAATGGGCCGATGGACACCAGACGCGCTATGACTTCGTCACGCTGCGGTGGCTGTGCCCGTGCGCCTATTGCCGTGGCGAGGCCGGCCTGCCGGGCTGGCTCGATTCCGCGCCGACCCTGAGCGAGGCACAGACCACGCTGACCGAGATGCAGCTCGTGGGTTCGTACGCCGTCGCACCCACCTGGGCCGACGGCCACCACACCGGCTTCTACACGTTCCAGCGGCTGCGCGACGAGTGCCCCTGCCCCGAGGACACCGCGCGACGAGCGGCGGCTCCCCACGCCGGCCACGGCCAGCAGCGCCTCGGCTAGCGCGCCACGAGAAAGGGCCGCCGCGGGGGAGACCGCGACGGCCCTGGGGTGAGCGAACGCGGAGCGCTTACTCCTCGCCGTCGAACTGGTGGTCGACGTTCTGGCCGGCCGGGTCCTCATGACCGCCGGGGCCGTCATTGGCCGCTTCGGTCTCCGTGCCGGGGGCCTCGGTGCCGGTCTCCGGCGTCGTCGGCTCGGCCGACGCATCCGGGGCTGCCGCGGCAGCAGCCGGGGCCACTGCGGAGGTGCTCAGCGTCGAGACAGCGCTCGCCGCGCTGTCCACGGTGCCGGTGTCGGGCGTGGTCTGGTCACCTTCCTGGAGCGTGTCCGTGTCCGTCGTCTCGACCGGCTCGGTGCCGGTGTCGGGCGTGGTCTGGTCACCTTCCTGGACGTTGTCGGTGTCTGTCGCCTCGAGCGGCTCGGCAGCGGTGGAAACCGCCGACTTCTGGATCGAAACGGCCGACACGACATGGCTGGCCGGCGCGCTCGCAAGTGCCGCGCCACCGCCCGTCAGGGCCAGCAGGGCGCCGACGAGGGCGGCATTCCGAATGGATGTGATCCGCAACATGCGCATCTCCTTCTATGCCGACGGCCGGACGGCCGCCGTGACCCGGAGGCTGCGCCCGGGACTGTGAGCAGCCGGTGAATCGATCGGCGACGGAGATTCACCGTGGATTCACCTCGGCGCGAGAGGCTGGCGGCGAGGTACCCCCGTGAAACTCCTGCTGCTCGAAGACGACCGCCGGCTTGGCGACGTGCTGGTGCGCGCCTTCCGCCGAGCGGGCCACGCGGTCGACCACGTGGAAACGGTCGAGGATGCCGCCTGGCAGGCGCACGCCTCCAGCTACGACGTGATGGTGCTGGACGTGATGCTGCCGGACGGCGACGGCTACTCCCTGTGCGCCGCACTCCGGGACGAAGGGGTCTGGACCCCGGTGCTGATGCTGACGGCGCGCGATGCCGTGCCGGACCGCGTGCGCGGCCTGGATGTCGGCGCCGATGACTACCTCGTGAAGCCCTTCGTGCTGGCGGAGCTGGAAGCCCGACTCCGCGCACTGGCCCGCCGGGGCGCCGTGCCTCGGCCGACGCTGCTGCGGGCCGGCTCCCTCGTGCTCGACCCGGCGCGCCGCACGGTGTCGATCGACTCGGACCCGGTGAGCGTGACGGCGCGGGAGTTCTCGCTGCTCGAGTACTTCCTCCGGCGCATCGACTCCGTGCTGCCGCGGACCCGGATCATCGACGAGGTCTGGGACTTCGCCTTCGACGGCGATCCGCGCATCGTCGACGTCTACGTCCGCGTGCTGCGCAAGAAGCTCCAGCATCGTCGCGGGGCGCCCCGCATCGAGACCGTCCGCGGCTCCGGCTACGTGCTGCGGGCGCCTGCCTCAGTGGCGTCGTCGTGAGCATCCGCATCAAGCTCGCGGCGCTGTACGCCGTTGCCCTGGCACTGACACTGCTGGTGGCGGGCGCGGTGACCTGGTGGGAGGTGGGCAACCGGCTGCGCGCGGGGCTTGACGCCACGCTCCAGGCGCGTGCCGACGGCGTCGTGACCGCGATCGAGAACGACGGCCAGGTCGGGCTCCAGGAGGGCGACGCAACGCCGGCCGCGATCTTCGTGGCCATCTTCGACGCGAGCGGTACGCGGCTCGACGCGACGGCCAATACCCCGAAGGGGCTGAGGCCGGCGTCCGGGGCGCTCCAGCTGGGCGGGCAGGAGTACCAGCTCCACCTGGCCACGGCCCCGGACGGCAGCAGCGTGGTCACGGGCGCGAGCACGGCACCGCTCGACGCATCTCGCAACGACCTCGCGTGGGCGGTGCTGGCCGGCGTGGCTCCCGCCGCCGGCCTGTCCCTGCTGGCCGGCCTCCTGATCGCCCGGCGAGCGCTGCGTCCCGTCGACCGGATGACCGCGGAGGCGGCCGCGATCGGCAGCCACGATCTGGAGTGGCGCGTGCAGGAGCCGGGCAGCGGCGATGAGCTCGGCCGCCTCGCACGGACCCTCAACGCAATGCTCGAGCGCATCTCGGGTTCCGTGGCACAGCAGCGGGCGTTCGTCGCGGAGGCTTCCCACGAGCTGCGTACGCCGCTGGCCGCGCTGCGCGCCGAGCTGGAGCTGGCCGACCGACCCGACGCCACCGCCGAGGAGCTGCGCGCGGCCGTCCGGGCGGCACAGTCGGACGCCACCAGGCTGGCGGACGTCGCCGACGCCCTGCTTCGTCGGGCGATGCTGGCCTCCGACGAAACCGAGACCTTGCGCACGCACACCGCAATCGCGGACGTGGTCCAGGCGAGCGTGCGGCGCATCACGCTGCCGGCTCGGCAACGCGGCGTTCGGGTGCTGACGTCGGTCAGCCGGGCAAGCGTCGAGATCGACAGGCTTCGCATGGAGCAGGCCATCGCGAACCTGCTCCAGAACGCGGTGGCACATGGTCCGGAGGGGTCCACCGTCGAGCTGAACAGCCGCACGGTCGGCATGGCCGGCCGGCACGCATGGCTGGTCGAGGTCCTCGACCGCGGGCCGGGAATCCTCGCGCGGACCGCCGACCAGCTGTTCCCGGCGGCCGGCCGCGAGAGCAGGAACGGCCGGCACGATGCGTCAGCGGAGGCGCGCGACGCAGCCGAAGGGGCTGTGCGGCGTACGCGCCGCGGCTTCGGCCTCGCCAGCGTACGTGCCGCGGTTGAGGCACATGGCGGCCGCTACGGCGCCGAGAACCGTCCCGACGGCGGCGCCCGCTTCTGGTTCAGCGTGCCGATCTGACGGGCGACGGCCCGAGGCTGCCGTGGCGAACCAATACAATTCGGGTCCGTCGCCCAGGAGCCCGTCAAGCCGTGACCGCTCTCCGTCAGCCGGCCGCCCGCCGCCGCCAGCCCACTCGCCCCGACGTCGCCCTGCCGTACATCAACCGGGAGCTGTCGTGGCTGGACTACAGCGGCCGCGTGCTCCAGCTGGCCCAGGACGAGCGGAACCCGCTCCTGGAGCGCGTCCGGTACCTGGCCATCTTCGCCATGATCCTCGACGAGTTCTTCCAGGTCCGCGTCGCCGGGCTGAAGCAGCAGGCCGCCGCGGGGCACTCGTCGCCCTCCCCGGACGGCCTGTCCGCGCCGGAGGTCCTGGAGCAGATCCGCAACCGGGTGCTCCAGCTCCAGGCACTCCATTCGCGCACGTACACGGAGGTCCGAGCCGAGCTCGCGGACAAGGCGATCCGGATCGTCCCGTACGAGGACCGCGCCGAGCGCCAGGGCGAGCTACGCCAGCGCTTCCTCGACGAGATCTATCCGGTGCTGACGCCGCTGGCCGTCGACCCCGGCCACCCGTTCCCGTACATCAGCGACCTGTCCCTGTCGCTGGCCGTGACGGTGCGCGACCCGGAGACCGGCGAGCGGCGGTTCGCGCGGATCAAGGTCCCGCCGGTCCTGCCGCGACTGTGGGAGGTGGGCAACCGGACGTACGTGCTGCTGGAGCAGATCATCGCCGCGAACCTCGACATCCTCTTCCCGGGGATGGAGGTGCTGGAGCACCACCTGTTCCGCGTCACGCGCAATGCCGACTTCTCCATCGAGGAGGACGAGGCGGACGATCTGCTGATGGCCATCGAGGAGGAGCTGCGCAAGCGCCGCTTCGGCAAGGTCGTGCGCCTGGAGGTGGAGCGCTCCATGCCGCACGAGACGCGCGCGCTGCTGCGGCGCGGTCTCCAGCTGGAGGCGCACGACGTCTACGAGATCAGCGGGATGCTCGATCTGACCGCGCTCTCACCGATCGCGGAGCTGGACATCCCCGAGCTCCAGCCGCGGCCGTGGCAACCCGTGGTGCCGATTCGGCTGATGCCCGCCGACGAGGACGAGGAGGCCGACGTCTTCGCGGCGATCCGGGAGCAGGACATCCTCGTCCATCACCCGTACGAATCGTTCGTCGGCTCCGTCCAGCGGTTCATCGAGCAGGCCGCCGAGGACCCCGACGTCCTGACCATCAAGATGACGCTCTACCGCACCAGCGGCGACTCGGCGATCGTGCGCTCGCTGATCGCCGCGGCCGAGGCCGGCAAGCAGGTCGTCGTGATGGTCGAGATCAAGGCCCGCTTCGACGAGCGCGCGAACATCGTGTGGGCGCGCGCCTTGGAGCGTGCGGGTGCCCACGTCGCCTACGGGCTCGTCGGCCTCAAGACGCATTCGAAGCTGGCCCTCGTCGTGCGCCGGGAGGGCCGCGGCCTGCGCCGGTACGTCCATATCGGGACCGGCAACTACAACTCGGGCACGGCCCGCGTGTACGTGGACCTGGGCCTCCTCACCGACGACCAGGAGCTCGCGTCGGACGTGACGGACCTCTTCAACGTGCTCACGGGTGTCGCCCGCAAGCAGAGCTACCGCCGCCTGCTCGTCGGGCCGGTCGGCCTCCGATCCGCCCTCTACGGCCTGATCGACGACGAGATCGAGCACCACCGCGAGCACGGCGACGGGCGCATCGCCATCAAGGCCAACGCGATCGTGGACCCGGAAACCATCGGCCGCCTCTATCGCGCGAGCCAGGCCGGCGTCTCGATCGACCTGATCGTCCGGGGCATGGTCTCGCTGCGCCCCGGCGTGCCGGGCGTGAGCGAGAACATCCGTGTGCGCTCGATCGTCGGGCGTTTCCTGGAGCACTCGCGGATCTTCGCCTTCGGCTCCGGGGACCGCGAGCGCTTCTTCATCGGCTCCGCCGATCTGATGGAGCGCAACCTGGACCGCCGCATCGAGGCGCTGGCGCCGGTCGTGGATCCGGTGCTCCAGGATCGCCTGCGGCAGGTCCTGGACGTGATGCTCGCCGACGACCGACGCGCGTGGGTGCTCGGCGCGGACGGTGAATGGCGGAAGGCCGAGGCCCTCATCGAGCACTCCGCGGGCGTCGATACATTCGAGCAGCTGCTGGCGATCACGCGCGCTTCGCTCGAGCCACCCGGCTGACCGCAGGCCCCGTCGTGGCCGGAAGCCCCGACGCTCCCCGCGAGATCGAGCTGAAGTACCGCGTCGCGGACGCGGCGGCGCTGCATGCCTGGCTGGACGCCTGGTCCCCGGAGGGCGTCTCCGTCGGACCGTGGCGCACCCGCCTGGATCGTGATGCCTACATCGACACGGCCGACGGCGCGCTGGCTGCCGCAGGCTATGGCGCGCGACTCCGCCGGCGCGGGAGCCGCGTGACGCTGACCCTGAAAACGGCGTCGGGATCGCCGGCGCCGGCGGAGGGCCGTCGAGAGGTCGAGAATCCCGCGCTCCACAACCGCGTGGAGCTCGAGGGCGACGCCTCCACGGCCCTCGACCCCGAGGCCTGGCCGCCGAGCGACGCGCGAGACCTGCTGCTCTCCCTGGCCGGCGCCGGGGCGCTTCTCGTGCGCTTCGTCATCCGGCAGCGACGGAGCATCCGGATGCTCACCGCGGACGACGGGTGGACGGCCGAGCTGAGCCTGGACGAGGCGGACGTCCGGCAGGGCAAGCGAAGCGCCGGCCGCATCCAGGAGCTGGAGGTGGAGGCCACGGGCGACCCGGACAGGCTCGGGCCGATCGCGCGCGAGATCGAGGAGAGCCGGCTCGTCGAGCCGGAGCTTCGCTCGAAGGAACAGACCGCCGCCGAGCTCGTGGAGGCCATGACCAGCGCGCAGGCCGGCCGCCGCGCGTTCGCGGCCCTGCCGAAGAACCCCGGCGTGCTCGCCGACGACACCCTCGGCGCGGCGGGCCGCAAGGTGCTGTGGCTGCACCTTTCGCGGATGCTCGCCCTGGAGGCCGGCACGCGGAGCGGCGACAATCCGGAGGACCTGCACAAGATGCGCGTGGCGACGCGCCGGATGCGCGCCGCGTGGCGCGTCTTCGACGGCGCGTACCGGCCCAAGGTCCAGAGGCGCTACGTGGCGGAGCTCCGGGACGTGGCCCAGGCGCTCGGAGCCGTGCGCGACCTGGACGTGCAGCTGGAAGGGCTCGAGGCTCACCGGCAGGGCCTGTCGGGACCCGGCGCCGAGGCGCTGGCTCCCCTCGCCGACGAGTGGAGCGGGCTTCGCGAGCACGCGCGCGTCGCACTCATGCAACTGCTCGACTCCAACGCGTACGTTCGATTCGTTACCGACTACCGCGCATTCGTCGACCGCCCCGGGACGGGCGAGCGCACTCCGATGCCCAACGAGCCGTGGCTCGTGCGTGAGACGGCGGGGAGCCGCATCTGGCTCGCGTACGAGCGGATGCGCGCGCACGACGCCACGCTCGCGTGGGCCGATGCGACGGGCCTCCACGCCCTGCGGATCGAGGCCAAACGCCTCCGCTACGCCCTGGAGTTCTTCCGCGAGGCGCTGCCGCGCGCGCAGGTCGACCGGCTCATCGGAGCCATCACGGCGCTCCAGGACCATCTCGGGGAGCTGAACGACGCGGACGTGGCCATCCGCACCGCTCGCGAGTTCCTGGTGGCGCACGGCTCACGGCTGCCCGCGGAATCGCGCGAGGCCATCGGCCACCTCATCGATGCGCGCGCGGCCGACTTCGCGCGCCTGCGGCGGACGCTGCCGCCGGTCTGGCGGCGCCTCTCGGGCCCCCAGTTCCGCCGCTCGATGGCCTCGGCGATCGCCGCCCTCTAGTCGGGGATCGCCTCCCACTCGTTCGGCCGCGCCCCTCTGGTCGGCCTCGGCTCCCTCTCGTCGTCCCATCGCGGCCCGCCAGCCTTAACCCAGCGTTAACGGCGCGGCAAAGCCACCGTCACAGGCAGCCGCGAACGTGATGGCTGGCGTCAACGAGTACGCACGCTTCCGATGGGAGCGCACGAACACCGAGGAGGAGTCATCGGCCGTGAGCATCACGACCAGCCGAATCGCCGTGGGTACCGCCCTGCTGGCCGTCGTGGCGGCATGTGGCGGTGGCAGTGGCACGGCCACCGTCCAGCCCGGTAGCAACCCGCCTTCTGGCGCGGCCAGCCAGCCCGCGGCAACGGGCGCCGCCGCCAGCGGCACCATCAAGATCAGCGGATCGTCCACGGTTCAGCCCATCACCACCGCTGTCCAGGAGCTCTTCAACCAGGCGAATCCCGGCGTGGCGATCACCGTCGACGGCCCGGGCACCGGTGACGGCTTCAAGCTGTTCTGCAAGGGCGAGATCGACATCGCGGACGCGTCGCGCGCCATCAAGCCGACCGGCGAGGCCGATGTCTGCGCCACGAACGGCGTCAAGTACATCGAGCTGAAGGTCGCCCTCGACGGGCTGTCCGTGATCACGTCGGCCAAGAACACCGCGTCGCCGCAGTGCCTGACGTTCGCCGACCTCTACGCGCTGACCGGCCCCGAGTCCGGCCCCCAGAACAAGGCCGGGGACAGCCAGGAGCCGTTCACCAACTGGAAGCAGGCGCAGGCCCTCGCGACGGAGCTGGGCTCGAAGACCGTCTTCCCCGACGCTCCCCTGACGATCACCGCCCCGGGCGAGGAGTCCGGCACCTACGACTTCTACATCCAGACCGTGATCACGCCCATCGCCGTGACGCGCGGCCTGCCGGCGGACCGCCAGGGGGCACGCCCCGACTACCAGGCCTCGGCGAACGACAACACCATCATCGAGGGCGTCGCGGGCACAGCCCAGAACAGCACCACCCTCGGGTGGGTCGGCTTCGCCTACGTCGAAGAGAACCTGGACAAGGTCAAGCCGCTCGAAGTGGACGGCGGGAAGGGTTGCGTGGCACCCAGCCACGACACCATCGCCAACGCGACGTACCCGATCTCCCGCGACCTCTTCATCTACGTCAACACCGACAAGGTGAAGACCAATCCCGCGCTCGCGGCCTACGTGGACCTCTACCTGAAGGCGGGCACGATCGACACGATCCTCCAGACCGTTCCGTACGTGGGGCTCTCGCCGGACGCGTTCAAGGCCTCCCAGACGGCCTGGGCCGCCGTTCCGCGGCAGTAGAGCGCCGAGATTGACTGAAACCGCGCTCACACCCCGCTCCCTCCAGGGCAGCCGCGGACGCGGACGGCGCGAGGGCGCCGTCCGCGCCGTGCTCTTTGCCTGTGCCGGGGCGTCCGTCGCGATCAGCCTCGCGATCGTGCTGGCGCTGGCCTTCCAGGCGGCCGAGTTCCTCGGCGCGATCGACCTGTCGAAGCTCCTCGACGTGGGCTGGTTCCCGCGCCGGGGGCTGTTCGACATCCGTACGCTGCTCGTCGGATCGGCCATCGTGACCCTGATCGCGATGGCGATCGCGGCCCCGCTCGGGCTGTTCGCGGCCATCTACCTGGCCGAGTACGCCTCGCCGAGGACCCGGTCCTTCCTCAAGCCCATCCTGGAGATCCTCGCGGGCATCCCCAGCGTCGTCCTCGGGTTCTTCGCGATCACCTTCATCAACCCGAACGTCGTGCAGCTGCTCTTTCCCAGCGCCGGCGTCTTCAACATGCTGGTTGCCGGGATCGCCGTCGGGATCCTGATCATCCCGCTGATCGCCTCCATCGCGGAGGACGCCATGCGTGCCGTGCCGCGGAGCCTGCGCGAGGCCTCCTACGGGCTGGGGGCGCGCCGCATCTCGACGAGCCTCCGCGTGGTGCTTCCCGCGGCCGTCTCCGGGATCGTGGCGGCGATGATCCTCGGCGTCGCGCGCGGCATCGGGGAGACGATGATCGTCGCCATCGCCGCGGGCGGGACGGGCGGCTCGCTGTTCACCACGAATCCGCTGGGGCAGGGCCAGACGATCACCGCGGCCATGGCCGCGCTGGCAACCGGCTCCGACCAGGTGCAGGGCGGGCAGGCGGCGTACCTGAGCCTCTTCTTCCTCGGCCTCGTGCTGTTCGTGCTGACGTTCGTCCTGAACGTCGCCGGCGACGTCTTCGTCCGCCGGACGCGGCAGCGCTACTAGGCCGCGACGATCGTGACCGCCAATGCCGTCGTCACCGAGCGCGCCGTCCGCCGCGCCATCGCGGCCAAGGGCCCGCACTGGCCCAGCGTCCTGTTCCAGGGTTTGCTGGCGTTCAGCATGCTGTTCACCCTCGCCGTGCTGCTGACGCTCCTCGCCGACATCCTGAGCCGGGGTGCGCCGGTGTTCGCCCAGCGCGGCGTCGGGTTCCTGTCCGCGCCGCTCTCGAGCAACCCGGCGCTGGCCGGCGTCGGCCAGGGGCTCTGGGGCACGATCCTGCTCGGCGTCACGGTGTCGGTGCTGGCGTTTCCGCTGGGCATCGCCACGGCGGTGTACCTGGAGGAGTACGCGCCCGACACCCGGCTGACGCGGATCATCAACATCAACATCCGCAATCTGGCCGGCGTCCCGTCGATCGTCTACGGGCTGCTCGGCCTGGCGCTGTTCGTCGGGACCTTCAAGGCCCTCGGCGTCGGCGACGGCCGCAACATCCTGGCCGGCGGGCTGACCCTGTCGGTGCTGGTCCTTCCGATCGTGATCATCACGTCCGCGGAGGCCCTGCGCGCCGTGCCCGGCACCATCCGCGAAGCCGGCTACGGGGTGGGCGCCTCCCGCTGGCAGGTGACGAGACGCCTGGTGCTGCCCTCGGCCGTGCCGGGGATCCTCACCGGGATCGTGCTGGCGCTCTCGAGGGCCCTCGGCGAGACGGCGCCGCTGATCCTTGCCGGCGCCGTCCTCGGCTCGTTCTCCAGCGGCAACGCCGACCTGATCGGGCAGTTGCTCGGGCCCTACACGGCGCTGCCGATGGTCGTCTTCAACTGGACGCGCCTGCCCGACCAGGACTTCCGCCAGCTCGCGGCCGCGGGGATCGTCGTGCTCCTCGCGGTCACGCTCGCGGCCAACACCGTCGCGATCGTCCTCCGCAACCGCTACGCAGGGTCCTGGTGACAGGCCGGAGGAATGACGAATGATCCGCAGTCCCAAGGAGAGCTCACGATGAGCGTCGCGCCGCCCCCGGTCCCAGTGGAGATCGCGGTGGAACCGCGAGTGTCTGCCGCCGCGCCGCCGGCGGAGCAGCGGTCGGTCATCCGCCTGGACGACGTCAGCCTCTACTACGGCTCGTTCCGGGCCGTCCGGAACATCTCGTATGCCGTTCGGGCGAACACGATCACGGCCCTGATCGGCCCGAGCGGGTGTGGCAAGTCCACGCTCCTGCGGAGCATCAACCGGATGAACGACCTGGTCCCCGGTGCGCGCGTCGAGGGTCGCATCGAGTTTCACGGCCAGGATCTCTACGGCCCGAGGGTCGACCCCGTGGAGGTCCGGCGCCAGATCGGCATGGTCTTCCAGAAGCCCAACCCGTTCCCCAAGTCGATCTACGACAACATCGCCTTCGGGCCGAGGGTCAACGGCGTCAAGGGGAACCTCGACGAGGTCGTCGAGCAGAGCCTGCGGCGTGCGGCTCTCTGGGACGAGGTCAAGGACAAGCTCAAGCAGTCGGGCATGGCGCTCTCGGGCGGCCAGCAGCAGCGCCTGTGCATCGCCCGGGCCATCGCGACGGAGCCCGACATCATCCTCATGGACGAGCCGTGCTCCGCGCTGGATCCCCGCGCGACCCTCCAGATCGAGGAGCTCATGGCCGACCTGCGCCAGCGCTACACGATCCTGATCGTCACGCACAACATGCAGCAGGCGGCCCGCGCCTCGGACGAGACGGTCTTCCTGACCATGGGCGACGACCGCGCCGGTTATCTGGTCGAGCACGGCCCGACGACGCAGATCTTCACGAACCCCCACGAACGGCTCACCGAGGACTACGTGTCCGGCCGATTCGGCTGAGCGGACGCCGATGCGACCACCTGAAAGGACGACGCGATGACCGACCCGCGAACCCCGGCCGACGACGAGGCTTCCGAGCCGCAGCCCTCCGACACGAGGGCGACCACGGACGACTTCCTCGCTCGGCAGGTTGGCCAGATCGTCGACGGGGCCGAAACGAGAACCAGGGGCGCCGCGCCCCAGCACACCCGGGAGGGCCTCGACCGGGAGGAGCGCGAGATCAAGGACAACGTCCTGCGCATGGGCAGCCTGGTGGCGGACCAGATCATGGGCGCGATGGCTGCGCTCGAAGCGCACGACGCCGAGGCCGCCACCGCCGTCATCATCCGCGACGGGCGGCTGAACGAGGTCCAGCGCACGATCTCCTCGCTGATCGCGCGAACCATCGCGACGCAGCAGCCGGTGGCCCGCGACCTGCGGTTCCTGCTGGCGCTCGACCACGTCGGCTACGAGCTGGAGCGGATGGGCGACCACGCGGCGTCCGTGGCCAAGCAGGCCCGCAAGCTGGCCCCGCACCCGCCGCTGGGCCACAACGTCCACCTGCCGGAGATGGGCGATCTCTGCGCACGGCAGGTCCGCGAGGTGCTCCACGCACTCGTGGAGGTGGACGAGGGTCGCGCGCGCCAGGTGGCCGCGGTGGACGACGACATCGACCGGCTCTACCACGCGACCTTCGACGAGGTGCTCGACCTCATGCGGCACGACCCCGACAACGTGGACCGCGGTGCGCGCATTCTCTTCGCGGCACACTACTTGGAGCGCATCGGCGACCGCGTCACGAACATCGCGGAGGATGTCGTGTTCCTCGCCACGGGCGACATCGAGGACCTCAACCCGTGAGCGATCGGCCGGCGACCGCCGAGCCCATCCGGGTCATCTTCGTATGCACCCACAACTCCGCCCGGAGCGTGATGGCGGAGGCACTGCTGCGGCGCCACGGGGGCTCACGCTTCGAGGTGGTGTCCGCCGGCGTCGAGCCCGGAGCGGTGCGCCCGATGACGCTGCGGGTGCTCCAGGAGGCGGGGCTGGAGACGGCCGGCCTCCACTCCAAGTCTGTCGGCGAGTTCATCGGCCAACCGTTCAACTATGTGATCACCGTCTGCGACCAGGCCCGCCAGGTCTGCCCGGTCTTCCCCGGCGGCCGCCGGACCCTGCATTGGGGGTACCCGGATCCATCCGAAGCGACGGGCACCGAGGAGGAGCAGCTGGCCGCGTACCGCTCGGTGTTCACCGCGCTCGCGGAGCGGATTGCCATCTTCGTGACGCTGGCCGAGCGGGAGCGCGGCACGTCCACCGCGACCGCCACCGGCTGAGGCGCTCGGCGCTACACGTCCATCGATTCGGGCGGCTCGGGCCGATCATCGACCGGGAGGGCCAGGCTGAACGTGGACCCGCGGCCCTCCTCGCTCTCGACCCACAGCCGCCCGCCGTGCGCCTCCGCGATGTGCCGCGCGATCGAGAGACCCAGCCCGGTGCCACCGACCCCGCGGACGCGCGCCTTGTCCACCTTGTAGAACCGCTCGAAGACGCGGTCCTGCTCGGCCCTCGGGATGCCCGGACCCTGGTCCGTGATGGAGACGACGATGTCCTCCCCGTCGCGGACCGCGCCAACCACGACCTCGCCGCCGGCGGGCGAGAACTTCAGCGCGTTGTGGAGCAGGTTCACCAGCAGCTGGCTCAGCCGCTCGTCGTCACCGACGATCGGCGGAAGGCCGTCGGGCTCGGGGAGCTCCAGGCGCAGCGCGACGCCGTGTCGATCGGCGAACGTCCTCAGGCGCTCGATCGCGGCCCGGAGCACGGGTGCGATCGCCAGCTGGCCGAGGTTGAGATTGTTGGTGGCGGCCTGCTCCATGCGCGACAGGTCGAGCAGCTCGGTGACCATCTGGACCAGGTGGCCCGTCTCGACGTCCACCTTCGCGACGCGCTCCCGGACACGGTCCGGCACCTCGATGCGCTCGAGGTCCGCGGTGAGCGTCTCGGTGAGCAGGCGGATCGTCGAGAGCGGCGTCCGCAGCTCGTGCGAGAGGTTGTCGATGAACTCCGCCCGGATGCGCCGGAGGCGGCGCAGCTCGCTGACGTCCTCCAGGCCGATCCAGGCGCCTCCTTCGGCGGCCGGGCGGGCACGCACCGTCAGGACCCGGTCCCGTCCGACGCCCAGCTCCGTCGTCGCGCTGCCGCCCTCAGTCGCGCCGCGAGCCGTCTCCTCGACCCGGTGGTCCAGGAACGCCTCCATTGCCGACTGCCCGATGAGCGTGCCCGGGCGGCGCTCCAGGAGCCGGTGAGCGGCGCCGTTGGCGGCCTTGACGACGAGGCGCCGGTCGAGGCGGACCAGGCCCAGGCCGGCCTCGTCGATCAGCCGGTGGAGGTACGGCGCGTCAGACGAGCCCGGATCGCCGCCGCCTCGGATGCCTGAGCTGCCGTCCGTCACCGCCAGAGTCTAGGTTCACCCCGCTCGTGTCGAGCCCGGCGGTCAGCAGCATCCCGACGCCGTGCTGTCCGGGCCGCCGCAGCAGGAGGCCGCGCTGAGGGCCAGTGGTCGCTCGGTGACGCCGGGGAGTGCCGCGCGTCCAGGCGCTGCGTCCGTGGGCTGTGCCAGGTCCGAGGGCGCCGCCACGTTCTCGCGCAGTGCCACGTTCTCGGCCGCCGGCGCGTCCGTGGGCTTGGTCGCGCGCACGATCGCGCTGGACATTCCGTCGCCGACGGCGTGGGCCGGCACGATCGAAACGCCGGTCAGGCCCGCCGACTCGAGACCGCGGCGGAACTCGGAGATGCTCAGCGCGCCGGCAACGCAGCCGACGAGCGAGCCGCGCTCCGCGCGCTCCGACGGCGTGAGCCGGTCCTCCGCCACGATGTCGGTGATGCCGAGCCGGCCGCCGGGCCGCAGCACCCGTGCGATCTCGCGAAAGACCGAGGGCTTGTCCGCGGCGAGGTTGATGACGCAGTTGCTGATCACCACGTCGATGGACGCAGCGGGCAGCGGGATCGCCTCGATGTGGCCCTTCAGGAACTCGACGTTGGCGGCCCCGGCCGCGGCGGTGTTGCGCTGCGCGAGCGCCAGCATCTCGTCGGTCATGTCCAGCCCGAATGCCCGGCCGCTCGGACCGACGCGCTTCGCCGAAAGGAGCACGTCGATGCCTCCGCCGGACCCGAGGTCGAGCACGCGCTCGCCCTCCCGGAGGTCGGCCACCGCCGTCGGGTTGCCGCACCCGAGCGAGGCGAGCACGGCCGCCTCGGGAAGCTCGGCCTGCTCCAGCGCCGAGTAGAGGGACGCGCCGATCTCGCCGGAGGAGGAGGGCCCGCAGCACGCGGTCCCGGCGGAGGCCCGCATGGCTGCGGCCGCGTAGTGGGCGCGGACGTCCTCGTGGATCTGTTCGGTCGTCATCTCGAGCTCTCCTGGACTGGCCGGATTGTCTGTGGCTGTATTGATACTTGCCAATATAGACATCTGTCAATACCATGAGCGCCGTGAAACGCCAGACCGATCCGGACGTCCTGCTCCTCCAGGCAGCCGCCGACCCGACGAGGCTGGCGATCCTCCGCCAGCTGAGCGCCTGCGACGAGGTATGCGCCTGCGACTTCACGTCGTGCTGCGACGTGAGCCAGCCGACCGTCTCGCACCACCTCAAGGTGCTTCGCGACGCGGGATGGGTGGCCGCCGATCGCCGCGGAACGTGGGTGTACTACCAGTTGCGGCCGGAGGCCGTCGCCCGCTTCCGGCAGCTGGCCTTCCAGATCGAGCCGTCCGGCGACGCGGGCCGCGTTCCTTCCACGTCCCGCCGGCTCCCCGTCGTGCACCTTCCGGCCTGACACACGGGCGTGCGGCGCCCGTACACTCGCGCCCGTGCAGATCACCTGGATCCACAGCGACGGTTCGGGCGACGGCAGGCCGACCGCAGCAGACCTCCGGGCCGTGCTGGAGGCCCACGGCCACACGGTCCACCTGCGGAAGAAGCAGCAGAACTGGCGCAAGGCCCTCCAGCGTCCCGCCGACCTCGTGCTCGTCTCCGGCGGCGACGGCACGGTCAAGAACGTGGCCGCGGCCGTGGCTGAGACGGACCACCGGCTGGCCGTGCTGCCGCTGGGCACTGCCAACAACATCGCCAAGTCGCTCCACTCGATCGGCCATGCCGATGAGCTCGTCGCGGGCTGGGAGCACGGAACGAACGCGCGGCTGGACGTCGGCAGGGTGCGGTCGCCGTCCCGGGAGGCGCGCTTCGTGGAAGGCGTCGGAGGAGGACCGCTTGCCACGCTCCTGTCGGACGGCGTGGACGAGGTGGAGCACGCGGCCAGCGCCCTCGGGCACCAGGTCGATCGCGCGCTGTCGGTGTTGGCCCGGCGCCTGCGCGAGGCCGAGGCTCGCCACTGGGACGTGATCCTCGACGGCGAGGACCTTTCGGGTCGCTACCTCGCGGTGGAGGCCCTCAACATCCGCATGGTTGGACCGAACCTCCCACTGGCTCCGAAAGCCGACTTCGGCGACGGCCTCCTCGACCTGGTCCTCGTCGGCGAGGGAGACCGTTCGAGGCTGGTCCGCTACGTGGAGGGACGCATCAGCCACCAGCCAGGGAGCCTGCCCACGCTGGACGTGCGCCGGGGCATGAACCTGATGCTTCGGCCCGAGCACGGGGTCGCCATGCACGTGGACGACGACCCGTGGCGCCGCAAGGGACCGGCGGTCGACGAACCACTCCACGTCGCGCTCGATCGTCATCTCACGGTGCTGGTGCCCCACCGAGAGGGGCAGCCGCTGCCGCGCGACCGCGGCTCGAACGGGCATCGCGCATGAGCGCACGGTCTCGCGATCGCCAGGCCGTCCACCTGCACCTGCTGCGCCACGCCGACGCCGGCGATCCGGAGGCATGGCGGGGACCGGACGAGGCGCGGCCGCTGTCTGACAAGGGCCGGGCCCAGGGGGAACGGCTGGGCGCCTTTCTGGCGTCGGTGGGCTTCCGGCCGGACGCGATCGTGAGCAGTCCGAAGGTCCGCGCCGCCCAGACTGCCGAGATCGTGGCGGGGGCACTCGGAACCAGCGTGTCGATCGACGAACGGCTGGCAGGAGGCTTCGGCCCGGAGTCACTCGGCGAGCTGCTCCGGAACCTCGGCGTGCGAAGGCCGGTGCTGGTCGGCCACGATCCTGACTTCAGCGAGCTGCTGACCGATCTCGTCGGCGGCTCACGGCTGGAGATGAAGAAGGGTGCCCTCTGCCGGATCGATCTCGAGCTGCCACCGAGCACCGGCGACGGCGTGCTGCGCTGGCTCGTCCCGCCGGATCTGCTCGATCCCTCGTAGGTATCCGCGCTCACGGCCACAGCGGTGGCGGTGGCGATCACAATCCACACGCTCGAAAGCGGGCGGCTACGCTCTGCCGACAGGGAGGTTTCCGTGCTGCGTCGACTGATTCCACGCGAAGAAGGCTTCTACGAGCTGTTCGAGCAGAGCGCGGCCAATGCGCTCGACGCGGCTCGAGCGCTGAGCGAGCTGATGACCGATTACCAGGCGCTCGAGGCCGCGAGCCTGCGGGTGCGCGACCTGGAGCACAAGGGCGACGAACTCAGCCACGAGCTCGGTAGCCGCCTGGCGACCACGTTCGTGACGCCGTTCGACCGTGACGACATCCGCGCGCTCATCAACGCGCTCGACGACGTGGTGGACGTGATCGAGAAGACGGTCGACACGTTCGTGCTGTACCGGATTGCCAAGCCCACGGGCGAGGCGCTCCAGCTCGCGTCGATCATCGTGCAGCAGTGCGAGGTGATCGTGACCGCGGTGGGCAAGCTCCGCAGCTACAAGGAGCTCCAGCCCGACTGGGTCGAGATCCACCGCCTCGAGTCGGAGGGCGACCGCGTCTCCCGAGAGGCCATCGCCAGCCTGTTCGCGGGCTCCATGGACGCCGTGGACATCATCAAGTGGAAGGATGTCTACGAGCTGTTCGAGGGGGGCTGCGACCGCTGCGAGGACGTGGCCGACATCATCGAGCAGATCGTCGCGAAGCACGCGTGAGCGCCCACGTGAGTCCCTTCGGCTGCCCACCGGACTGACTGGTCCATGCACACGATCCTCGACGTCGCCGCAGTCGGCGCCGTGTTCCTCGTCGGCTGGTTGGCCCCGCTGGCGGCCGCGGGACCTGACGCCGTCCGTCGCCTGGAGCCGTCGACGGCGGCCATGGCTGCGGTTGCGCTCGGTGTCGGCGGGGTGATCGCGTTGGTGACGCCCGCCGTGCTCGAGCTCGGCCTCAGGTTTGCCGGACCCCTCCTGGCTTGGATGGAGCGCGGGGAGGTTCCCGGCCACTGGCGGGTCAACGACCAGAACGTGAGCCAGGCGCCGAGCCTCACGTCGCTCGGCTCAGGACTCGACCGTCGCTACGTCGCGCGGACCGTGATGCTGCACGACGCGCCGGCCACGCTCGTGACGTGGACCGCCGCGGTTCGGAGGGAAGCCCAGGCATCCGTCAACGGCGGTGTCGCCCTCGTCGTCGGAACCCTCGTGGCCGTGGCGTGGGCAGGGCCGAGGGACGACCGCGTGCTCCTCGGGCTGGTCGCGATCGGCGCCCTCGCGGTGCTCAATGGCTACCGCAGGCACCGGGACGCCCAGCGGGTCGAGGACCTCTGGCTCGATGTCTCTGCCCCTGCTCCCGCGTAGTCGAACGTCCCGATGATCGACCTGCACGGATTCACGCTCGGCCTCGTGGCGATTCTGGCCATCTCGGCGGCGTTCGACTACATCAACGGCTTCCACGACACGGCCAACGCGATCGCCACGTCGGTCTCTACGCGCGCCCTTTCGCCGACCGCGGCGATCGTGCTTTCGGCGGCGATGAACTTCCTCGGCGCGTTCACCGGCACGGCGGTGGCCAACACCATCGGCCAGGGCATCGTGCAGAACCCCGAGGGCTCGGCCGGCCAATTGATCATCGCCGCCGCGCTGATGGGAGCGATCGCCTGGAACCTGCTGACGTGGCGCCTCGGGATCCCGAGCTCCAGCAGCCATGCGCTCATCGGCGGACTGATCGGGGCCACGGTGGCGGGCGTCGGGGTCGGCGGGGTGATCGTCGGCGGCCTCACGAACAAGGTGCTCGTGCCGCTCGTCAGCTCGCCGATCCTCGGCTTCGTCGGCGCCTACATCTTCATGGTCCTGCTCTACAACATCTTCCGGCGCGCCGACCCCGCCAGGCTGAACGGCCGGTTCCGGCGGCTCCAGGTGATCTCCGCGTCGTTCATGGCGTTCAGTCACGGCTCGAACGACGCCCAGAAGACGATGGGCATCATGACGTTGGCACTGCTGACGGCCGGCGCCATCCCCACGTTCGCGGTGCCAACGTGGGTGATCGCCGTCGCGGCCACGGCGATGGCCCTGGGCACGGCGGCCGGGGGCTGGCGGATCATCCGGACCATGGGCCAGCGCGTCGTGCACCTGGACCCGGTGCACGGCTTTGCGGCGGAGACCACGGCCGCCACGATCATCCTCGGCGCGAGCCACTTCGGGATGCCGGTCTCGACCACCCATGTCATCTCGAGCGCGATCCTCGGGGCGGGCTCCGCGGAGAACCTCAAGCGCGTTCGCTGGGGGGTCGCGCGGGACATCCTGGTCGCGTGGGTGCTGACGATCCCCGCCAGTGCCCTCGTCGCCGCGATCGCCTGGATCGTGCTGCACGCCGCGTTCAATTAGCTCAGCTCGGGACGTGGCCCGTCCCGCTCAGTCGACCGGCAGCACGATCAGGAAGCCGGGTGGCACGTCGAGGTCCTGATGGGAGCCATCCCGGAACACGAACTGCCGGGCGAGCGCCCGTCGTGACAGCATCTGGTGCGGCTTCGGGCTCGGGCCCCAGGTGGAGCTGCCGTACGGGTAGAGGGGATCGAGGACCCGGATGCCGGTGACCCGGAACGCATCGGAATTCCGCGGGTTCCGCGTGGATCGGAAGCCGCTCATGACCCACGCGTGCCGGCCCTCCCACATGACGAGGCCGACCGGCCTCCTCGTGGCGCGGATGTGTTCGGCAGCGACGGTGAGCGCCTCGTCGAACGTCGGGATGGAGACGAGCTGGTACGGGCCGACGCCCAGGTCGTTGAGCACCGCCGTCCACCCGCGCGGATTCGCGCCGCCGTACGGGCTGAAGCTCGCGTCGCGCGCCTTCTCCCAGAGCCGCCGCTGGCTCTTGCGCGATGTCCGTGACCGGTCGGTGGTCATGTTGAGCATCATCTGGAGGCTCGCCCCGACGCACCACTCGAAGGTGTACTGGCGGACGTAGTCGCCCTTTCGGTACAGGCTCATGGCGAAGGGCTTGCCGCTCGCAGCGGGCCGGGCGGCCGTCGACGGCGCGGACTGGGTGGGTGCCGAGACCGCCGCGGACGTCGGCGGTGCGGGGCTCCCCAGCACGAGCGCGGCGGTCATCAATGCCGCGAGCGGCCGCAGGATCCACGAGGAGCTGTGCATCAGTCATCAGTATCCATGGCTCGCCCGGCACCCTGGCCGCCGGACTTGAAGAACGACGTGGTGCTCGCCGGAGGGTAGCCGGCCCCATGGTCCGATCGGCTGGTTGGCGGCCAGACCCGAAAGGGTCGACCATGGACGCATGACACTCGCAGGCCAGCTCCGGCTGGTCACGCTCCTCGCCGCCGCGCTGCTGCTTGGGACGTTCGGCAGTGCCTCCGCGGCCGCGCCAGCGCTGCCCGGCGCGCCGGACTGCCCCGTCTTTCCCGCCGACAACGTCTGGAACAAGCGCGTCGACCGGCTCCCCGTCCGATCCGACTCGTCCACGCTCGTCCGCTCCATCGGGCTCAACCGCTACCTGCATCCCGACTTCGGGTCGTACGGCGGCTACGGCATCCCGTACAACGTCGTCGGCCCGAACGCCCCGAAGCAGCAGGTCGCCTTCCGGTGGCCGGGTGAGTCCGACGCCGGCCCCTATCCGATCCCGGCGAATGTGAAGCAGGAGGGAGGCAGCGACGGCCACATCCTCGTCGTCGACAAGTCCGCCTGCCGGCTCTACGAGCTCTTCGCGGCCGCCAAGCGGTCGGATGGCTGGCACGCCGGCTCGGGCGCCATCTGGAACCTGCGCTCCAATGCGCTCCGGCCAAAGGGCTGGACGAGCGCGGACGCTGCCGGCCTGCCCATCCTCCCCGGGCTCGCCCGGTACGACGAGGTGGCCGCCGGCGTCATCCGGCACGCCCTGCGCTTCACCACCGAGGAGACGCGGCACGCCTACGTCTATCCGGCGCGGCACTTCGCGAGCGACTCGACCGATCGGTCGCTTCCGCCGATGGGTCTCCGCGTGCGGCTCAAGTCGTCCGTGAACATCTCCGGCTTCGGCCCGCAGTCCCAGGTCCTGCTGAGGGCCCTGAAGCGCTACGGGATGCTGCTGGCCGACAACGGATCGCCCTGGTTCGTGACCGGTGCGCCGGACCCGCGCTGGGACGACGACGACCTGCACCAGCTCCACGAGATCTCCGGCGCCGACTTCGAGGTCGTGGACACAAGCCACCTCCGGAACGGCTGAGAGCGGGCTGCGCTACTCCTCGGGGAGTCGCAGCACGTAGCCGACGCCGCGGACCGTCTCCAGGAAGCGCGGGCTCTGCGGGTCCGCCTCCAGCTGGCTGCGCAGCCAGTGGACGTGCACGTCGACCGTGCGGGTCTCGCCGGCGTAGTCGTAGCCCCAGACGTGCTGGAGCAGTTGGTCGCGGCTGAACACCTGGCCTGCGTTGCGAAGGAGGAACGCCAGCAGCTCGAATGCCTTCGGGCGCACCGGCAGGGCCTGGCCGCCGCGGAGCAACCGGTGGCCCGCCAGGTCCACGGTGACGTCTCCCAGCACGACCGGCCCCTCCAGCGGCGTCGCGCCCGCGGCCGCGCCACCGCCGACCGGCGTCTCGTACCGGCGAAGCAGGGCGTGGACCCTGGCCAGCAGCTCCCGCAGGCTGAAGGGCTTGGTCACGTAGTCGTCGGCGCCGAGCTCCAGCCCGAGGACCTTGTCGAGCTCGCTGTCACGCGCCGTGAGCATGAGGATCGGCACTGCCGACTCGCGCCGGATGATCCGGCAGACCTCCATTCCGGACAGCTCCGGAAGCATCAGGTCGAGCAGGATCAGGTCCGGCTGCTCGCTCCTGAAGCGCTCGAGCGCCTCGCTGCCGTCCGCAGCCGTGATGACGCGCAGCCCGTCCTGCTCGAGGGTCTGTGCGAGCGTCTCCCGGATCGTCGGCTCGTCGTCGACGACGAGCACGGAGCGGCGGACGGCCATGGCGCCTCAGGTCCCGGGGCTTGCCGTCGCCTGGGTATCGGCCACCGCCTTGGCCGCGATCTCCTCACGGGCGGCGCGAGCGAACTCCCGGTTCTGCATCCACCACTCCGTGAAGAGGGATGCGCGCCCGTCGGCGTCGAAACGGACGAGGTAGATGTTCCAGTACTCGTCCCGGAGGGCACCGTCGGCGTCGAGGTAGCGCGACCAGCCCTGGGCCACGTGGTTCTCGCCGTCGATCGCGAGCGGCTCGTAGCCGGCGTCGTAGGTGCCTGGGTCGTCCTTGTTGTCCAGCCAGCTGGACACGATGGCCGCCCGGCCGCGGACGGGATCGCTCTGCGGGTGGTAGCGGTACTCGGCATCCTCGCTGAAGAGGTCGCCGATCTGTTCGGGGTCGTAGCTCTTCCAGGCGGCAACGTACCGGTCGAGCCAGTCCTGGAACCCAGCATGATCGAGCGTCATGGTCTTCTCCACTCTACGGCGCGGGCGCGCTGCCGGCATCGTCGCTGGGATTCCTGACAGCCTGTGTCAGGACGGGACCATCAGGCCGGGCGGCTCGTGGCAGGCGCCAGCAGGTCGCGCGCGGCGTCGAGGCGCTCGATGGTGCGCTCGTAGCCAAGGGCGACCAGCGTGTCGAAGAGCGGTGGCGTGGCCGTGCGGCCCGTCACGGCGACGCGGATCGCCATGAAGAGATCGCCGGCCTTCCAGCCCCGCGACTCGGCCAGCGCTCGAAGCGAGGCCTCCAGCTCGTCCGCCTCGAAGCTCACGGAGCCCGTGTCGGCCGCGACGCGACGTGCCTCGGTCAGCGCCTCGAGGGTGGTCTCCGGGTCCCAGCGCTTGGGCACGAGCTGCGCCGGGTCGACCGCGATCTCCTCGATGAACAGGAAGTCCACGAGCGGACCGATGGCCGACAGCACAGGGAGCCGCTCGCGCACGAGCGGCAGCAGCGCAGCAACCTCGTCCTGGCCTGGGAAGCGGACCTGCTCGCCCTGCCTGGCGCGCTCTGCGAGATCGTCCATGAGGAATGGCATGAGCCGCTCGATCAGGTCGTCATCGGCGAGCCGGCGAATCCACTGGCCGTTGAGCCACTCGAGGCGCTCCCGATCGAACACCGCACCGGCAGACTGCACGCGCGCCAGCTCGAAGCGCGTCACCAGCTCGTCGAGCGGGAAGATGTCCTCCTCCGTGCCTGATGACCAGCCCAGCAGCGCGAGGTAGTTGACGATCGCCTCCTTGACGAAGCCCTCCTCTTTGTAGGCATCGAGCGCGGTCTGGCTCTTGCGCTTGGACATCTTGGTGCGATCCGCGTTGAGGATGAGCGGCAGGTGCGCGAACTTCGGCTCCTGGGCGCCCAGGGCGCGGAAGAGCAGGATGTGCTTCGGCGTGTTAGAGAGATGGTCCTCACCCCGGATCACATGGGTGATGGCCATGGCCGCGTCGTCCACGACGACGCTGAAGTGGTAGAGCGGGGTGCCGTCGGAACGCACGATGACGAGGTCGCCGCCGAGGGCCTTGGTGTCGATGGCCACATTCCCGCGGACGAGATCGTCGAACTCGACGACGCCCTCGCCGACGCGGAAGCGGATGACCGGCTTCCGGCCTTCGGCCTCGCGCTCGCCCCGCTCCTCAGGCGTCAGGTGTGCGCAGCGCCCGACGTAGTGCGGCGGCTCATGGTTGGCCTCCTGCGCGGCGCGGTCGGCCGCGAGCTCCTCGGGCGTGCAGTAGCAGTAGTAGGCCTTGTCCTCGGCCAGCAGCCGGTCGGCGGCCTCCTTGTAGAGCGGCAGGCGCTCCATCTGCCGGTACGGGCCGTACGGCCCGCGGGCCGGAAGCCCGGCCACCTCGGGACCCTCGTCCCACTCCATGCCCAGCCAGTGGAGCCCCTCGAGGATGTCGCGCTCGTAGCCCAGCTCCGAGCGGGCCGCGTCCGTGTCCTCCAGGCGCAGCACGAAGGTGCCGCCGACGTGGCGCGCGAACAGGTAGTTGAACAGCGCCGTGCGTGCCGTTCCGATGTGGAGCGGCCCGGTCGGGCTGGGAGCGATGCGGACGCGGACAGTCATGGCCACAGTGTGGAGTGCTCAGCCGCGCCTTGTCGCGGTCGGCGTGGAACAATCGCCGCCGCGGAGCGTCGATCCGGGGTCCGTCAGCCCCATCCGGAAGCCCCGCCAGAGGAAACCATGCTCCGTCGACGTTGGTCCGCTTCTCTTCTCACGACGCTCGTTGCCGCGGGGGTCCTGGCCGGGACCGTCCCCGCCGTCGCACAGTCCGGCAGCTCCACGGCAGGCAACTCCGCGGCAGGCAGCTCCAGCCGCGCCACCACGCATGCCGACGCGTCCAGTGCTCCGTCGGTGCGGCTCATCGCACCCAACCACGAGGTCAAGGCCACCCGCTTCCCCGGCCAGCCGATCTACGTGGACCCGGGCATCTTCCTGGCGTCCGTAGGCGGCGCCTTCCAGATCAACGCCGAGCGACCCGACTACGACCACCCCGTCCAGGCAGTCCAGGTCATCCATGGCGCCGGCGGAGACACCGTTCGGAACCTGCCGACGGGCATGGTCACCACGCTCGACGGCCTGCCCGATTTCTTCCACGTCGTGGTGCGCAAGGAGAACGGCAAGAAGGTCGCCGATCAGTCGATGCTCTTCTGCCCTGCCGGCATCGACCAGCGTCACAGCTCCGGCGGTCCCTCCAACCCGACCTACCCGCGCGGCTGCTTCACCGGCCCGTTCACGCTGGGTCAGGTCTGGGGCATCGACCGCGGCTGGGCCGTCTCCGCGTTCGGCTGGATGGGCCTCCAGTTCTCCGGCAAGAACGGCAGCTACCACGTCCAGGTCTCGATCGGCAAGGCCTACCGGGAGTTCTTCGGCATCTCGAACGCGGACGCCGTCGCGCGCATCACGCTGAAGGTCAGCCGCGATCCCTTCACCTGCCGCGACATCTGCCCGGGCCCCGACGGTGCCGCGGGGAACAGCACCGGCCTGGCCGGTTCATCTCGCACCCGGTCGCTCACGGCGGCTCCGGTCGACTCCACGCCTGACCCATCCACCCTCCCCGACCTCATCTCCCTGCCCGGCTGGTCCATCTCGATGGCCCCGGACGGCGGCCGCGACTACATCAGCTTCGCGGCAACGATCTGGAACGCCGGCCCCGCCCCGCTCGTGGTGGAGGGCTACCGCAAGCAGGACCAGGCCGTCATGAAAGGCTGGCAGTACTTCTACGACCTGGGCGGCAACGTCGTCGGACGGGATCGCGTCGGGACGCTGGTCTACGACGCGCGCGAGGGCCACACCCACTGGCACTTCCAGCAGTTTGCTACGTATTCACTGCTCGACGCGAGCCAGCAGAACGTCGTGGTGAGCCAGAAGGAGGCGTTCTGCCTCGCGCCGACGGACGGCATCGACATGACGGTCCCGGGCGCCGCGTGGAATCCGGGCAGCACCGGTCTCGGCACGGCGTGCGGTGACGCGAATGCCATCTGGACCCGCGAGGTGCTCCATACGGGCTGGGGCGACACGTACATCCAGTCCCTCCCCGGCCAGTCGCTGGACATCACCGACCTGCCGAACGGGATCTACTACGTGTCGATCGAAGCCAACCCCGACCACGTGCTATTCGAGTCGGACTATTCCAACAACCGTGAGCTGCGGCGGATCCACCTCGGCGGCACGCCCGGCCATCGGACGGTCGTCGTCAAGCCCTGGCACGGGATCAACGCGTAGGGCGGGACCAGGGGTCGGGCTCCCGCGGTCGGCGTCGGCCGCGGCGGCCGTTCGGTCTCGGCGCGATCGCGTGCCCGTATGGGCTACCCCACCCGGTCGGTCGACGCACCCTTCGTCGAGTTGCACGAGCGGCACAGCACGGCGGTGTTGGTGACGTCGAACGGGGCGCCGCCAGCAGCGAGCGGTCTGACGTGATCGACGGTCAGATCCGAGGCTCGGTGCCCGGGCGGCCGTAGCCAAGGGCACCAGCTGCCGTGCTCACCGCGCCAGGCGCGAAGCACGTGGGCGCTGAGACGCTGCCAGGCCCGCGTGTGTACAGACCGTTGTGCCGGCTGGGTTCGACTGGCGTACGTGCTCCGTGCAGCGACTGCCGCGGCGACTCGTCAGAGCACCACAAACGGTGCACAGCATCACTACCGGCGCCGCCCGCGTGCTGTGCCGTACTTGACGCTGGTGACGCTCGAATGCACGCCTGTCGCCATCGCAACGAGCGTGCTCGTGTGGGCCTGTGGGTCTATTCGCCTGCGGTGCTACACCCCAGGCCCAGGCGGAGGATTCACATCCTGCCGCCCGTCACTTGCGTCGTTGCTACGCCTCGGTCCAGACTCCGATTGCATGACCGAGACCGAAATGAATGAGCCTAGGGCAGGCGATCTTGACGCGGTCAAGGCGTTCGTCGATGGGGCCGCACCGCGCTATCTGGGCGCATGGTTCGCGGACCTCGCAGTGGATGATTCACCCGACTCCATCGCGCTCTTGCGAGCAACGCTGCTCGTCCGCTCCGACGACTTGATGGGAAAGCACTACATCCCGCGGGTCGCCGCGTGGGCATTGCTCAGACGGGGGCCTGCCGGCGTCGCAACGCTAGCTGACTTGGGCCTGAGCCCTGACACGCCTGGCGCCATTTACCCGGCCGCGGTCATCGATTCCCTCTGGTGGGCGTCCCTGGGTCGGTGGACGCACCTACTCGAGACTGCCGCGGCGAACATGGGAGGGATCGACCTGGGCGCGATCGATCAGGCCACCAAGGACGCTGCACGCCGGGCCATAACCGACCTGGTTGCGGAGTCACCGTTCGACGCCGAAGTCTTCGATCGCCTCATTGGCGTCGTTTACGCGAGTCGAATGCAGCCGGACGGTCAGCCCGGGCTGCAGGATGACTTCCTCGCGCTTATCAGCCGCGCAACGATCAAGGTCAGTCAGTCGCTGCTCGATGAGTTCGAGCACATGCTGGGCGCGGGAGCGTCCGAGGAGACCCATCAAAAGTTCCTTGCCGACAACCCGGTCCTCCTCGATCCACTCGCGTCGATGGTCGTACCCAAGCAACGCCTTGGCACGGAATTCGCGACCGACTTCGTCGTTCGACGGCTCGATGATAGGTTCGTGCTGGTTGAGATCGAGCGGCCCGACACTCCGATCATGACCCGCGCCGGCGACTTCAGTGCCCAGTTCACCCACGCATTCGGGCAAGTGCTCGACTTTCAACGGTGGGTCGAAGACAACAGCGCGTACGCCGATCGGCGGATGCCGGGGATCGCGTCGCCTCGAGGACTACTCGTCATCGGAATGCGATCAGCGCTGGGGGACGACCACCAACGCAAGCTGCGGCGTTTCATAGCGAACAGCGCGACCATCGATGTGCTCGGGTTCGATGACGTCCTGCAACGGGCGCGTCACCTGTACGAGAACCTGCGCCGTGACCGATCTTCGCTCATCGAGACTCCGAGCAGCTGACGCTGCTTCGAGCGGCATCGATGGTCTTCGGATCTGTGGCCCAGCCCTCAGCGGCCCCGACTAGACTCCAACAACAGCCGCGGCACAACTCGGGCGGGTGAGCTAGAGCGGAGCGGAGGATGGTTGCGATGGCATCCGACGTGATCGATCTCCAAGCGGCAATCAACGCGGTTTCTGACGTCGT
This sequence comes from Chloroflexota bacterium, assembly GCA_034667005.1. Lineage (GTDB taxonomy): Bacteria > Chloroflexota > Limnocylindria > Limnocylindrales > CSP1-4 > JAFMJV01. The sequence continues at coordinate 27,564 of JAXDKU010000034.1, forward strand.
CCAGAATCGGCCTCGGCCGCTCCGCGAGTTCGACCAGATCTACATGAAGACGGCAGACATGGTCCTTCAGAGCGAATTCATCGCGCGGTGGGCCGATGGAAAGCGCCTCGCGTTCATCGGGGACGGCGATGCGATCAGCGTATGCGTCGCTTACCTGCGGCAGCGGGGGATCTTTGGTTACGGGCCGGCGTCTATCACCGTCTTTGACTTCGATGAGCGTATCTGCAACGCGGTGACCCGCTTCGCCGAGAAGGAGGGGCTTGAGAGCCTCTCATCAACGCTGTACAACTGCCTCGACCCTTTCCCTGGTCCCTGCGACTTCGATGGGTTCTACACGAACCCACCATGGGGCGCGAGCAACGCGGGGGAGAGCGTTAAGGTGTTCATGCAGCGAGGTATGGAGGCAACTCGCCACGGTGGCGAGGGCGTCGTGGTAGTGGCCGATGATCCCGAGCTTGAGTGGCCAAAGCTTGTGCTCGCCAACCTGCAGCGCGCCGCGCTCGACGCTGGGTTCTACGTGCAGCGGCTGATGCCCGAGGTGCACAGTTACCATCTGGACGACGCGCCTGACCTTAGGTCGTGCAACGTCATTCTGCGGGCCCTCCCAGGCAACGCCCGCGAGGGGGCTAGTGCGGCCATCTCCGATCCCGTTCGAATCGCCAACTTCTACGGGCGCCAGGGGGACCCGATCGTCCGGTACATCAGAGAAACCGCGCGTCTCGACTACGGCAAAGCCAATGAGACCGAGTACGCCCTCGAATTGCTGGAGAGTCCGAAATGACGGAGATCCTCAGGCCGGGGGTCGGCTTCGTGTTCATGAAGGTCGGAACCCACGCGGGCGAGGAACTCGACGACATCATCGCTAGGAAGCAGCGTGAGATCGCGGATGCTGGCTATGCGCTCTGGGGCTATGGCGGCAACACCTGCCACCCTTTCAATACGGTCCAGCCTTTTGCCCGCGACTACGTTCGCCGCGATGGCGTGATCTACCTCGTGATGCAGCCCATGACCTCAAGGCACTCGGCGCCACCCGCGCGCGCAGCAGAGTTCTCCCGCGACGGTGTGACGTGGGAGCAGGTGCCTCACGCGATCAACGTCCTGGGCTCTCGGTATGCGATCGCGATCGACGAGCTTCGCCCGGAAGCGTTCGATCTGCCACTTGAGCACACCAAAGTGGCGATCGGCACCAGCGCCGGCCGGCGAGGCGACCGGTACATTTCGGGCAGAGTCGACAAGGGCTGCTTGGAACTTGACGACGACGGGCTGCCAACCGGCCCTAGCGTGACGACCGTCCGGATCGGCCTAGTAGCACGAATGGTCGAGCCATATGCCGTGCTCGTGAGGTCACCACTACTCGACCAAGACCCGGGGCGCATGGCGGCGGAGGTCCTCGATGTAGCTGGTGAGACCTGACAGGACGTCGTCGGCGGACAGGTCGGGTGTATGGCAGGCGAAGCACATCGTCATCGCTGTGTCGACCGCTCGCTCCCGGCACACACTTGGGCGTAGCTCCGTCATGGACCCTTGCTCCACTGCTCGACGGACGAGCTGTTCGAGGCACATCACCCGGCCTGACAAAGGCGCCATCTCAGCGACCGCGTCCAACAGGACCTCGAGCGCGCGGATGCCGCGCTTGTCACCCGTCTGCAGGAGATCCAGGCTACGCAGAACGACCATCGCGGCGAGCTGGCTCTCGCCGGAATCTAGTTGCTGGCCGTTCTGGGAAGCTCGCACCTCGATCTCGGCCGCGAATGCAGCCTCGTCGTCGGTGGGCTCGAGAACGGAGGCACGACCAAGGATGCGCGCGAGCTCGGCCAAGATGTCGTCGAGCGAGGCGGTCAGCTCCATCCGCGGGATCAGCTTCGAGACCACGAAGCGAGCTGCGCCCAGTACCCCGATCGAGTCGGCCGGGCCAACGTCGCGCCATAGCAGTGAGGACGACTGGTAGCACGACGCCTTCAGCACGATGTCGTTATCAAGGGCGATGACGCGCCCAGCCGGCGTCGCCCCTGTCATGACGGATGCCCGCCGAGGACTGAGTCGACGTAGTTCGCGGCGTCGACGGTAAGCCGATCCAGGTCGAGCTGACCTCGGGCGATTCGGTTGATCCCCTCCCATGCGGGTGGCACTCGTGGATAGATGTGCCTTTGGGCGACGGCCACCGTGTCCCACTCGCCCGTCGAGTAGCCGTACACCTCTGCTAGCACGCCCGGCTCGATCCGGAGGCCGCTGGCAGAGCTGACCGTGCGCCGCGCGAGCTCGCGGCCCGAGGTACGAACACCACCCTCCGCCCGAACCACCGGACGCCGTTCGCCTGTCAGAAGCTCCAAGGCGAACTCGTCTGCGGCCTCCTCCTCGGCGTCGCCGGATGCAAGCGGCCGACGGTCATCCTCGAGGTCGACCAGGGCTGAGTCGCGGCCAAGATGACCGAGCGCGATGTGGCCGAGTTCATGGCCCAGATGGAAGGCGGCCCGTGCCGGGTACCGGGTCTCCTTCACCAGCGTCACGGTCGATCGGTCGCCCACGTTCACGGACATGGCGGCCACCCGCTTCCGATCCCATGGGAACACGCGCGCGTCGACGACGGGGACTCCAGCGGCCCAGGCGATGCCCAGGAGGTCGGGCAGGCCTACGAATGGACTTCTGGACAGGACTACAGCCCGTACGTCGGCGGCAGTCACCCCTCGAACGCCAGCGCCAGCGTTAGGCCCAGCCTCGATGAGGAGAGCGCCAATCGACCGCCCAAACGATTCGATGCCGGCGCGCTCTAGCTCTGTCTCGCCTGACATCCGCTTGAACCTCGCCTCGGCCCGCCAGAGGAAGCGTGGTTCCTCGCCCTCCTCCAGCAGCGAGCGCGGGTCGAGCCCGAGCCGTCGGGCTACCGTGAATGCCAGCTCTGTCTGCGCCGAGACCGACTCGTTGGCCTCGGTCGTCCACCAGCGTGGCCAGGCGGCATTGACGGCGGCGGCCGAGAGGCCTAAATGGCGCAGTCTCGACCTTAGTTGCGCGTCGGTCGGTGCAGGCATCGGTCATTCCCTCCCGAGTCTCGGCCACAGATCGCCTGACGCCTCGATTAGCCGTGTCAGGGCGCTCTCGTGCTCTTCGGTTCCATCCCAAAGTTGGCGGACTGCGTCAAGCGCTCGGTCGGGCTGCTCAGGCAATAGTTGCAAGTAATCGAATAGTCTTGCATGCGCTCGGCCCTCCCGGGCATTAGGCCCAGACAGGGCTCTCGAGACCGCCGACTGGCTCACTCCTGCTTGACTTGCCACACGTGCCTGGCTCAAGCCCTGCCGCTGCATGTGGGATCGGAGCCTTGCGCTGATGTCGCTCATCATTCATTATGATGCATGTAATGACGGCACAACCGCAACGCCTCTTGCCGAAAGTGTTCTGCTGGACTCGAATGGGCACCGAAGCTGGCGAGTCGCTAGCGAGCATCCTCGATCGCAAGGAACGAGAGCGACAGGCGACCGGAGGACTGTTCCTTTGGGGGATCGGCAACGCGGTCGGTGCTGCACTCGAGGCGCTGGTGCGGCGGTCGCCTCAGCCCGAGGTGCTTTTTAGCTGCACCAAGACGCCGGCCAGGTTGGCCGACGCATCTCCCGATCGAAGAGTGGTCTGGGCCGGCGCAGTCACGATGTCGGGCCGCCGCTACCAACCCCCGAAGGGAACACGCGTCATGGGCGGGGTCGTCGATGCGCGTAGGTTGCCACCTCGCTTCGCCCTCGTCTGCTCAAGTGACCAGTCCTTACAGCCATCCGACCACGGCTCGATCCGCTTGGCCGAACTGCGAAACCTGGTCAGCGGCCACCCGGTCGGCGCCTCCCAGGTGACGGCCGTGGTCGAGCGAGTCGCTGACGACCTCGAGACCCAGAATGGCATGTACGTCGTCCGCCTCAGGGCACGGCTCGTCGAGCCCTACTTCGTTCGCCTTGTAGAGCCGATCGTTGTCAGCGAAGCCGGGGCGGGCAGTGAGCTAGGCGACGCGATCCTCGCGTAGCGTCGGCGGTCTCGATCAGGCGATGGAGACCGCCGGGCGGTCGGGCTAGGGCGCATGAACGCCTGTCCTATGGAGCCCGTCGCGGGCGTGCCGGTGGGCGCGGACAGGCCTCGCTAGTGGAGAGGGTGGACAACTTGCCTCATTCTCGCGATGCAAGGCCTCGCAGCGCGCGGGCGCAACTTCAGGCCGTATCCGTCGAAATGACCGCCGCCGAATGCGACGCCCATGATGCGTGGCGCGATCGCACGTTCGCAGTCGGCGCCCGCTGGAACCTCTATCGAGTTCGCCGACTGGTATCAGGGCCCCGCAGAGTGGTGGTTCAGTGCGGGAGCAGAAGCCGGGGTGTGTGAGCCGAACCCAGAGGCGCGCGGGCGGGGATGGCGCGACTGCCGTCGCCCATCTGAGGCGCTCGCTCGCAGTGAACGATCCGACGGTGTCCTCGTCCATCACTTCGTCGACACCGTGACCCGCCCCTACACCCTGCGCGCGCGCTGGTGCCCCTCGGTTGGTTCGACGACGGAAACCGGCTCGCTAGCTATCCGAGTTCACCGACCCAACGTCTTCGCCGCGCTCACCCGCTTCCTCAGCTTCGACCGCGGACGCCGCCGTAGCGGTGTCACGGGTCATCTCCCTCGCGAGCTCCGTGATGCCGTCGACGGTTCGCTGCATGTCTGAGGGCAGTGGCAGCGACTCCACCCCGATACCCGGCGCGATCTGGCCCGCCGTCGTCCTGGTGGAGAGCGCGTGGAACCCGGGGTTGGTGAGCACGAGCAGGCGCACATCCGCATCGACCAGTGTCAGGAAGTAAACCTCGTTGAGGCAGGTCGCGACCTTGCCCGTGGGGTGGTTGCCGCCGCTGGTGAGTCCGCTGTTTGCCTTGATCGAGACCACGATGCGTCGGTCGTCGGAGACCGCATCGAACTCATGGGTGCCCCGGCGCCAGGGGGAGCATCACTGCAGCGAAGCGCTGTCCATATCAGTCGGCGAGCTTGATCGCGGACCCACGGCTCCACGGTGTAGCGCAGGTAGGAGGTGTTGGCCGGCAGCTGTGGCCCGGCGGCTCCCCGGGCATCAGGCCAAATGTCGATGGGTGCGGCACGAGGCAGCCGCCCGCGCCGCCCAGGTCTCGGCTTCGGCCAAATATCGACGGGTGCGCCACTAGTCCCTCCGCGATTTCAGTTTGGGCAACATTCCGGTTGCGTAGTAGCCGGATTCGGCTGAGTCTCAGCCGAAGGCGACGACTTGAGAGCCGGCAGGATGGCGCGTCAGCCCGTAATCGCGGCGAGTACCGTGGCCATCGATATTTGTCCTGCGGCGGCGGTTCGTCGAGCCTGCCGGGGACTCACCCTGCCGGGCCGCCCACCGGGCTCGGCCCGGAATGGGCCGTCGTAGCCGAGGGTCAGGCGTCAGCGCGGAGGCGTGCCCAGACGGAAGCCGCCACCGCTCCGGTGAGCGCGGCGACGAGGAGCAGGATCGCCGCGTAGAACGGCTGGAGTGGCGGGTCGAGCACGAACGACCCGAGCACGAGGAGCGGCAGCGTCACGATGAACGCGGCCGCCCCCCCGACGGCAG
>JAXDKU010000035.1:0-5383 GCA_034667005.1 Chloroflexota bacterium
GTCGGCGCTGACGCGGCGGAGCTGCCGTTCGGCGGCGTCAAGCGCTCCGGGTTCGGGCGCGAGCTCGGCCGCTTCGGCGCCGAGGAGTTCGTCAACCGGAAGATGATCCGGGTCGGCGGCTGACGGCTGGTCTGGATCACCGCAGCGCGCGCGGCGTCTGCGTCTGCCAGCGCCGGGTTGCGAGCGGACGGCCGTCCTCGCAGACGTCGAGCGTCAGGTCGAACCGGTGCGTCGCCTCGCGCTGCACAGCCGGTCTTCCGGCTTGGCGGCACTCCGGCAGCGGGCTGAGGAATCACCGGCGCAGCCGCCACGACCCAGTCGGGCCGTGGCAGCGCCGGGGGCCGTCAGTGGAAGTCGAAGAGGTCCGTGAGGTCGCTGAGCCCGTGGTAGCCGTCGCGCGGCGGCGCCGGTGCGCCATTCGTCTCGTAGTCGCCGCCGGTGGGTGTGGCGAGATTGAACTGGCTGTTGCGCGAGGCGAGGGTCGGCAGGTCCCAGAGACGCTCGATCAGCTTCAGCGTCGAGACGTGGTCGGCTGGCTTGCGCGACGTTCGTACGCCCTGCTTCGCGAACGGCGAGATCACCCACAGGGGCACGCGGATGCCGAGACCGTATGCGTCCAGCTGCGGGGGCGCGACGTGGTCGAAGAAGCCGCCGTGCTCATCGTAGGTGAGCAGGAACGCCGAGTTGCGCCAGGCCCGCGACTGACGCAGCGCCGTGATCATCTGCTGCTGGAAGCCCATCCCGACGCCGACGTCGGCGGGCGGATGCTCGTCGAAGCCCATTGAGTAGCTGGGGACGATCCACGACACCTCGGGTAGCCGTCCGCTCTTGCAGTCCGCCAGGTAGTCGTCCATCGTCGCGACGGTGCGCGGGTCGTGCGCCCATCGGGTCCAGAACACGGCGACGTTGTCGCTGTCGCCGCGTGGGACGTCGTCGCTCCCGATGCTGTAGATCTTCCAGCTCACCCCGGCCTCTTCGAGCAGGTCGAGGATGATCGGCCAGCCGCCGGACTCGAAGATCCCGTAGCCCCACTGTCCGTTCGTGGTGATCCCGCCGGATGTACCGGACATGAGGTAGAAGCGGTTCGGCCAGGTCGGCCCGAGCACCGAGCAGAAGTAGTTCGCGCACAGCCCCGAGTTGCGGAAGAGGCTGTAGTAGAACGGGAGCTCCTTCGCGGTGTAGTACGGCATTGCGACGTTTCCGTCGCCGGCGTCGTTCTGCGCGCTGATGTAGAAGCCGTCCATCTTTCCGCTGTTGTACTGCTCGTGGACGGCATTCCAGGAGTGCGGCGGGTCGGCGCTGGTCAGCGCAGTCAGCTCGAATGGGGCGTGGCTGCCGCCGGCGGCGTCAGGCTGGGTGTAGCCGTGCCCGGGGCCGAACCCGCGCGCCTGGACCTGCCGCGCGAATCCGAAGTAGTGATCGAAGGAGCGGTTCTCCTGGCAGGAGATGACGAGGTGGCGGATCGGCCTGCTCCGTCCGCTCGACCCGCGCGCACGCGCGGCGGCCGGCGCGGTCGCCCAGAGCGTGCCGCCGATGACGGCGACTCCCGCAGCGCCGCCCTTCTCGAGGAACTTCCGGCGCGAGTATTCGGCGCTCCCGTGCTCTTGCGTGTCGTCGGGCACGTTCTCCACCTTCCGGTTCGGCGTGTGACCTCGCGACGGGAGGCTACGCGCCCATCGGCCGCACGGGGACGACGGAGCGAGGATTGACTCCCGAAGGACTCCACCTCGTCACAACCGGTACCCGCTGCCCGCGTCGACTACACGCAGCGCACGCCGCGCCTCAGCTTCGCGTGGCCGCAGCGGCCCCAGCTAACCGGCGCCTTCGCTGCGAGCTCCGGTCGGCCGGGGCCGGCCGGTATCCCAGCCAGATGACCCACGCGGCCACCGGCGTCAACAGCGCCATGACGAGCCAGGGAACGGAGAGCGACGGGGCGAGGAAGATCGGTATCTCGTGCGTTGTCAGCCCGCGCTTGACGATCTGCTCGGTCCAGAAGTCCTGGCAGGCGTTCGCCGTGCCGTAGACGAGCAGGAAGCCGGTGTAGATCGTGAGCAGGCGGCGCAGCCCGTCGTGCGCGAGGTGGCCCAGCGTCCGTGATACGAGGAGGGCGGCCCAGGCCAGGAGCACGCCGTCCAGTCCGTGGTGGTGGCCGTCGTGGACCGCTTGATGCAGCCCGGGGACGCTTGGCTGCGACGCGAGCTGGTCGGTCAGGAAGATCGAGCCGAGCCCCGGCACGTTGTTGAGCGACAGCGCGAAGTCGGCCGCGATCCAGGGCAGGGCGCCGAAGCCCAGCACGGCGGCGGCGGCGATGCGGGCGCGGTCACCGCGCTCGCGGCCCAGTCGTCCGCGGCCGTGCGAGCGCCATGCCGCCAACGAGAGGCCGAGCGCAGCGAGCCCGCCGGCCGCCGCGACCGCGCGGATCGGCGTCGCCTCGATCCCCGACTCCTCGATGGAGCCCGGCCAGAGAACGAATGCGATCAGGATGGCCGCGGCAGCGAGCCACGCAAGGAGCAGGTTCCGGCGCGTCCGGCCGAGCACGATCGGAAGGGTGGCGATCGCCGCGAGGCCGACGGGAAAGGCGAAGTAGGACACGGTGGCCACCACGCCCCCGCGGATGCCACCGAGGGGCGTCTGGTACAGCTCGCCGACCGGCGTCCGCGCGTACGTGGTGAACACGCCCACCGCAACGATCAGCAGGAACGCCCAGATCAGCCGGACCTCGGCCAGGCCGGTCCGTCCTCGCCGACCCGCGCGCGCGCCGCGCCGCGCAGCGGGCAATCTCGTCCCGTTGCTCATCCTCTCCAGAAGGATGGCCGACGCCGGGCTTCGCGTCATTGCAGGCAGCGTCACCGTGCAGTCCCCCGCTGGCGCTCCCCGCATCTTCCCGCCAGCAGGGGTGGCGCTGAGGTCGAGGGTGTTCGACGACGACCCCGCCTTGCAGACAGCAGGTATCCGCGAATGCTGGCTACCCCGTGCAGCAGATGGATGGTGACGGTGCAGACGCGGGCGAAGCCGTACGGGACTCTCGTACCACGCCCTTCAGCCGCAAGGAGGAGCAACAGTCGAGATCACCGGTTTCTGGTCGTTCATCTTCCCGCCCGCGAACATGGCGCTCGTCGCGCTGCGCTGGCTCCAGCTCGGGCATCCAGCGGGCCGCGGCGCCCGTCCCCTTCCACGTTGCAGCGTCTGTCCAACCGGCCTCGCGACACGGCGTACCACAGAGGAGACCACGATGAGCACGACAGACGAGACACCGACCACCGAGCATGGCGTCGAACGCGCGCCGCTGGCCGTCCTCGCGTCGACGGATTCAGACTACGAGCGTTACGGGGTCGCGAAGGGACGGGTGGAGCCGTTCGAGGACGGCGCGCGCACCGACGGCCGGGCGGGCACCTACGAGTGGTGGTACTTCGATGCCCATCTCGATGACGGCGCCAAGCTGGTCGTCGTCTTCATGGACAAGGATCTGGCGGCTTCGCAGAAGCCCCTGGCGCCGCTGATCCGGCTCAACCTCGATCTGGCCGACGGCCGCAGCTTCGAGAAGCTGGTGACGTTCGACCCGGAAGCGTGGTGGGCTGCGACCGACGGCGCCGACGTGCGCATCGCCGGCAACCGGTTCAGCGGCGACCTGCACCGCTACCGGATCACCGCGAGGGTGGAGGAGATCGAGGTGGACGTCACGCTCGTCGGTCAGGTCCCGCCGTGGCGGCCGGAGACCGGCTACATGCTCTTCGGCCCGGGGCGCGATCTCGAGTTCGCCTGGCTGCCCGCGGTGCCGCAGGGCACGGTGACCGCGACCTACCGGATCGGCGCCGACGAGACACATTCCTCGACCGGCGTCGGCTACCACGACCACAACTGGGGCAACGTCGGCCTGATGAAGATCATCAACGACTGGTACTGGGCCCGCGGCCAGGCCGGCCCCTACTCGGTGATCGCCTCCTGTGTCACCGCGCACAAGAAGTACGACTACGCGCCGGTGACGCTCTTCATGCTCGCCCGCGACGGCAAGGTCGTTGCGGACGACGGCAAGCGGACGTGGTTCGAAACCGACGACACCCACCTCGACGCGCTGACCGGCAAGCCGGTCGCCAACGTTACCCGGTACCGCTACGAGGGTGAGGGCGAGACGTATTTCGCCACCTTCACGCGGCACCGCGATCTGACACGCGGCCGGTTCATCGACAACGTGCACGGCATCAAGCGACTCGCGGCCGGTCTCGTCCGTTTCGACGGCGCGTACCTGCGCTTTGCCGGCGAGCTGCGCGTCGAGCGCGTCGTGGATGACCAGGTCGTCGAGGAGTTCACCAACGACGCGATCTGGGAGCTCATGTACTTCGGCCGCGCACGCGGCCGGCTCGCACCCGGAGTCACCGGTGTCTGAGATTCGCGACGCGGAGCGGCGGATGCTCGGCGCGCTGCCGGGCGTGCCCGCGCTCGGCCGCGGCCCGGCGCCGGACGGGGACTACTCACGCCACGAGTACCACCACCCTGCCGCGGGATGGGGTGCAGCGCGCAGCGTCGGGAAGGTCCTCGCGCGGGCGCGCGAGCCGCTGCAGGGCCTTCGCGCCCTCTTCGTGATGAACCACGAGGACGGCGGCTTCGACTGCCCGGGCTGCGCCTGGCCGGACGACCCGGCCGGACTCCGCCTCGACATCTGCGAGAACGGCGCCAAGCACGTCACCTGGGAGCTCGCGCCCGCGACGGCCGACCGCGAGTTCTTCGCTGCGCACACCGTCGGCGAGCTGGCCGGGTGGAGCGACCACGACCTCGAGGCGGTAGGACGGCTCGCCGAGCCGATGAGCTACGACCCGGCGACCGACACCTACGTGCCGATCTCCTGGCAGGACGCCTTCGCGCTGGTCGGCGGCGCCCTGCGCGAACTGGAGCGTCCGGATCAGGCCTCGTTCTACACCTCGGGGCGGCTCAGCAACGAGGCGACGTTCCTCTACCAGCTCTGGGTGCGCGAGTTCGGGACGAACAACCTGCCCGACTGCTCGAACATGTGTCACGAGGCAAGCGGCCGAGCGCTGACGGCGGCGATCGGGAGCGGGAAGGGAACGGTCGATCTCGATGACTGGGAGAAGGCCGACGCGATCTGGCTGATCGCGGACAACGCAGGGTCGAACGCGCCGCGGATGCTCACCTGGCTGGCGGAGGCCGACCGGCGCGGCGCGCAGCTCGTCCACATCAACCCGCTGATCGAGGCGGCCTCGCGGCGGACGATCGTCCCGCACGAGTTCGTCGACATGGCGACGTTCCACACCACCAGGACCGGCACGATCACCGTGCAGGTGCGCATCGGCGGCGACCTGGCATTGCTGCGCGGCGTCGCCAAGGCGGTCTTCGAGGCGGCGGAGACGGATCCGGACGTGCTCGACCG
>JAXDKU010000036.1:0-6151 GCA_034667005.1 Chloroflexota bacterium
GGCAGCCGCAACGAGCCCGTGCCCCTCGAGGAGCACGAGGTCAAGCAGATCCTGCGCCAGATGGGCGTGGAGACACCCAAGTACCGCGTTGCCTTCCAGAAGGGCCAGAGCGTCCGCGTCACGGACGGGCCCTTCGCCGAGTTCATCGGCACGGTCGACGAGGTGAACCCGGAGCGCAACAAGCTCAAGGTGCTCGTCAGCATCTTCGGCCGGGAGACACCGGTCGAGCTGGACTTCCTCCAGGTCGAGAAGCTATGAGCACCGCTCACGGTAAAGAGGCGTAATCAGTGGCAAAGAAGATTCGAGCCGTCGTGACCCTGCAGCTGCCCGCGGGCAAGGCCACGCCTGCCCCGCCGGTGGGCACGGTGCTGGGCCCGCACGGCATCAACATCGTCGAGTTCACCAAAACCTACAACGAGAAGACGGCGGCCCAGGCCGGCCAGATCATCCCGGCCCAGATCACCATCTTCGAGGACCGCAGCTTCACGTTTGTCCTCAAGACGCCGCCGGCGGCGGACCTGCTGCGCAAGGCGGCTGGGGTCGACAAGGGCTCCGCGGCTGCCGGACGCGAGAAGGTGGGCAGCGTGACCCGGGCCCAGGTCCGGGACATCGCCCAGATCAAGATGTCCGATCTCAACGCGACCTCCGTCGAGGGCGCCGCGCGGATCGTGGAGGGCACGGCCCGCTCCATGGGTATCGACATCACGGGCTGACCAACAGACGGGGGTCGCGCGCCGGCGTGCGACCGCAGAACCCCGACGACGCCGGCGCGTTCACCCCACGCACAACGGGGGAGGCCCGCACGACGGGCCGCACGGAGGAACCGAATTCCATGGCACAGCACGGCAAGCGGTACCAGGAGCTGGCGAAGCTCGTCGACCGCAACACGACCTATGCGCCGGACGCGGCGATGGACCTGCTGCGCGACACCGCGAAGGTCAACTTCGACCCGACCGTTGAGGCGCACGTGCGCCTCGGCGTGGATCCCCGCCACGCGGACCAGATGGTCCGCGGCACGGTCGTCCTTCCACACGGCGTCGGCAAGACCGTCCGCGTGGTCGTCTTCGCCCAGGGCGACAAGGCCCAGGAGGCGCTCCGCGGCGGCGCGGACGAGGTGGGCGGCGAGGATCTCGTGAAGCGCATCGAGGCCGGCTGGCTCGAGTTCGACGTGGCGCTCGCGACGCCCGACATGATGGGCATGGTGGGCAAGCTCGGCCGGATCCTCGGCCGTCGCGGCCTGATGCCCAACCCCAAGTCCGGGACGATCACGTTCGACATCGAGCGGGCGCTCCGGGAGGTCAAGGCCGGCCGCGTCGAGTTCAAGGTCGACAAGACCGGTATCATCCACGTCCCTTTCGGGAAGGCGAGCTTCGCCCCGGCACAGCTGGTGGAGAACCTGGCCTCGCTGGTCGACGCGATCAATCGCGCGCGGCCATCTGCCGTGAAGGGCAGCTATTTCAGGAGCCTGACCGTCGCCTCATCGATGGGCCCCGGCATCCACGTGGACGTCCCGGGCCTGCTGGCGAGAGCGGCAGCCTAGGTCCATCGGCTCGGGCAGTGAGCCCGGGTCGCCGTAACAGAAGATCGTTCCGCCATAGACAGCGTTGCGTCCGAGGCACTCAAGCCTGAGTGCCGCGCCGCCGGGGTCGGAGGCTCACCGAGAGCCCCAGCCCTGACGGACCGGACCGAAATCGCCGACCGGACCCACCGCAGCGATGCGGAGGGGGACGCCGGCGGGCACGCCGAGGCAGGGTCATTCACCGGGGCAGGGCCCCCGTCGCCGGATCGACCGACGACTCGAGCCTCCACCCGTGGCCGCGTTGCGCTGCAGCGCCGACCGACCCCTGCGCGGAGCGTCGCAGGGGTGTCCGGTTGGCCGGCGCCCGCCACGAAAAGGAGGCGACATGCCCACAGAGGCCAAGCGCGCCAAGGTCGCGGAGCTCGTCGAGGCGTTCTCGGGGAGCCAGGCGGCCGTGGTGACCGACTACCGCGGCCTCACCGTCACCGACCTCGGCAAGGTACGCCGTGACCTGCGCGACAAGGGCGTGCGGTTCACGGTCGTCAAGAACCGGCTCGGCAAGATCGCAGCCCAGCAGGCGGATCGCGTCGAGCTGGCCGATCTGCTCGTCGGCCCGTCCGCCGTTGCCGTCGGCGGCAGCGACGAGGCGGCCCTCGCGCGGGCCGTGCTGGACGCACTCCGGCCATACCGGCAGGTCTCCGTCCGCGGTGCGGTCGTCGGCCACACCCGAGTCGAGCCGGAGGCCGTCACCCGCCTGGCAAGCCTGCCATCCCGAGAGATCCTGCTCGCCCAGTTGGCGGGCGGCATCGCCTCGCCGCTGGCGACCATGGCTTCGCTCCTGTCCGCACCGCTGCGGAACCTGGGCTATGCCCTCCAGCAGGTGCGCGACCAGCGAGAGGCCTCGCAGGCGACGGGCGGAGCCCAGCCGTAACGCGGTTGGGACAACGCTCAGGCGCAGCCGGCACCACATGAAGTTCCACAACCCACCCATCAACGTCTGAAACGGAGGAACACCCCATGGCAACACTCACGCAGGACCAGCTCCTCGAGGCCATCGACACGATGACCGTGCTCGAGCTGTCCGACTTCATCAAGAAGTTCGAGGAGCGCTACGGCGTCACGGCAGCAGCTCCGGCAGCCGCCGCAGCAGCTCCGGCAGCCGCCGCAGCCGCCGCCCCCGTGGTCGAGGAGCAGACCGAGTTCACCGCGGTCCTGACCGAGATCGGTCCCAACAAGATCCCGGTCATCAAGGTCGTGCGCGAGCTGACCGGCCTGGGTCTCAAGGAGGCCAAGGACCTGGTCGACGCCTCGCCGAAGCCCGTCAAGGAAGGCGTCGCACGCGACGAGGCCGAGAAGATCAAGGCCGCTCTCGAGGAGCAGGGCGCCAAGGTCGAGATCAAGTAACCGCCGCGGGTCCGGTCCCCCCGATCCGGGTCTCCGGGTCGGCGGTCCGACCCGGCATCCACGCAAGCAGAGAGGCTCGCCTTACGGGGCGGGCCTCTTTCTCGTTTTCCGGACCCGTAGACTGGACGTCTGGCGCATGGAGGTGCGGGCGGACGTGAGGCGGGTGCGCAGGGTCGTGCTGGCGATCTCGAGCCTGCTCGTGCTCCTCGCCGCGTCGCCAGCGGGCGCAGCGGATCCGACCACGGTCGAGATCGCGAGCGCCGGGCCGCTGACCCGGATCGTGGTCAGCTCGGAGCTCAACTGCCAGGTCGCCCACCAGCGGGATCAGCTGTTCGAGTTCTTCAACCCCACCAGCCTGCTCGGGTCCTGCGGAACGCTGCTCGCAGTGGACGGCACGCTGTTCGGGCCGTCGCAGATGGAGGCCGCGGACGATGCGTCCCCGAGGACGTCGTGGACGCCGGTCAGCCAGTCGGCCGTCGCCGGGGCCGGCACGGACGCGAGCCCGTTCACGATCGTCACCGCCGTGGAGGCCGCGGGGACCGGCCTGCGCGTCGAGGAGACCGACACCTACGTGGTGGGTCGGGAGTCGTACCGGACCGACATCCGGATCGTCAACGCGAGCAACGCGGCGCGCAGCGGCATCCTCTACCGAGCCGGCGACTGCTACGTCCAGGACACCGACGAGGGCTTCGGTCGCCTCGACGGAGCGTCCCCGGCGTGCCTCAGCTCCAGCACGGCTGATGCACGCATCCAGCAGTGGCTGCCCGTGACGCCGGGGAGTCGGGCCGTCGAAGGGCCGTTCAGCGCCGTCTGGGCACGGATCGGGCTCCAGCAGCCGTTCGACGACACGTGCCTCTGCGCGGAGGCACCCGACAACGGGGCGGGTCTCAGCTGGAACGTGACGGTCCCTGCCGGGGCATCGACGACCGTCTCGCACCTGACGCTCTTCTCGCCGGAAGGCCGGCTGCCGCTGACGACCGAGTTCACCGCGGACACGCCGCTCGCCGATCCCGGCACGCGGCAGGGCTTCACGATCCGCATCCGGAACGCGAATGCCCAGGAGGTGGCCCTGGACTCGATCTTCGCGGAGATGCCGGGAGCCACCTACTCGCCCGGATCGACACGCGGCGCGACGAGTGGCGAGGCCACGCTGTCGGACGGTCGCCTCACCTGGCCCGGGCCGTTCCGCGTGCCGGCGTCGGACGCCCTCCTGCTCCAATTCGGCGCCACGCTGCCGGCGGACCGGGTCACGTTCCGCGCCGGCGCGACCAGCCCCTCCGACACGATCGCCCCGGCGGACCTGGCGGTCACCGGCCAGCCGCCGGTCGGCGGCATCCCGCCCGACGAGCAGGGTCCGGCGACACCCCTCCGTTCGTCGGTCCCGGACCCGACCCAGATCTCGCTCGATCCCGCGATCCTCATCCAGAGCGCGGCCATCGCGGTCGCCGCGATCGCGCTGATCCCGTTCCCCGCGGCGCTGTTCAACGGCACCCTCGAAGCGCACTACCCCGAGGTCATGGGGCCGCTGATCCGCCTTCGCGCGGCCTTCGGGCGGCTCACCGCGCCGCTGGCCGGCCTCACGGCCGGGGCCAGGCGGCCGCGCCGGGCACCGCCGGGGTCGGCAGCAGGCGCGTCGGCGGCAGCAACCACAGACGGTGGCCCGGCCGAGCCGCTGCCGTCGAGGACGACGGGCAATCCGTTCTGGGCTTCCGCAGGCGGGATCGTGCTGTTCCTGCTGCTGAGCGGCCTGCTCTACGGCTTCCTCGACCCCGGGTTCGGCCCGGACGTCCGGTCGCTGACCACGTTTACCGGGATCGTCGGCGGGCTGGTGGCCGTGCTCCTGGCCTTCGCCATTCCGTACCAGCGGGCGTTGCGCGCGCGTGGCGTGAGCATCGTGCCGCGCGCGCTGCCGGGGACGCTTCTCGTCGGGGTGGGCTGCGTGCTCCTGTCACGGATCGCCAACTTCCAGCCGGGGTACCTGTATGGACTCATCGTCGGCTTCGTCTTCTCGCGGGAGCTCGCCAAGGCGGAGGAGGGGAGGGCCATCGCCGTCGCGACCGGCATCGGTCTGCTGGCGTCCCTGGTTGCGTGGCTCGGCCTCGCCGCCGTGCGGCTCCAGGAGCCCGCGATCGGCGACCCGCCCTTCACCCTGGCCGTCTGGGAGACGGTCCTCGCGACGGTCGTCACGGCCGGGCTGGAGGCCGCGGTGTTCGGGCTGATGCCTGTCCGGTTCCTGCCGGGCGAGAAGGTCTTCGCGTGGAATCGGGCCGTCTGGGCGCTGCTGGTGGGCCTCGGCACGTTCGGCTTCTGCCACGTGCTGCTGAACCCCCGCAGCGGCTACCTGGCCGACACGACCGCCGCCTCGCTCGCCACGGTTGTGGGCCTGCTGGTCTTCTTCGGCCTCGGCTCGGTCCTCTTCTGGGCCTGGTTCCGCTACCGCGACCGGCCCCGCGGCCGGCCGCCGACCACGCCCGATTCGGCTCCCGTCACGGCCCCGCCCGTGCCGCCTCCGGCCGGCTGATCCGCCTCGCGCGGAGGGTTGCGCAAGACCATCGACGGGCGCTCGCGAGGAGGTTACAATCGCCCCGCCTCAGGTTCCGGCGAGGACCCTTTCGCATGTCTTCCTGCGATTGACAGCGTAAGGCCGCCGACGTAAGATACGCGTTCGGTGAGCGCGGCCCCCCTTTTCTCTCTGTCCTGCCCGTGGTATGTCCGTGTCCCCGGTTCTCTCTGCCCCAGTTTCCCCTGCTCAGGAGGGCTTGATGCTGTCCGTCACTGATGCCCCCCGGCGCAACGCCCTCGTCGCCCCCGAGCGCAAGCGTTATGCCCGGATCCCCGAAGTCCTTCCCATCCCGGACCTGATCGAGCTCCAGCTCCAATCGTTCCGCTGGTTCATCGATCACGGGCTGCGTGAGCTGCTCGACGAGATCAGCCCGATCCAGGACTTCACCGGCAAGGTGATGGAGCTCCACTTCAAGCAGTACGAGTTCGGCGAGCCCAAGTGGTCCGAGCTCGAGTGCCGCACCCGCGACCTGACCTTCTCCAAGCCGCTCTACGTGGACGTCGAGCTGCGCATCAAGGAGACGGGCGAGATCCAGAGCCAGCGGGTCTACATGGGCGACTTCCCGACCATGACGGGCCAGGGCACCTTCATCATCAACGGTGCCGAGCGCGTCGTCGTCAGCCAGCTCGTGCGGTCTCCCGGCGTGTACTACACCGCCGTCGAGG
>JAXDKU010000037.1:0-4050 GCA_034667005.1 Chloroflexota bacterium
GCGCCCGCGAGTCCCAGTCGCATGGCCAGCTCCGGCTCCTCGTCCGGGCGCAGGAAGAGGTCGACCGCTGGATAGCGGCGCTTCAGGCTCGCGGCGTTCTCCGCCTGCACGGAGCAGCCCGTCAGCACGACGCGGACCGCGGGGTTCGCCTGCTTGAGCCGCTGCAGCGCGCCCATCCGCCCGATGACCTTCTGCTCGGCGGCCTCGCGGATGGCGCAGCTGTTGATCACGATCAGGTCCGCCGCGTCGAGCCCGGAGGCCTCGGAGCAGCCGGCCGCCAACAACGCGCCGGCCATCTCCTCGGAGTCGGAGTGGTTCATCTGGCAGCCGAGCGTCCAGACGTGGAAGCGCGGCATCACCACGTCCTCGGTGAGGAACTCGGCCAGCCGTGCGTCCCCGGGCGTCGTCGAGTGGCGAGGCGTCGCGCCGGACGCCGGCGCGAGCATATCCAGGACGGGAAGCGCCCGGTTCACGAGGCGGGCCCTGTCGGGTGAGCCGCCAGGCGTGCCGTCTGCCGCGCCGCGATCGCGTCGAGCAGCGCATCCCCGACCGCGTCGGGCACCCGGGTCGTGGCCTGTGCCTCGGCGTAGGTCATGGTGTCGCCATGGTAGTCGCTGCCTCCCGTGGCAAGCAGCCCGCGCTCCTCAGCGAACGCCTTCATGCGCTGCACGGTCTCCGGCAGGAACGTGCGGTAGTAGACCTCGAGGCCGGCGAGACCCATCTCCTGGAGCTGTTCCACGAGGTCGGGCCGATCCGGTGCGCCGGGCGAGTGCGCCAGCACGGGGACGCCACCCGCGGCCGCGACGGCCGCGATCGCCTCCTCCGGCCCGATCCCGAGACGGGCCACGTAGGCGGGCTGGCCCCAGTCGAGGTAGCGGTCGAAGGCGTCGTCGACCGACTCGGCATAGCCGGCACGGATGAGGGCCCGGGCCACGTGGGGACGGCCCATCGCGTCGGTCGCCACATCGCCTTCGAGGAACCGGTCGACGGGCTTGCCGAGCTGCCGCAGCCGCTCCAGGGTCTGCTCGATGCGGTCGCGCCGGCCGCTGCGCTGCCGCGCGCGAACCTCGCGGAACGCGGCGTCGTCGACGTCGATGCCGTAGCCGAGGATGTGCAGCTCCTCCCCATCGCGGCCGAGGCCGTCGCGGGAGGTGAGGTCGCCGCCGATCGTGTTGATCTCCACGCCTGGAATGACCTGCGGCCCGTCCGGGCCCGCCTCCGTCCCGAGACCCGCGGCGCGGATCTCGCGGTAGCCCTCCAGGCTGTCGTGGTCCGTGATCGACACGAGGCGCATCCCATATGCGCGCATCTGCGCATAGAGCTCGAGCGGCGGGTAGACGCCGTCCGAGCGCGTGGTGTGCGTGTGGAAGTCGAGCGAGTTCCGCCGCAGGGTGGTCAGTCGTCGACCATGGTGACGATGCGCTCGAGTCCGACGCAGGCGCCGCTGGATGAGTCCACGTCGATGATCAGTGCGTTGAAAAGGATCGGGCCGGACCCGACTTCGAAGCGCGTCGGCAGGCCGGTAATGAAGCGAGGCAGCACCGACTCCGGCGCGAAGCCGATGACGCTGTCCACCGGCCCGACCATCCCGAGATCGCTCACGTAGCCCGTACCCCGCGGCATGATCCGGTGGTCGGCGGTGGCCACGTGGGTGTGGGTCCCGCACACGGCGCTGACCCGGCCGTCGAGGTGGACGCCGAAGGCCGTCTTCTCGCTGGTCAGCTCGCAGTGGAAGTCGACCAGGCGCACCGGCGGAAGCTCGTCGGCGGAGTCGTCCAGCAGTCGATCGAGCATCAGGAACGGGTTCTCGATCGGCTGCATGAACGTCCGGCCCTGGGCGTTGATGACCGCGAGCTCGCTCCCGTCGGCGGCATGGAAGAGACCCCAGCCCCTGCCGGGCACGCCGTGGTCACCGTAGTTCAACGGCCGCAGGATGCGCTCCTCGCGGTCGAGCTCCGGGATGATCTCGCGTTTGTCCCAGATGTGGTTGCCGCTGGTGATCACGTCCACGCCGGCCGCGAAGATCGCGTGCGCGAGCGAGATGGTCAGGCCCATGCCTCCGGCCACGTTCTCGCCGTTGGCCGTGACGAAGTCGACGCCGCGTGCCTCTCGGAGGTCTGGCAGCACGCGCTCGAGTGCGACGCGTCCGGGCTTGCCGATGAGGTCGCCGATCATCATCGTCCGGAGGATCCCCGCGGGGGCGCGGTGCGGCAGCGCGGGAAGACGGTCGCCCGCGAGGACGGGCGCGACGGGACGCCGGCTGGTGGCGCCGGGGTCGCCGGCTACTTGGCGTACTCCACGGCCCGTGTCTCGCGGATCACGGTGACCTTGATCTGACCCGGGTACGTCAGGGACTCCTCGATGCGCCGGACGATGTCGCGGGCCAGGCGCATGGAGGCGAGATCGTCGATCTCCTCCGGGCGGACGAGGATGCGGACCTCGCGGCCGGCCTGGACGGCGAACGACTTCTCGACGCCCTGGAAGCTGTTCGCGATCTGCTGGAGATCCTCCAGCCGCTTGACGTAGGTGTCCATCGACTCGCCGCGGGCGCCGGGTCGGCTGGCGCTGATCGCGTCGGCGATCTGCACGATGGGCGCCTCGATGCAGGTGTACTCCACCTCCTGGTGGTGCGCGGCGATCCCGTTGATCACCTTCTGCGAGAGGTTGTGCCGCTGTGCGATGGCCGCGCCGATCGCGGCGTGCGGCCCTTCCACCTCGTGGTCGACGGCCTTGCCGATGTCGTGCAGCAGGCCGCCGGTCTTGGCCACCTGGACGTCCGCGCCGATCTCGGCCGCGATCACGGCGGCGATGCGGGCCGTCTCCATGACGTGCTTCAGCACGTTCTGGCCGTAGCTGGTGCGGTAGCGCAGCCGGCCGAGGAGCTTGATGATCTCCGGCGGCAGCCCGGGAACGCCCGTCTCGTAGGCGGCCGATTCGCCGGCCTGGCGGATCAGCAGATCCACCTCCGAGCGAGCCTTCGCGACGACCTCCTCGATGCGGCCGGGGTGGATGCGGCCGTCCTGGATCAGCTTGGTCAGAGCCAGCCGCGCGATCTCGCGGCGGACCGGATCGAAGCCGCTGATCAGAACCGACTCCGGCGTGTCGTCGATGATCAGGTCGATCCCGGTGGCCTGTTCCAGGGCGCGGATGTTGCGGCCCTCGCGGCCGATGATGCGGCCCTTCATCTCGTCGCTGGGGATCTGCACCACCGAGACGGTCATCTCCGCCGTGTGGTCGACCATGACGCGCTGGATGGCGGTGACCACCACGTCGCGTGCCTTGTCCTCGGCCGACTCGCGGGCGCTCCGCTCGATGGACTTGGCCAGCCGGACCGCATCGTGCTCGGCCTCCTCACGGACCTGCTCGAGCAGGATCGACTTGGCCTCGTCGACGCTCATCTGGCTGACCCGCTCCAGGGCGGCGAGCTGGTCCTGGCGGGCCGCGACGAGCGCCTCGCGCTGCGCCTCGAGCTCCTGCTCCTTGCCCGTGAGCTTGCGGGTGCGTTCCTCCAGCATGTCCGTGCGCTGGTCCAGTTGCTCGTCCCGCTGGAGCAGCCGGCGTTCGAGGTTCGCAAGGTCGCCGCGCTTGGCGCGGGCCTCCTCCTCCGTCTCGCGCGTGAGGCGGACCTGCTCGTCCTTCGCCTGGAGGATGAGCTCCTTCTGCTGGGCGCGCGCCTCGGCGACGATGCGCCCCGACTTCTCCTGGGCTGCCTTCACGGATTGCGCGGCGAGGATTCCGCGTGCGACGAATCCGACGGCAAGCCCGCCGACGGCCACGGCCAATAGGACCGCAAGGACGACGGGATCGTTCATCTCGGCCTCCCGTCCAGCATGCGCTGGAGGCAATACTCGGTCATCGAGCCGTCGTGACGGACGGCCACGGGCACGATCGAAACCGTGCCGGTGTTCACTGCCGCTACCGGTCGCGGGACGGGCAACCCGACCGTTGGGACGGAGGCGGCGGATGGGCGATTCGCTCAGTCGCGAATCTGGCCGGAAGCCTACTCGCCTTGCGCGAACAGCGTCAAACGCGCGCGCACGTTGCAGTCGG
>JAXDKU010000038.1:0-23200 GCA_034667005.1 Chloroflexota bacterium
CCTCATGCCGAAGATGGAACAGCTGACTGAGGATGAAGTTCGGGCACTCGCCGCGTTGCCTGAGACGGCCACCGCTCCGGCGGTTCGACCGGAGTCCTCGTGGCTCCCCGTCGCATCGCTGGCAGCGTT
Source organism: Chloroflexota bacterium (assembly GCA_034667005.1). GTDB lineage: Bacteria > Chloroflexota > Limnocylindria > Limnocylindrales > CSP1-4 > JAFMJV01. The sequence goes on from JAXDKU010000038.1 coordinate 130, forward strand.
GGTCGCGCTGGCGTTCCTTCGACGTCGAGCTTCATTGGCCCTCCGGCGACAGCATTCAACCCGTCTGCGGCCCTGAAGGAGGGACCCCCTCACCACAAGCGGTCAGAGCGCTCCGCCCTAGAACTACGGCTAGGCCGCAGGGGCGGAGCCGCAACGAGCCCGGTCATGCCGGGTCCCTCTCGGTCGACCGCGGGGGCAGCGGCGCCGGTCGGCCGAAGCGGTAGCCCTGAACGAGGCGGATATCGAGCTCGGTCAGGGTCTGGGCCTCTGCCTCCGTCTCTACACCCTCGGCGATCAGCCGACGTTTCGTGGTCCGGGTGAAGTGCCGCATCCCCGCCACGAGGGCCTGCTTCGCGGGATCGCGGTCGATGCCACGGATCAGGGAGATGTCGAGCTTCACGAACGCCGGATCGAGCTCGAGGATGTGCCGCAGGCTGGCGAACCCAGCGCCGGCATCGTCGACGGCCAGGCGCACGGGGCGGCCAAGCCTCGCGATGCCCCTACGGAACGCCTCGTAGTCCCGGACGATGGCATGCTCGGTGATCTCGAGGACGAGCCGGTGCGGCACGTCGCGCAGAAGCTCCCTGAGGTCGGTCCCTCGCAGAACGAGCTGGGGCGAGACGTTGAAGTGGACGAACCTGCTCCGAGAGATGCCAATGCGCGCGGCGCCAATCGCGGCTTCGAGGGTGGCCAGCTCGAGCTCGCCTTCGAGGCCGATTGCGGCCGCATCGCGGAAGCGTCGTTCCGGTGATGCGCCGTCGGTGAACCTGGTGAGTGCCTCGTATCCGATCGTCAGGCAGTTCCTCAGGTCGACGATGGGCTGGAACACCGGCGCGAAGGCACGCTCTTGGATGACGCCTTCGATCTCGGCATGCATCCGCCGCGTGACGCCTCGGGCCGCGAGCTGGCGCCCCAGCAGGGCACCGGCGAGATCGGCAAACGACACCAGCGCGCCGAGCTGCTCGGACAGCTGCGCCACACCGTCGGGTTTTGAAGAGCCGACCGCCAACAGGCCGATGGGGATGCCCTGGCTCTGGACCGGTGCGTAGGCGAACGCGCGGACGCCGAGGCTCCGGATGATGTCCGCATACGGGTGTGTCGGATCGTCGATCCACTCCGAGACCCACGGGCCCGCCCTGGCGTGGCGGCGCAGATATTTGCTTCGCTCCACCGTGAACCGTCGAAGACCGGCGTCCGGTGACCCTGCTGCGACGAACGCGAGAGGTGTCGCCGCTCCATCGGATTCAAAACCGAGGACCGACGCGACGACGATGTCGGACAGGCTGGCGACCTGGCGACAGAACAGCTCGGCGGTGGCCTCAGGGTCGCCGCCGGACGGCAGACTGCGCAGGGTTTCGGCGATGAGGGCACGCTCGCGCACGAGCTGCTCCGTCCGCGACTCGAGCTCCCGCTCGTGGGTCACGTCACGGGCGACGTCGAAATACCCCGTGATCGAGCCATCCGCCGCCCAGATCGGCGAGGTGACCGAGCTCACGCGGTACTCGGAGCCGTCCTTCCGCCGATAGACGACATCGGCCATCCACGCCACGCCGTGAGCGAGGGCCGCGCCCAGGGAGTCGTAATACGACTTCGACCCCACGCCGCTGGCAAGGATTCGCGGCGTCTGACCGACGACCTCGGAACTCGCATACCCGGAGAGGCGCTCGAAGGCGCGGTTGACATACAGGATCCGGGTCGCCGGATCCGTGATCATCACGGACTCGGCCGATTGGTCGATGGCCGCCGCGAGGCGGGCATGCTCGGCCGCAATCCGGCGAGCCTCGGTGACGTCGTGGGCGATGCCGGCCAGCCCAACGACCCGGCCATCGGCGTCGTGCTGGATGACGCTCGTCCAAAGCAGGCGACGTTCTTCCCCTGAGCGCGTGGCGATGCCGTCTTCGCGCTGACCCGCGCCAGCGCCCGAGGCGAGCGCCGTCCCAAAGATGTCGCGCAGGGCGGCGCGCTCGCCCTCGGGTATGGCGATGTCGATCCAGTCCTGTCCCAGGAGCGCATCGCGGCTCCGGCCCAGGAGGCGAAGGAGGAAGTCGTTGATGAACTCGACCCGACCCGAGGCGTCGAGGACGAGGGCGCCGAGATCGATGCCCGACAGGAGGTCACGGAGGCGAGCATCGGCAGCACGCACATGCTCCTCGCCCGTCATCCGCGCGGTCACGTCCCGGGCGACACCCTCGAGCGCGATCAGGGCGCCGTCCCCACCGAAGATGGGGGCGCTTCGGTGCTCAGTCCAGCGGACCGACCCGTCACGGTGAACCCATCTCAGGACGAGGGGGGCCTCGAGCTCGTCCGCGGTCGCCGCGGCGAAGGACGCACCGTCGGGGATCAAGGCGCGATCGTCCGGATGGACGAGCTCCTGCCACAGCGTCGGATCGTCGAGAAGCTCGGCGGGGCTGTACCCCGTGACGGCCTCTGCGGCCGGGCTCACATACTCGAGCACCGGCTCAGGCGTGAGCCGTGTGCGGTAGAAGACGTCCGAGCTGCGCTCGACGAAGAGGCGGAAGCGGGGCCCCGCATCGATCGAACCACCCTCGGTCGGCTCGTTGGCGGCGGGGCGCTGGTCATCGATGGCCAAGACAAAACGCCTGGGTTACGGGCTGGGACGCTGCGGATCCGAGCGGGGAAGCCTATACCATGGCTGAGCAGATCAAGTCCTTATCGTCGTGGCGTCGAGACTCTGTCAATCCAACGTGACGACGCGGTCGGCGCCTCGGAGAACGTGGTCGTCGTGCGATGCGACGAGCACTGCGTGGCCCCGATCGCGGATGTCGCGCAGGACAGCCACCATATGCTCAGCGGACTGAGCGTCGAGACTGGCCGTTGGCTCGTCCACGATCAGGACGGGCGGGTCGTGGAAGAGCGCGCGCGCGACGGCGACACGCTGGCGTTCGCCGCCCGACAGTTGGGCGGGAAAGTGGTCAGCCCGCTTGCGGAGCCCCACCTGTTCGAGCATCTGGCTGGCGCGAGCAGCCGTCTCAGCGCGTGATGTCGAGCCCGTGGCGGCGGGCATCCCGGGCAGCGCGACGTTTTCGGCGGCGGTGAGGATCTCGACAAGCCCACCGCTCTGGAATACGAAGCCAATCGTCGTACGTCTCCAAGCGGTGACGTCGTCCTTTCCGGCACGGACGATCTCGCGGCCCAGCCACTTCACCGATCCTGCGTCGGGCGGGAGAAGACCGGCGGCGACATGGAGCAGCGACGACTTTCCCGAGCCTGATCGACCGGCAAGGCAGACGAGCTCGCCGCGCGCGACTTCGAGATCCATGCCGCGGAGAACCTGGAGGGGCTCGCGATCCGGTACCGCGTAGCTGAGATCGATTTCGGTCAGCTCGAGCGCAGCCTGCTTCGCAGGCGCATCGGTCACGACAGGTCCCCGGGTCTCGCGACAACCCCTCGCGTCACGAACGCACCCCACACCACGGCGCTGAGGGCGAGCATCGCAGCGAGCAGCGTCGGCTCCCACGCGAGCTCGATCCCGAACGGGACGGCCAGGCCCCACGCGAGCACGGAGCCAATGACCGCGGCGATCGCGGCGATCAGCATCAGTCCCGTTCGGAACATGCGATGAATCTCAGCGGGCGACCATCCGCTGATCGACAAGACCAGCGCCTCAGGCGCGCGACGCCGGCGGTCCAGCCGCAACGCCGCGACGACGAAAGCGAGCGAACCGGTCCCCATGGCAACAAGCATCAACGGCTGATAGGCCGCCGCCGCGGCACCTGCCGCCGAGGCGAGCAGTGTCGGTCCGATGCGCGCGCTCAGGCCGGCCACGATGGAGGCCCCTACGGCGATCGCCGCGGATGCTGCTCCGAGCCCGAACGCGATGGCGGTGACCCATGAAGCCCGTGCAACTGCTGCACGAGCCGCGTAGCTCAGTGGGCCGCGAACGGGAACCGCCGATCTGAGGCGCCCGCGTACGACGGTCCCGGCGAGGATGGAGCGCGATCCGTGGCGGATCGTGACGACCGCCGCGACCAGCCCCGCGAGGAACCACAGCACGCCCATCCCGATGGCGGCGATCAACGCCTCCGGGCTCCCGGCGGCGAGGAGGTAACCGACGAGCCCAAGGGCCCCGATCGCCAGCGCCCCGACGAGCGCCTCGCCCGTGAACCAGCGGGTAAGCTCGCGTCGACTCCATCCGATCGTCGCGAGGATGGCCGCCTCGCGCGTCCGCCGCTCCAGCCGAAGTCCCGCGAGCGCAACCGCCCAGACGGCCGCCGCGCCAATGCTCATGCTGAGCAGCGCCAGATCGGACGAGTCGAACCCTTGGGTGACCCGATCCGCGGCCCCGATGGTTGTCCAGTGCTGACGAACCCAGCCGAGGTCGGCGGCCGGAGTCTGTTCGACGTGGTACCCGGGGACGTACAGGTCGACGGCCTGGGGTGACGAGCCGGCCACGATGTCCACGTCGAACCCGAGCCTCGTGATGCCCGTCGCGACGGACTCGATCTTCGACTTCGATACCTCTCCGAAGTCGGTTACGCCGGCGACACGCACGCGGACAGCGTCGATCGGCGAGTCCCCTCGCAGGGTGACCGCTCCCGCCAGATCGGTGATCGCCAGCGGCGGTGTCGTCACCAGGCCGTTCGGCAGCAGTGGGTAGGTCATGGCCTGCGCCACCGTCGGCGAGCCTGCGGCGTCCGCGATCAAGGTCGTGTCGGACGGGTCATAGGCGCCAAGCGGTACGTAGTCGACGGGATCGGCCGGGACCTTGACGGTCGTCGCATCGAATGTCCCGACGGGAGCCAGGACGAACGGCTCACGAATGTTGGCGTGCGGCGAGAACGGCGTCCTCGAAACCGCCAACGGCACGCTCTTGAGCTGACGGTACGCGGCGAAGGCGCCCGTCGCGGCAGTGTCAGCCGGCCGGAAGTCCGGCACCGTGGGGTCACCGTCCGGTGCGACGATCCCGACCCGGGAGATCGTGTATGCCGGCGCGCTCGAGTCAGGGCCGGACGCTGCTCTCGCGGCGTACGTGGGACGGACGACGAGACGGCCGTCCAGGCTCGAGGACGCGAAGAAGCTGTTGACCGCGCATGTGCGGGTCGAGTTCGGCCACAGGACGCACTGCGATGGGTTCCGCAACGGAGCAAGCGTGGCGCCCGTGTCGACCGACGCCGCGCCGACGAACGCCGCCTCGGCGCCGGTGGCCTCACGTACGACGTCCAGGCCGCCGGTCGGGTAGTCATCGAGGGAATGACCCTCCTGGTCGACGCTCAGATCGGTCCTCAGGGCGGCGGCCTGACGATCACTCACGATCAACGGGATGACCGGCAGCTCTCGGTCGCTTCCGAATTGCCAGCCCGGTGACTGGATCGATCTCAGTTGCCCGAACGCCGTCCGCCAATCGGGATCCACCGAATCAGTGTCGAACGTGCCCGCCGTCCGGCGGGACGTGCCGATCGCCGCCAGCGGATCGAGAAAATCAGGGGCGTCCGGCAGCAATTGCTTCTCGGCGACTGGATCGACTGCGAGAATCGGGATCGCAAGCCCGGGAAGCCCGCGCTTCGTGACGACGTCGATGATCCAGGTGCCGTCAGCGTCCTGATTGGCCGAGACATCACCGAGGTCGGTGGTCCAGTTGACGGTCGGGTCGCTTCCGACTGCGGGCCCGAGGACGATCTCCCCCACCTCTCGCTGCACCAGTTGGGATGCGAGGCCGTCGGTCGTGGTCGTCGTCAGGGAGACCCGGTACAGGGTTGGCTTTTCCGGCAGGCGATCGACCTCGATGACGACGCTCGCTGCGACGTCACGGATGTAGCCGATGAAGCCCACCGGGGCCGCCAGGTCGACTCCGTCGACGCTCCGGATCGCAGCGAGCCCGTCGAGACTGATTCCGCCTCCGCCGGCGAAACCGACGAAGTTCGGCTCGACCAGTCCGTTGGTCTGCTCGAGATCGAGACGCGCGCCCCCAGGGCGCACCAGGATGTCGTACGCCCCGCGCCAGTGCGAGTCGACGACGGCAGCGACGCGGATCGTTGCCGTCTGGTGGATCCCCGCGGTCAACATCGCCAGGACGGCCACGATGACCACTGCGGCAGCCGCGAGTGGGTCACGACGGAGCCGCCGGAGCGGCCCCGGCAAACCCGTCGTGCTCTTCACGGTGACCAAGCGTCAGACCGGACTCAGCAGGGCGTCCCCGAGTTCTCGTGCGTGCTGCTGGTGCTAGAGGCGTAGAGCGAGGATCCATGCCCGATGTTGTCGTAGACCTCGAGCAACTGGAAATAGTTCGTCGGATCACCGGGACACGGGGAGTAGAGATGGGAATACGCGCGATTCAGGTTCGCGGTCACGACCTCGACGCCAGTCCCATCGCCGTACCAGAAGAGCGTGTCGAAATTGGCACGGCCCGTCCACGACCCGGTCCAGTGCGAAAGCACGTTGTGGCTGTGGGTCTGCGTCGCCGGCGCGATGTTCGCGCTCACAGCTCCAACCGGCGCCGCCACCGCCATCACGAGGCTCGCGGCAAGGGCAAGTGACAGAAGAGCTCTGCGCATGACGATCTCCAGTCCGAGGCTACGGGCCGTTGACGACATCAGGTGGTCGAGGTCTGGCCCGGTCACCGAAGCCTACCAACGGCGTCGGGCGACGACAAGCAAATAGCGACCCCGTGGCGACACTGAACTGACGTGAAGCGACGACGCAAGCCCGGATAGCATTTGATCCAACGTCACGTCAAGCCTCCATCGCCAACAACTCCCGCCGCTTGCAGCGCGTCCACGTCGGGCCCCGAGTAGCCCAGCTCCCGGAGGATCTCGGCGGTGTGCTCGCCGACGTCGGGGGCGTAGCGGCTCGGGTGCGGGGACGTGCGGCTCATCCGGATGGGATTGCCCAGGATCCCGTACTCGCCGAAGCGAGGGTGAACCAGCGCTGCTTCCATGCCGTTGTTCACGACCTGGGGATCGTCGAAGACCTCGTCGATGGGATGGACCTCGGAGCAGGGCACGTCCGCGGCGCGGAGCCGCGGCATCCAGCTGGCCGTGGGCGCCGAGCGGAGCACGTCGGACAGGATCGGGATGAGGGTCTCCCGATTGCGTACCCGGTCAACGTTCGTGCGATACGCCGGGTCCGAGGCGAGGTCGGGACGTGCGATCGCGTCGCAGAGGCGCGGCCAGAACCGTTCGCTGATGCACGCGACGACGATGTGGCCGTCCTGCGTCGGGAACACCTGGTACGGCACGATCTGCGGGTGGGCGCCGCCCTCCGGGCGGATCGGCTCGCGGGTTCGCAGGTACTGCGTGCCGTAGTTGGGCAGGACCGCGATCGCCGAATCCAGCAGGTTCAGTGAGATCTTCTGGCCGACGCCGTCGCGGTCGCGCGCGAGCAGCGCCGCGCAGATCGCGAAGCCGCCGAGGAAGGCCGTGCTGACGTCCGTGATCGGCGGGCCGACGCGGACGGGCGGCCCGTCGGGCTCGCCGGTCAGCCCCATGACCCCGGAGAGTGCCTGGGCCAGGATGTCCATCCCCGGCTCGCCGGCGCGCGGCCCGGTCTCGCCGAAGGCGGTGATCGAGACGTAGACGAGCCGCGGGTTGATCGCCGCCAGCCGCTCGTAGCCGAGGCCGGCCCGCTCGACGGCCGAGGGGCGCATCCCCACGATGAGCACGTCCGCGGCGCGGACGAGCCGCTCGACCACGTCCGCGGCCCCCTCGGCATGCAGGTCAAGGGCCATGCCCCGCTTGCTGCGGTTGACGCCGAAGAAGTAGGCACTGCTCCCAGGCTCGAAGACGTCGTCGATGCCCCGCACGGAGTCGCCTTCGAGCGGCTCGACCTTGATGACGTCGGCGCCGAGGTCGCCGAGGAGGGACGACAGGTACGGGCCTGCGGCGACTTGCGAGAAGTCGACGACGCGGATTCCATCGAGCGCGGGCTTCGCCGAGACGTCCGGCACGTCAGCCACGAGATCGGGCAGGCCGGCGATTGGATCGGGCGGGAGATCGGGCAGGTCGGCCACTGGAAGGGACGGGAGATCGCTCAGCGGTAGGCCTGGATGCCGGTGATGGCCTCGCCGAGGATCAGCGTGTGGATCTCGCTGGTGCCCTCGTAGGTCAGGACCGTCTCGAGGTTGTTCATGTGGCGCATGACCGGGTAGTCGAGCGTGATGCCGTTCGCGCCGAGGATGGTCCGGGCGCTCCGCGCGATGTCCAGCGCCTCGCGAACGTTGTTGAGCTTGCCGAGCGACACCTGCTGCGGCCCGATCTCGCCGGCGTCCTTCAGGCGCCCAAGGTGCCATGCCACGAGCGACGCCTTGTTCAGCTCGACGGCCATGTTCACCAGCTTCTCCTGCGTCAGCTGGAACGACGCGATCGGCCTGCCGAACTGCTCGCGCGTCCCGGCGTAGTCCAGCGCAGCCTCGTAGCACGCGCGCGCGGCGCCGACGACGCCCCAGACAATCCCGAAGCGAGCCTCGTTCAGGCACGACAGCGGCCCGCGCATGCCCGTCACCCCGGGCAGCGCCGCTCTGTCCGGCAGACGCACGTCATCCAGGACCAGCTCGGACGTCACCGACGCCCGCAGGCTCAGCTTGCCGTGGATGTCCCGCGCCGTGAAGCCCGGTGTCTCGCGCGGCACGAGGAAGCCGCGCACGCCGTCGTCCGTGCGCGCCCACACCACGGCCACGTCCGCGATGCTGCCGTTCGTGATCCACATCTTGGTGCCGTTGAGAATCCAGTCGCCACCAGACCGGCGTGCGAAGGTGCGCATCGATGACGGATCCGAGCCCGCGTCCGGCTCCGTCAGCCCGAAGCAGCCGAGGGCCTCCCCGCGAGCCATCCGCGGCAGCCATTCGAGCTTCTGTTCCTCCGATCCGTACCTCCAGATCGGGAACATGGCCAGTGAGCCCTGGACCGACACGAACGAACGGAAGCCGCTATCCCCCGCCTCCAGCTCGCGGCACGCGACCCCATAGGCCGACGCGGACGCCCCGGCGCAGCCGTAGCCCTCCAGGTGCATGCCAAGGAGGCCGAGCGCGCCGAGCTCCGGCACGAGCTCGCGGGGGAAACGACCCGCTTCGTACCACTCCTGGATGCCCGGCAGCACGCGGTCCCGCACGAACCTGCGCACGGTGTCGCGGATCAGCCGCTCCTCGTCGCCCAGGAGCGCCTCGACCTGCAAAACGTCCAGTGGATCGATCTCGGGTGTCGCCGGTCCCGACTCGTTGGTCATCAGACCCGCAGTGTCCCATCCCGACAGGTGCAATGCGGACCAACCGCGCGGCGCGCAGCGGGTGTGGCGGTCGACGCGCCCGGGCCTCAGGCGCGGAGTCGGCCGTCCTTCGGTCCGGTCAGGCCGCCGGCTTGATGTGCGGCGAGAGGCGCTTGACCAGCTCCGGCTTGGGCAGCGCCCCGACGATGCGCTCGACCACGTTGCCGTCACGCAGCACGACGAGCGTCGGGATGCTGCGGGCGTCGAAGCGCATGGCCAGGTTGGGGTTGTCGTCAACGTTCACCTTGACGACCTTGAGGCGGCCGGCATTTTCCCGCACCAGCTCCTCGAGGATCGGCGCGATGAATCGGCAGGGGCCGCACCACGGCGCCCAGAGGTCGACCACCACGGGGGGCGCCGCCTTCGCCTCCAGGTCGAACGTCTCGTCCGTGGCGGTGACCAGCCAAGGAAGGGCCTCGCCGCACACTCCGCAATGCGGGGCGCCCTTGGCGCTGGGACGAATCGTGTTCTTCTTGCCGCAGTTCGCGCAGACGAGGATGGAGACGGGGCCCGACGCGGCAGGTTTGCTCGGGGTCTCGGTCATGTCGGGCTGATCGTCCTCCACGCGGCCGTTCCTTGCTGAATCGGGGGCTACGCCGTCGCGCCGCGACCCGCCAGGTCCGCAGGCGATTCGGCCATGCGGCATGCTGGGGGCAGGACGAACCAAACCCCTGAGGAGGAGCCGTGGCCGCGCAGAAGGGCACGATCGTTGACCTCAGCCACGTGATCCGGCACGGCATGGTGACGCTGCCGGGCTTCCCCGTGCCGGAGATCGGCACGTATCTCAGCCGCGAGGCGTCTCGGGCGCACTACGCGCCCGGCACGGAGTTCCACATCGCGACGATCTCGATGATCGCCAACACCGGCACGTACATGGACACGCCGGCCCACCGCTACGAGGGCGGGGCGGACCTGGCGAGCCTGCCGGCGGAGGCCTGCTTCGAGGTGGACGGCGTGGTGGTTCACGCCGGCGGGGTCACCGCCATCGGACCCGAGGCGTTTTCCGGATTGGACGTGCGCGGGAGGGCCGTCCTGGCCCACACGGGCTGGGACCGGCACTTCGGCACGCCCGAGTACGGCAGCGGGCACCCACACCTGACGCGGGCCGCCGCCCAATGGCTGGCGGACGGCGGCGCTGTGCTGGTGGGCATCGACAGTCTCAACGTCGATGACACGGCGGATCCGTCGCGGCCGGCCCACTCGATCCTGCTGGCCGCGGGAATCCCGATCCTCGAGCACCTCACGAACCTGGGCGCGCTGCCCGATCGGGGCTTCGAGGTGACCGCGCTCGCACCGCGCATCGCGGGCATGGGCACGTTCCCGGTACGGGCGATCGCGCGACTGATCGACTAAAGCGTCAGGCCGAACCCCGGCCCCGGCGAGAGGCAGGCGCGCGGCCTGGGCCTACTCGGCCGGAGGCGTCTCCCGACCCAGCAGCTCGCCCACGTTGACGATCGTCCAGCCGTTCTCCTTCCACCACGGGATCAGCTGCTTCAACGCGTCGTAGACGCCCGGGTGGTACTTGGTGTTGTTCAGGTGGGTGATCACGATCGAGCCCTTGCCGCAGGTCGCCTTGACGTTCGAGAACTGCTGGTCGCCGCTCCAGCCAAGGGAGTCGCCGAAGTAGCAGTCCCAGCCGACCGGCCACGACCCGAGGTCTTTGACGAGCTCCAGGTCGCTACCGCCGCCGTAGCAGCCACCGGGGAACCGGAACCAGAACATGTCGGTGCCGATCTCGTCCTTGACGATCTTCTCGGTCTTGGTGATCTCCGTCTTCTTGTTGTCCAGGGCGGGCGCTGCAGGGTCGCTGCACCCGGGCCACGCCGCGTGGTCCCACGTGTGGTTGGCGAGCTCGATACCGGGCTGCTTGGCCAGGTCCTTGACGATGTCCGGATAGGCCTTCACGTACAGGCCGTTCAGGAAGATCGTGGCATGGACGTCGTTGTCCTTGAGCAGCTTGAGCGTTCGCGTGTCGTACTCGTGGTACGAGTCCTTCGTCGGGTACATGAACGGATACATGTCCGCGTCGAACGTCAGCGCGATGACCTTCTGGGTGCGCTTGCCGTGCGTCGGGTAGTCGGCCAGGGGCTTGGGGGGCTTCGGCGTCGGTGAGACCTCCGGGCCTGGCGTCTCGTCCGGTCCCACGGTCGGCGTGGCCTGCGGCTCGCCGGACTCGCCGGGCGACGGGGTGCCGGTCGGGGTCGAGGCCGTCCCGGAGGGCGTTCCACTCGGCGTCTGACCCGGTGCCAATGAGGCCCCGGACGGCGTCGAGGTGGACGGCGACGGGTTGGTGCTGGAGCAGGCGCCGACGACCAGCGCCATCATGAGAAGGCCCGAAACCTGGGCACGAATCCGCAAAACGATCTTCCTCCGTGTCACCCTCGCGGCGCTCGGGCCGGTCCGCAAAGTATGGGTCGCGGCGCTAATTCGGCGGTGGAGTGGGCCTTCCGAGCATCGTGCCCACGCTCACGACCTTCCAGCCGTGCTCCTTCCACCATGGCAGCAGCGCCTTCAATGCCTTGTAGACGCCTGGGTGGTACCGAGTGTTATTGAAGTGCGTGATCACGATCGAGCCCTTGCGGCACGTGTTCTTCACGTTCGCGATCTGGCGCTCGGCCGACCACCCCAGCGCGTCACCGAAGTAGCAGTCCCAGCCGATGGGCGTGACGCCGAGAGACTTCACCAGCTGGTTGTCGCCCGGTCCGTAGCAGCCGCCCGGATAGCGGAAGTAGAGGTCGTCGACGCCCGTGACGTTGTCGATGATCGCGGAGGTCTTGGTGACCTCCTTGCGCTTGGTCATCGGCGGCTGGATGGGGTCGGTGTTGCCACAGCTCGTCCAGCCGGCGTGGTCCCAGGTGTGGTTGGCCAGCTCCAGCTTTGGATCCTCGGCGAGCAGCTCCTGCACCAGCTGCGGGTAGGCCTTCACGTAGAGGCCATTCAGGAACATCGTCGCGGGCACGTCCTGGTTCTTGAGCAACCGCACGAGCCGCATGTCGTACTCGTGGTACGAGTCGCGCGTCCGGTACATGAACGGGTACATGTCCGCGTCGAAGGTGAGCGCGATCCACTTCCTGTTGCGGTTGCCGTGGGTGATGTACTGCGCGCCGCGGGCCGGCGAACGGGAGGCGGTCGCAGCCATGTCCGAGTCCGGGATGCGCAGGCGAGGACCAGCCGCGGTCCCGCGCACCGGCACCGCCCGGCCCGTGGCGCCGCCGGCGGCCGCGGCGCTCGCGGCAGCCGGTGGATCGGCGGGAGGCTCGGGCAGGATCGGCGGATTGGCCGTCCAGTAGTTGGCCGCCCGGGAATGCTTGCCGTTCGTGCCCTTGGGGTTCGGGTACTTGGTGCGCTTCCCGTAGATGCCATAGGGGTCGAGCGGCTGGAAGTGCTTGTCGAGCAGCTGGAAATGGAGATGGATCAGGTACGACGGATTGCCGCTCGCGCCGGCCCAGCCGATGATCTGCCCGCGCTTCACGTTCACGGTGTCGTCCCGCGAGCCGAGCGGGATCGACGACTCGATCCACTTCAGATGGTTGTAGAACGTATAGAAGACCTTGCCGTCGATGCGGTGCTTGATCAGCACGCGGTTGCCCATGGTGCCGGGCCGGACGACGCAGCCGTTGCGGCCGATCTTCTCGCCGCACGCCTTGCCACCGGCCGCGGCGACGACGGGGAAGCCCTTCCAGGTGCTCGCGTTGTCGACGGTGCCTTTGATGTAGTCGATGGCCTGGTGGTACTGCCCGTCGGTGAAGGTCCAGGTCTGCTGGATCTGCATCTTTCGGAGGTTCTTGAACGGCAGCGTCAGGAACTTGGGCGTCTCCGCAGTTCCCGCCGGACGGGCGGAGGCTGACGAGGCCTGCGTCGATCCGGCCGAGACCGGTGCGGCGGCCAGCGCCAGGAATGCCAGCGAGACGACGAGCGCGATCCGATTCCGCACCGGCGAGACCTCCCCCGTGGGTCGCGTTGAGGAGCTTGGCCTCCGTAGTATGAAGGCCGACGGCAACTCAGCGGACCTCGATGGTCTCCCGAGGCGCGGGGGTCGAGCGTGCGTCCGCCTCGTCGAGGCGGCCGATCCAGTGATCCACGAGGGTGCGAACGCCGAGGAGCTGCTCCCGGCCGGCGTTGCGGAAGTGGTGGACCGCCTCCGGCGGAACGATCCGGTCGAGCCGGGAACGGGCCCGCTCGCGCAGGCGAGAGCCGCGCTCCATCTCTGCCAGCCGCTCCTCCATGTCGCGCAGTCGCTGGACCACGCGGTCCTCCACGGACTGGGACTCGTTCTCGTCGTTCATCGTCGTCTTCCTCCGGTGGCCGTGCCGTCGTGGGGCGCTGGGGACTCGAACTCGACCCGCAGGGTGTTGCCCTCCATGGTTGCGCCAAGCGTCTTTGCATCCATGAGGGCGCGCGGCAGGAGCAGCGTGCGCCGCCAGCCGTCGACCTGCAAGGCCAGCTCGTCGCCGTGCCGCGTGAGATGGATCGCGTCCTTGCTGGCGAATGGCAGCTCGACCAGCACGGCGTAGCCGTTGGCCTCCCGGCGGACCTCGTACGGCTTGCCCCGGTAGAGCACCTCCATGGGGTCCTGTCCGTCCGGGAACAGCGCGGCTCCCAGCTCGCGCAGCCGCTCGATGCCCACCATCTCATGGTCGAACTGCCGGACGGTCCGGACGGGGACCGGCCCGAATTCCTGCTCCACCTGCGGCAAGTACCGCTGCTGCGCGCGTCGCAGCTCCTCGAAGTAGCCACCCGCATCCTCGGGCAGCACCCGGTTGGCAACCACCAGGTCGCTGGGGTAGCCGAACAGGTGGAAGTAGGTGAACGACCGGCGCGTCTCCGCGATGGACAGCCGGTCGAGCGCGAGCACCATGCGGACTGAGGTGCGGTCGGGGTCGATGAGCATGCGGCGGAGGTCGTCCAGCCGCCGCAGCAGCCGCTCGGCTGCCTGGAACACTTCCTCGTTGGGCACCGGGACGCCGATCATCTTCTGGATCAGCGGACCGCCGAGGCGCGTCATGCGACGGCCGATCGGCGCGATGCGCTCCACCCACCAGCGGCTGGCCTCCGGGAGGGAGAGCAGTCGGAGCGTCTCCCCGGTGGGAGCGGCGTCGACGACGATCGTGTCGAACTTGCGGGAGTCGACGTGGTCGGCGATCCACAGGAGGTTGCCCAGCTCGTCCATGCCGGGCAGGACGGTCATCTCCTCGGCCAGCACCTCGTCGAGGCCGTGCCAGGCGAACAGCTGCGAGACGTAGTCCTGGATCGTCCGCCAGTAGCGGGCGATGTTGAAGTAGACGTCCGGCTCCTGGCCCCACAGGTTCGGCGCAATCTCGACCGGTTCGGGACCGAGCGGAACGTCGAGCGCATCAGCGAGGCTGTGCGCGATGTCCGTGGAGAGGACCAGGGTCCTGTTGCCGCGATCCGCGCACAGCAGCGCGGTGGCGGCAGCGATGCTCGTCTTGCCGACGCCGCCCTTCCCCGTGTAGAGAAGGATTCGAGTCATGGCGACATGCTACGCCCGGGAAGTCCCGCCTCCGCCGGAACCGGTTGCTCGACATGGCGCCTTCGGCGAAGACCGCGCGCGCCTCGCTTCCGACTAGTTCCCCGAGAGCTCCGGGTACGTCGGGGTCTGGAGGATGCCCAGGCTGTCGAGCGGCCAGAAGCGCAGCCAGGCTCGGCCGATCACCTCGCTGACGCGGACGAAGCCGAACTCGCGGGAGTCGCGGGACTTCGAGCGGTGGTCGCCGAGCACGAACAGGCAGCCGTCCGGAACGCTCCACGTGCTGACGTTGCTCAGCGGGACCGTGTCCCCGTCCGTGGCCACGTATGGCTCCTCGAGCCGCGTCCCGTTGACGAACACGCCGCCGTCGCGGACCTCCACCTGGTCACCGGCGATTCCGATGACCCGCTTGATGAACGGCGTCTCCTCGTCGTCGTAGCGGCTGCTCGCGCACGATGACGCCACGTTGCCGCGCGGCGCGGGGGGGTGGAAGACGATGACGTCGCCGCGCGAGTAGTCGTCGAAGCGCGGCGTGAGCTTGTCGATGAGCAGGTGCTGGTTCGGGAGGAGGCTCGGCTCCATCGAGTTCATCTCGACGCGGTAGGTCTGCACCACGAACGTCTGGATGACCACGTAGAGCACGACCGCGAGGACGATCGTGGTGACGATCTCGACGAGCGCGTCGAAAGCTCTGGGCCGGCGGCGCGTGGACGAGCTCACCGGGGCAACCGGCTCATCCGGAGCAGGTTGCGTGACAGGCTCACGCGAGAGTCGCTCGTCCACCTGTTCTGGATCTCCGGGGAGTGCGTGCGGCAGGGATCAGCCCTCGCCACCTTCGCCGGCACCGTCCGGCGCCTCCGCGTTCTCATCCTCTGCGGCACCCTCGGCCGCGGCCTCGGGCTGCGCGGCTTCCTCGACCCGCGGCGGCTGGACGCGAGCGATGGCCTCGGTCGGGTCCGTCAGGAGCGTGACGCGCTCGGGCAGGATCAGGTCGGCGACGTGCAGCGTGACCTCGAAGGAGTCGAGCGGCGTGATGTCCAGCTCCAGCGAGGACGGCAGGTCGGCGGGCAGCGCCCGGACCTGGACCGAGTCCCGAAGGTGCAGCAGGTTGCCGCCCATCCGGTCGACCGCCACGGACTCGCCGACGATGTTGATCGGCACGTCCACGGTCATGTCCTCGGTCATCTTCACGATGAAGAAGTCCGCGTGGAGCACCGACCGGTTCACGGGGTGCTCGTGCACGGCCTGGAGCAGCACCGGCAGCGGCCGGCTCCCGCCGACCGTCAGGTCCATGAGGGCGTTCCGGCCGACGCGGCGGCGCAGCGTGGAGAACTCGCGCGCGTCCATCTGGATCGGCTGGGAGGCGTGGCCGTGTCCGTAGACGACGGCCGGAAGGAGTCCGGCGCGCCGAAGCTGCGCGACCTTCTTGCCGGTGACGTCGCGATTCTCGGCGGCGAGTTGCGGGCGGGTGCTCACGTGGCGGACCTTTCCTCGGCGTTCAAGGGACTCCCGTGCGCCCGGGTTCGCGCGAGATCGTGCGCTGCGGGGCGCCAGGCCGGGCAAAGGGCCGGGCTGGCCGGAAGGCGCTGCATCGTAGCACGCAACTTCCGGCCGGGCCCCGGAACGGCGCCCCGGCGGAGGAAAGAGCTACCATCCCGGACCCATGGCCGCGACCATCCTCATCGTCGAGGACGAATACGCCGTGGCTCGCGGCGTTCAGTACGCCCTCCAGCAGGAGGGCTACCAGGTGGCCCTCGCTCGCAGCGGTGAGGAGGGCCTCACGATCGCCGGCGAGCTCGCGCCGGACCTCGTCCTGCTCGACGTCCGCCTGCCCGGCATCGACGGGTTCGAGACGCTGCGCCGGCTCCGAGCCTCGGGGTCGAAGGCCGCGGTCCTGATGCTCACCGCGCGCGACGAGGAGGTCGACAAGGTGATCGGCCTGGAGCTCGGTGCCGACGACTATCTGACCAAGCCGTTCGGCCTGCGGGAGCTCATGAGCCGCATCAAGGCGCTCCTGCGGCGCGCCTACGGCGATCTCTCGGACGCCGCCGGCGGGCGCCTGATCCGCCACGGCGACCTGGTGATCGATCTCGAGCGCCGGCGCGTCCAGCGCGGCAACCAGCGCATCAGCCTGACGGCCACCGAGTTCGAGATCCTGCGCCACCTGGCGTCGAAGCCGGGCCGCGTCTTCAGCCGGCGCGAGCTGCTGGAGCTGGTGCGGGACTACGAGGCGCTCGACCAGGACGAGAAAACGATCAACGTCCACGTCAGCCACCTGCGGGAGAAGCTGGAGGACGATCCCTCCAACCCCGGCTTCATCCTGACCGTCCGCGGCGCGGGCTACGCCTTCGCGGAGCGCTGAGCGGCGCCGCGCCGGCCACGGCGGGCACCTGACCGATGCAGCTCTTCAACGCCTTCCTGCGCACGTACCGGGTCCGCCTGGTGCTGGCCTTCGCACTGGTCGTGGCCGTCGCGCTGGGCCTCGTCCTCGCGACGCTGCCGCGGCTGCTGGACGGCTACTTCCAGGACCAGGAGCGGCAGAGCCTCCAGACGCGGGCCGACTCCGTGGCGGTGCTGGTCCAGGAGCAACTGGCGATCTATCAGACGCTGGGCACCGACTCGCCGCGGCCGATCCTCGTGCCCACGGTGCCGCTCAGCCCAAGCGATTCGATGGTCCAGGCACTGGGCGACGCCGCAGGCGGCTATCTGGCGGACCTGACGCGGCGCATCGCCCTCGCCGATCTGACGTTCAGCATCGCCCCGTCCCGTGCGGAGCCGCTCCCCGTCTACGTCCTGACGATCCCGCTCGATCCCGCCGTCGGTGCCCCGGGCCAGCAGCGTGAGCCCATCTCCGCCAGCCAGACCATCGAGATTCGCGACAGCTGGTGGTCCCAGACCGGACTGGGAGCGCCGATGCGCCTGGTCACGGTGACGCTCTCGGACCCGTACACGAACCGGGCCCAGACGACGCAGACGATCGCCAGCGTCCTGCTCGCGGCCGCGAGCCTCGCGCTCATCGTGGCCATCGTCGCGGCCGTGCTGCTCGCGCAGCGGCTCACCGACCCGATCCGCCGACTCACCCAGGCGTCACGCTCCCTGGCGGGCGGCCAGCTCGACTCGCGCGTGGTGGTGGCACCGAGCGAGTCTCCCGAGGTGGCCGAGCTGGCCGGTGCGTTCAACGACATGGCCGACCGCCTCCAGCAGTCGATCCAGATCATCAGCCAGGACCGCGACCGCAGCCGCGAGTTCCTCGCCGATGTGAGCCACGAGCTGCGCACGCCGATCGCCGCCCTGCGGACGTTCAATGAGCTGCTCCGGGACGGCGCCTCGGCGGATCCGCAGACCCGCGACGAGTTCCTGGAGCAGAGCGCACGCCAGATCGAGCGCCTCGACTGGCTCTCGACCAACCTGCTGGAGCTCTCCAAGCTCGATTCAGGGCTCGTCGCGCTCGACCTGCGGCCCGACGACCTGCGAGTCGCGGTCGAGAACGCCGTGGAGCAGGCGCAGCCGGTCGCCAGCCGCAAGGGCGTGGAGCTGGTCACGAAGGTGCCCCTCGTGGAGGTCCGCCAGCAGCACGATCCAACGCGGATCGGCCAGGTGCTCTCGAACCTGGTCGGCAACGCCATCAAGTTCACGCCGCCCGGCGGGCGCGTGGAGGTGGCTCTGGAGGACGCGCCGGAAGGCGCCGAGCTCTCGGTCACGGACAACGGCGCCGGCATCACCGCGGACGAGCTGCCGCACGTCTTCGAGCGGTTCTACCGCGGGACCTCCTCGGAGGCCGAGCGTGGCGCAGGGTCCGGGCTGGGCCTGTCGATCGCCAAATCGATCGTGGACATGCACGGCGGCCGCATCTCCATCCAGAGCGCGCCCGGCTCCGGGACGCAGATCGTGGTGTCGCTGCCGCGCGACATGTCCATTTCTTCACCGGGGGAAGCCCGGGGATGAACACGCACGTGCCACCGTGGCCATTGACCGCCAGCGACCCTGGCTCGTGCCCGTTGCCCCAGCATCGGAAGGATTCGTTCGCATGACCACGCAACCGCCCTTCGGCGGCGATGAGACCACGACCTCCTTCAGCCCGCAGCCGTCCGAACGGCCGCGCTGGCCCGTCGAGCAGTCCTGGAACGCGCCGCAGCCCCAGACCCCGCAGCACTGGTTCGAACCGAGCTGGTCCTACCAGCCTCCCCCGCCCCCACCGCCGCCGCGCCACGAGGGCGTCCGCCGCGGAGGGATGATCGCGGCCCTGGTGCTCGTCTCGCTCCTGTCGGCCGTCGCCGCGGCCGGCGGCACCGCCTACCTGCTCCGAGGCCCCGCAACGGCCGCGCCTCCGCAGGCGGGCACGCCGAGCGCGCTGCTGCCCGTCGTGGAGCAGAACGTCACGGTCACCGAGCAGTCCGCGATCACCAACGCGGCACAGCTCGTCAGCCCCGCCGTCGTCACGATCGTCTCGACCCAGGCCGGGGACAACGTGGGGAATCCCTTCTCCATGCCCGCGACCGGCATCGGGTCCGGCGTCGTCTTCGACGCGTCGGGATGGATCCTCACCAACCGCCACGTCGTCTGCGGCGCGGACGCCCTGAACGTCAAGTTTGCCGACGGGCGTGAGTTCAAGGGCAGCATCTACGGGATCGACACGCTCACGGACCTCGCCATCGTCAAGATCGAGGGCTCGCAGCTGCCCGTCGCCAAGATCGGCGACTCCTCCTCGCTGAAGCCGGGGCAGCTTGCCGTCGCGATCGGCAGCCCGCTCGGGACCTTCACGAACAGCGTCACCGCGGGCGTCGTCAGCGCGCTCGGGCGCGACATCGACGTTCAGGACGACTGCGGCCAGAGCGGCACCGAGTCACTCCGCAACCTCGTCCAGACGGACGCCGCGATCAACCCGGGCAACTCGGGCGGCGCACTGGTCGACGCCAGCGGCGCCGTCATCGGGATCAACACGGCGGTCGCCGGCAACGCCCAGGGCATCGGCTTCGCCATCCCGATCAACCTGGCCAAGCCGATCATGCAGCAGGCGCTGGCCGGCAAGAAGCTCTCGCGGCCGTACCTCGGGATCTACTACCAGCCGATCACCGCGGCACTCAAGCAGGCCAAGAACCTGCCGATCGACTACGGGGTCCTGGTGGCGTCGCCCACGGTTCCGGCCGGTCAGGAGGCGCCGCCCGCCGTCATCCCCGGAACGCCCGCGGCCGACGCGGGGCTGCGCGACGGGGACATCATCACGGCCGTGGAAGGGCAGCGGATCGACGGCACCCACTCCCTGGACGACGTCCTCACGCTGTATGCGCCAGGTGATGAGCTGACGCTGTCGGTCCTGCGCGACGCCCAGAACATCGAGGTTCCGGTCACCCTCGGGACGCGCCCCGCCACGAACTGAGGCGTTGCACTTCGAGGCACCATCCGAGTCGGCCGGGGCCATATGCCTCGGCCGATCCGGTTGCCTGCCCTTCGGCTGGACCTAGCCGGGCGTCCTCGGGCGGCGGATCTCCACCCCCGCGAAGTCGAGGTCGGCGTCGATGGGGACTGCGAGCTTGCGGACGCGCACGAGCACGGCCGCGGCCGCGGTCGTCGCGAGCACCTCGTCTGCGATCGTGCCGGCGATCCCCTCGAGAAGCTTGAAACTGCGGTCTTCGACGACCCTGCGGACCAGCTTCACGAGCGGCGCGTAGTTGATCGTGTCGGCGAGGTCGTCGCTCTTGCCGGCCGCCGTGAGGTCCGTCTCGACCTCCACGTCCACCTCGATCTCCTGCGGCAGCTCGCGCTCCTCATCCGAGACCCCGTGGCGGCCCTCGAAGCGCATGCCGCGCAGCACGATCCGGTCGGTCACGGCCGGCGGCCTCGCACGATCGCGTCGGCCATGCGGGCCGCGCGCAGATTCGCCGCGACGTCGTGGACGCGAACGATGTCGGCGCCTGTGGATGCACCGAGCGCGGTGATCGCCAAGGTTCCCTCCAGCCGCTGGTCCGCGGGCAGGTCCAGCACCTTGCCGATCGTCGACTTGCGGCTCGCACCGACAAGGATCGGGCGGCCAATGACGCGGAAGGCGGACAGCTCGGACAGCACGGCCAGATTCTGCTCCGCGGTCTTGCCGAAGCCGATTCCGGGATCGATCACCAGCCTCTCCCACTCGCAGCCCGCCCGCACGGCGCGCTCCACCGCCGCCTGGAGATCGGCGAGCACCTCGGCGACCACGCTGCGATAGCGCGCCTCAGTGCGGTTGTGCATCAGCACGTACGGCACGCGCCGGGCGGCCGCGACGCGGGCAAGGTCATCGGACGGGCGTACCCCCCAGACGTCGTTCAGGACGTCCGCGCCGGCATCGATGGCCGCCTCTGCCACCTCCGGCTTGATCGTGTCCACGCTGAGCGGCATGTGCGGAAGCGCGTCGCGAATCGCGCGGATGACGGGGACGACGCGGTCGAGCTCCTGGGAGGTCGTGACGTCGGCGTGCCCCGGCCGGGACGACTCGCCGCCGACATCCAGGATGTCGGCACCTTCCGCGGCCATCCGCTGCGCCTGGGCAACCGCCGCCTCGACCGGATCCGCATGTCCCAGCAGGCCGTCGCCGCTGAACGAGTCGGGCGTCACGTTGACGATGCCCATGACGTAGGTCCGGCTGCCCCACACGAAGGTCGAGCCGCGGATCGACAGTGGCGCGGGCGGTCGTTCCGGCACGCCCCAGCCTGCGGCGTCGGCGGGCAGCGAGACCGAGGGCGTGGCGTCCATGGGCTCCGTCAGTGGTGGGTGGGTTGAAGGAGCGGGTCCGGGCAGAGCTTGCCACGCACGTGGCCGACGAGGTACAGCGACCCGGCCACGATCAGCGGGCCCCCGTGGGCTCGGGCGCGGTCCATGGCCGCTCGGAGGGCGTCATCCGCGCGCTCCACCGCCGTCACGGATGCCCCGCCGTGGGCTGAGCGACCCCAGGCGTCGGCCACATCGGACGCGGCGAGCGCTCGGGGCGTGTCGGGAACGGTCGTGGCAACCACGTCCGCGGCAGCCAGCACCGCCGACATGGCGAGCGCGGCGACGATCTGCTCCACCTCCTTGTCCGCGAGGATCCCCAGGAGCAGCGTCGCCTTCCCCGGGGAGAGGCTGCCCGCGAGCTCGTCGACGGCCGCCGCCAGCGCGTGGGCTCCGGCCACGTTATGGGCACCGTCGAGCAGCACGTCCGGGGCGGCCGGATCGGGGCCTTCGAGCGGCGCGGGGCGCGCTCCTTCGTCTGCGTCGAGCGTCAGCAGCTCGAGCCGGCCGGGCCACCGAGCCGCCGCCAGCCCTGCGCGGATCGCCTCGGGTCCCACGGCCGCGATGCCCGCCGCCGCGAGGGCACGGATCACGCCGAGCGCAACCGCCGCGTTCGCCGACTGGTGCCGGCCGAGCAGACCGACCCGAAGCTCCCCGAGGTCCGGGTCGCGGAGCACGAGTCCGGCGCGGTCCATGGAGACGACCGGCAGCGGCTCGACGACCTCGAGCGGGGCGCCGACGCGCGCGGCCCGGCCGCGGATCACCTCGAGTGCCTCGCCGGTCGCCGCGGTGACGGCCCGGTCGCCGCGCTTCACGATGGCGGCCTTCTCGCGCGCGATCAGCGGGATGGTCGAGCCGAGGTGCTCCATGTGGTCGCGGTCGACATTGGTGACCGCCGCGACTCCGCCGTCCCACACGTTGGTCGCGTCCAGCCGCCCGCCGAGGCCGACCTCAACCACGCCGACATCCACCGCCGAGCGGCGGAACCACGTGAACGCCGCCGCGGTGACCAGCTCGAACTCGGTCGGCGGGCCGTGCCTCCGCTCCACCCGCTCGGCGGCAACCAGGACCTCATCCACCAGCGCCGCGAAGGCTTCGGACGCGATCGGCCGTCCGTCCACGACGATCCGCTCGCGGTAGCTGACCAGGTGGGGCTTGGGGGTTTGGCCGACGCGGTGCCCGGCCGCGAGCAGGATCTCGGCGACCAGAGCCTGCACGCTGCCCTTGCCGTTCGTGCCCGCGACCAGCGCACCGGGCAGGCCAAGCTGGGGATCGCCCAGCGCCCGCAGCAGCGCGCGCGTCCGACCAAGTCCGAGCCTGATCCCGAATCGACCGCGGGCCTGAAGGGCGGCGAGGGCCGCCTGCTCGTCCAACGTGACGTCGTCGCGGGGCGCCTGCGGCGCCGCTGCGCGCCTCAGCGTCCGCTCAGCTCGTCCTCGTAGAAGACGCACTGGTTGAAGCGTGACGAGAAGCACACGTCCGACACGTAGCCGGTGTCCAGGTGGACGCCGCCGCGCAACTGGCAGCGGGAGATCGTCGTGTTCTGCCGCATGTAGGCCTTGAGCATGTGCGGGGCCTGGAACGGGATCGGGCCTCGCGGGCCGGTCAGGTAGAAATGCGGGCAGA
>JAXDKU010000039.1:0-16007 GCA_034667005.1 Chloroflexota bacterium
GTGCGTCGCTGTCAGACCTCGCGCATGCGGCGCAGGAGGTCGTTCTCGCCCTCGACGTCGATGGGGTCGTACGTCTCCTCGGCAACGTCGCCGGGCGGCAGCGCGAGCAGGTCCTCGGAGTCCTCGATGGACTTCTGGGGCACCTCGACGAAGCGGACGATCCCGAGCGGGATGAGGAACCACGAGTCGATGTGGTCGACAAACGTGGGCTTCTTGCCACCGAGGTAGCGCAGGTTCGTGCAGACAAGGCACGCGTCGGCGGCGGTGGGCAACTGGCGCAGGTCCGCGAGCAGAGGCTGCTCGTTGTTCATGTGCACGACGACGTCCTTGATCACGCGGGCAGTGTCGCCCGGCAGGCGCTCGGTGCGCGACCCTACAGAGGTCCGGGGTCGTGAGCGTCACGTCGGTGAGGTCCCGAGCAGCGGGCCGGCCGGGAGATAGGCGGGGCCGAGGGCCTGCGCCCAGCCCCGGAGGAGCAGGAGCGTGATCGCCCCAGACGTCACCGCGGGCGGCAGCCCGGTGTCGACGATGAGCGCATCCGCCGTCGCGGGACCTTGGCGAAGCCGCTCGGCGACGGCTCGCTCCGCTGGGCCGAGCAGGCTGAGGGCCGTCTCCGCGCTGAGCGCGAGCGATGCGGCGCCCAGTGGCCTCGTCTCCGCGCCGACACGCACGGCGGCCCGGTCCAGCCCGAGGTCCACCACGAGCTCGTCGAGGCCGATCAACGGCCGCGCCGGCGTTTCGCGGATCAGCGCCAGGCAGCCGGCCGTTGCGGGATCCCCGGGTCGGCCGGGCGCGGCAAGCACCTCTCTCCCCTGCTCGAGGGCGTGCCGCGCGGTGATCAGCGCCCCGCTCCGGACGGGCGCCTCGATCACGAGCGTCGCCTGGCTCAGGACGCTAATGATCCGGTTGCGGCGCGGGAACGTGCCCTTCGACGCCGTTGCGTCGGGAGCCAGCTCACCGACCAACGCGCCGCCGCCCTCGAGGATGCCGTCCACGAGCTTGCGATGAGCGCGCGGCCCGGGGTTCGCGTGACCTCCGCCGATGACGGCGATCGTGCGGCCGTCCGCCTCCACCGTGGCCGCGTGGGCCGCTCCATCGATCCCGATCGCCAGACCGGAGACGACGACACAATCGCAGTCGACGAGGCGGCGGGCGACCCGGGCCGCCAGCGCCCGCCCCGCCAGCGTTGGCCTGCGGGTGCCGACGACGGCGATCCGCCGGTCTGCTGCGAGCACCTCGGTCGAGCCCACGCCGAAGAGGACGGCCGGCGGCGGATCCAGCTCTCGGAGCTCCGGCGGGTAGGCGGCTTCCATCGGCGTGAGAGCCCAGACATCCAGCTCCGCCATCCGCTCGTGCACGCGACCGGGGTCGGCCGCGGCTTCGGCGACCCGATCGGCTGTCCTCTTCGGAAGCGTCCCGTGCAGGAACGGACGGAGAGACGCCTGGATCTGCTCGGCGGACCGTCCGCGGACGGCTTCCAGAACGGCCAAGGCTCCGCCGAACCCGGCCACGAGCTGGTGGAACCGGAGCTCGCCGATCCCGTCCGCGGCGGCCAGGGTGATCCATGCGTCCCGCTCCGCTGCTCCGAAGCCGATCGTCACGCCGCCACGGACTCCACCGCCGTCGGATCGCGCAGGGACGCGGCCGCAAGCACGTCCTCGTCGAGGACCGCGTCACGGGCGGCCAGATCGGCGATCGTCCGGGCAACCCGCAGCAGGCGATGCACGCCCCGCGCGCTGAGCGTCGCTCCCGACGCGAGCTCCGCGACGAGCCGCTCGGTGGCTGGCGTCAGGCAGCACGCCCTCGCCACGGCGGCACCGGGGAGCAGGGCGTTGACGCGGCCGCGGTTCCTTGTGAGCGCGGCGTCGCGGGCGCCACGGATGCGGGCGGAGACGACGCCGCTCGATTCCGGCGCCGGGCCGCGGATCAGGTCGTCCGGACGGACGCGCGGCATCTCGACCTGAAGGTCCAGGCGATCCAGGAGGGGGCCGCTGACCCGGCGCACATATCGGTCCGGCTCGCCGAGGGCGCAGCGGCAGGCGCGCTCGGCGTCCCCGGCATACCCGCAGCGGCACGGATTCATCGCCGCGATGAGCTGGAATCGCGCGGGGAACCGCAAACGCCCGGTGGCCCGGGCGATGTCCACCATGCCCTCCTCCAGCGGCTGGCGCAGCGCGTCCAGCACGTCCCGGTCGAACTCGGCCAGCTCGTCCAGGAACAGCACACCACGATGCGCCAGCGTCACCTCCCCGGGCTGGAGCGCGGGACCGCCGCCGACCATGGCCGCGTACGACGCCGTGTGGTGGGGCGAGCGGAACGGTCGCTGCCGCCGCAGACCCGGTTCGTGCAGCAGGCCGGCGATGCTCTCGATGACCGTCACCTCGAGTGACTCCTCGTCGTCGAGCGGCGCGAGCAGGCCCGGCACCGTCCGGCAGAGCAGGGTCTTGCCGGCTCCGGGCGGACCGACGAGCAGCAGGTTGTGGCCGCCACAGACGGCCACCTCGAGCGCCCATCGCGCGTGGGACTGGCCGCGCACGTCCGCCAGGTCAGGAACCGGAGCTCCACCGTCCGCGGGTGTGGGTGGGACATCATGCGCATCCAGGGGACGCCCCGACGACCGCACCTCCCCCGCCGCCTCCGACGAGACGGCCATCTCCGGCCGCCGCTCGGCGCCCGCGGCCTTCCGACCGCGCGGCCCTGCCACGAGCCGCGCCGCGGCGTCCAACCCCTCCACGCCGAAGGCGTCCACGCCGCGAACGAGCCGAGCCTCCGCGACGTTGGCCACTGGCACGGCCACCCGGCGATACCCGGCACGCACGAGCGTGGCGACCATTGGCAGCACGCCGGGCACGGGACGCACGGCGCCGCCGAGCGACAGCTCGCCGAGGAGTGCCCACGAACCCGACGACGCCCGGATCTGGCCCGAAGCCACGAGGATCCCGAGGGCGATCGCGAGGTCGTACGCCGCCCCACGCTTGCGCCGGTCCGCCGGGGCGAGGTTCACGGTGATACGCGAGAGCGGATAGTCGAAGCCGCTGTTGCGGATGGCGGAGCGGACCCGCTCGCGGGCCTCCGAGAGCGCGGCGTCCGGCAGGCCGACGATGTGGCAGACGGGCAGGCCCGGCGCGACGTCCACCTCGACCCGGACGAGCTCCCCGCGGAGCCCGCTCACGACCGCGGTCACCAACGTCGCAAGCATGCCCGCCAGTCTCACTGCCGCCGCTTGGCCGGCACTTGGCCCGCGCTTATCCGGCGGTCACACCGCCGCGGCGAACATCCGCTGCTCGACCTGGATGACCCGCCGTGGCTTCGAGAGCTGGAGGTGCCTGGCGGCCGCGGGCCGGCCGAGCAGGAAGCCCTGGCCGTAGCGCACGTCGAGCGAGCGCAGCGTGGCGAGCTCCGCGTCGGTCTCCACGCCCTCGGCGACGATGAACTGCCCCGTCGACTGCGCGAAATGCCGGAGACCGACGATCAGCGCCTGGCGGGTGACGTCCGCATTGACGTTGCGGATGAGGGATCCGTCAATCTTGACGAAGTCCGCGCGCAGCTGCACCAGGTGGTCGAAGTTCGCGACTCCCGATCCAGCGTCGTCCACCGCGATCCGGACGCCAGGGCCGAGGGCCTCGATGGCCTCGCGCAGCGCGGAGTAGTCGGCGACCCGGTCGTGCTCGGTGATCTCCAGCACCACCGGACGGTCCGTGGCTTCCAGGATGCGCGCCAGCTCGCCGCCGGAGAGGACACAGCCGGGCGAGACGTTCAGGCTCAACCAGACCCCCGCGGGCAGGCGTGCGGCTTCACGGAGCGACGCCGCAAGGGTCGCGAACTCGAGCTCCAGCCCGAGGCCCGTCCGATGCGCCGCGGCGAAGAGCCTGTCCGGACGCTGGCGGCTGTCGAAGCGTGTCAGCGCCTCGTAGCCGATCGGGCGCATGGTCTCCAGGTCGACCACGGGCTGGAAGACGGGATGGAACGCGCCCGAAGAGATCACCCGCTCGATGCCGGCACGGACCTGCACCTCGTCGCGGCGGCCCTCCAGGCCGGGGCCGATCAGCGACCGGGCGATGGCCGCGAACTCCGTGGCCGCCGGCAGCTGCGTGGCCGCCACGCCGGCGTCGAACCTGGACTTGGTGCCGAGGAACAGGAGTCCGACGACCCCGCGCTCGGTGACGATGGGGCTGATGGCCATGGCGAGCCCACGAGAGCGGCCGCTGCGCAGCGTGAACGGCCCACTCGCATCGCCGGCCACGTCCGTCCACGGCCCGCGGGCCGCTCGCTCCCAGAGGTACGTGCCGCGGTACCTGGGGATGTACTCGCCGGGCCGCACGGGTGAGCCGGCCGCGCCGATGACGCAGAGCCGGTCAACGCCTTCGAACGTGCCGACGGCCGCGATGTCGACCCCGGTGAGCTTGATCATCTCGGCGCACATCGCCTGGGCCGTCTCTTCGAATGTTGCCAGCGGGCCCATGCGCTGGAGCGCCGCGACGAGCTCCGTGCGCTGCCGTGCAACCGACCGCGCCAGCACCTCGGCCTCGCGCAGGTTATCGCCGAGGCGGTCGCGCTCGAGCTCAGCGTGGTGCAGCTTGGTCAGGTCGGCCCCGATGATCGCGATTCCGGTGGCCCGGCCGTTCGAATCGTGCAGGACCGTGGTGCTCATGGCGAACTGGCACTGCGTGCCGTCCCGCCGGAGCACGCGCGTGGTGCTGGGATCGCCGCCCGCGCCAGCGTCGATGCTGCGGCGAAACACCTCACGCGCGCCTTCGCGGTCATCCCGGGGGACGAGGACGTGGAACCAGTCGGCACCGACGAGCGCCGCCTGCGGCCACCCGGTGACCACGAGGAAGTGCTGGTTGACGAAGGTGACGCAGCCCTCGGTGTCGAGCATCACGGCCCCGACGCCGAGCGCGTCGAGTAGGACCCGGAAGCGCGTCTCGGACTCGAGGAGCGCGGCCGACGACGCGACCTGCTCGGTCACGTCGCGGACGATGCCCTCCGCGGCCTCCACGTCCCCGAGCGAGTCGCGGACGAGCACGCTGCGGTGCTCCACCCAGACCTCGCGCCCGTCGCGGCGGGTCCAGCGCGTGATCGCACCGTGCTCCAGGCCGGCGTGGTCGGCAGAGTGGCGGTCGTCGGTGTGCACGAGCGACTGGAAGAGCCCGGGATCGGCCTCGAAGGCCGCGGCAGGGTAGCCCGTCAGCGCCTCGACGGAGGGACTCAGGTACTCGAAGCGGGGCGTCGGAAGGAAGCGGTACCGGTAGATGACGTCGCGTGTTCGCTCGGCGATCGCGAGGAAGATGTCGGCCCCGGCGGACGGGGTTATGTCAAGGCCGGCAGAAGCTGTCGCTGGCCCTGTGTCTGGCGCACAACGTGGCGGACGGGGACTGGCGTGTCGATCTGTCGCACGAACTCGAGCATGGACCGGCCGATCGGTGTATCCGACCGGTGCACCATGAACGGATCCCCACTGTTGAGCGCGCTGATTGCGGCGCGGTAGTCGTTGACGACCTGGAACTCGACGGTGCGCTTCAGCACGCCCTCGATGGACTTGACGTTGATACCCGTGAAGGCGTTGCTTCGGTTGAGCAGCAGCTCCACCTTGTCGGCCGGTGTGCCGATCTGGCTCATCGTCTCGAGGACCAGGCGCACGTTCTTGAGGCACGAGAGGTCCGCCGTCATGACCACGAAGAGGCGGTCCGCGGTTCCGATGACGTCGAGCGCGTTGTCGTCCAGCCGCTTGTCCAGGTCGACGATCACGTAGTCGTAGAGCGTCCGGAGGGTCTCGACGACGCGGACCAGGTCGTGGCGATCGTTGCTGACCAGCTCGGCCTGCTCCGGGCTGGGAGGAGCGAGCAGCAGATCCACGCCCGACGAATGGTTGACGACGAGGTTCCGCAGGAGATCGGCGTCGATGTTCGGGGCCGTGACGGCGTCCACGATCGAGGCGCGCTCGGGCCCGAGGTCCAGGAAGACGCGGTGGTCACCGAACTGCAGGTTGGCGTCCACGAGGCAGACCTTGCGATGGGCCACCCGGTGCAGCGCGATGGCCGCGTTGATGGCCATCGTCGTGGTGCCGACGCCGCCCTTGGCGCCGTAGTAGGCATGGACCTCGCCGCGCAGCGGCCGGGGGCGGTGCTCAACCGGGGCGGATGAGCTGGCGGCCGCGTGTGCCGCGCCTGCCGACGCCGCCGCGGGCCGTTGGGCCATGCGCGCGAGCAGCCGGCGCGTTCGCGCGACGAGCTCTGCCGGATGGACGGGCTTGGTCATGTAATCGTCGGCGCCGGAACGGAGGCCGCGCACGCGTGAGGCGGGATCGCCCTCGCCGATCAGCACGATCGCCGACCGCTGCCCGGTCTGGGAGCCCCGCAGCCGGCCGACCGTGTCGGTGGCGTCGCCGCCTTCCTGGCCCATGTCCAGGAAGGTCAACGCCGGGCGATCGACGCCGATGCGGCGCTGGCCGTCGGCCGGGTTCTTGGCCAGCAGGACCTCGTGGCCCTCGCGGCTCATGGCCTGGCCAAGCAGGCTCACAAGGTTGGGGTCAGGGCTGACGACGAGGATCCGTGAGGGCATCGGCTCCGGCTCGGTGGAGGTGGTATGAGGTCAAAGGCATGCTATCTCGACCTCACCGCCCAGCCGACACGCCGAAGGTACCGCGCGCCCCGCCGAAAGGGCCGGTGTCCATTGGCGACACGCGGCAAGTGGCGGCGCCGGGCGTGCGCTGGAGCTCGAGACAAGCGCGGTGCGATGTCGATGATGTCGTCGCGGAGGGCCCTCCGGCGACCCGGGATGCTGTCTCGGCCGCGCTTCATCGCGCATGCGCGTCCGAATTCCAATGCCCTCGACAATCCGCCGCACAAGGGCGCCGGCGTCGCGGGGAAGCGGGATGTCAGGACGTTGGCGGGTAGGTTGCCGCGCTCAGGCGCGTTCCGCGACGATGCCATCGACACGGCGGGCACGCCGCCGGCCACGAGCTTATCGGTGGCGTCATTGAGCCGCGCCCATGAGGGACCGGCAACCTGCGGATCCCGTGCGTGCTACTCGGCCGGCGCCTGCCCGGCCTTTACGGCCGGTCGTCCTTCCCACCGAGGGTGCGACGAATCGTCCGACCGAACAGGCGCCACGCTACCCCGACGGTGGCGTACCTCCCTGGCCGGTCGAGCCAGTACCGGGCTGGGAGCCCAGCGTCGAAGGAAGCGTGGGCCGAGAGCCCTCCCCGGCCGGTCGTGGCTCGGGTGGACGCGGACCGGACGGCGGTGGAGGCGGCGGAGGCGTGCGTCCGGGCCCCGAGCCGGGACCGGGCCCGCCCGACGCGGGACCGCCGGACGACGGACCCGCGGACGAGCCACCGCCACTGCCGGACCCGATGGTCAGGCCGTTGTCCACGAAATGGCCGATCTGCTGGGCCAGCTGCGTGAACTCCAGCGGGATCACGAACTTGGTCGCGGGGCTGGCGCCGAGCGCCTTGAGCGCCTCCATGTACTGGAGCGTCATGGTGCGGTCGTCGATGTTCCGCGCGGCGCTGAAGATCCGCTCGAGCGCCTGGCTGAAGCCCTCCGCCTGGAGGATCTGCGACTGGCGCAGGCCCTCGGAGCGCAGGATCGCGGCCTGCTTCTCGCCTTCGGCGACGTTGATGTTGGCCTGCCGCGCGCCCTCGGACTCGGTGATGACGGCACGCCGGTTGCGCTCGGCCGAGAGCATCCGGTTCATGGCTTCCTGGACGTCCCGCGGCGGGATGATCTCGCGGATCTCGACCGTGGTGATCTTGCCGCCCCAGCGCTCGGTCTGTTCGTCGAGCTTGGCGCGGAGCACCTCGTTGATCTGGTCGCGCTTGGAGAGCACGTCGTCCAGAAGGATGTCGCCGATGACGGCGCGCAGCGTCGTCGTGGCGATGCCCTGGAGGGCCCCGGCGAAGTAGGCCACGTTCACGATCGACTTGAGCGGGTCGATGATCCGCCAGTAGATCAGGAAGTCGATGTTGATCGGGGCGTTGTCCCGCGTGATCGTGGTCTGGCTCGGGACCTCGATGAACTGCTCGCGCAGGTCGATCCGTACGGGCCGGTCGACGATGGGGATGAGGACCACGAGTCCGGGCCCCTTGACCAGGTCGTTGCTCGTCTTGCCCAGCCGGAACACGACCAGGCGGTCGTACTCGTTGACGACCCGAATCGTCAGGAAGGCAAGGACCAGGAGCACGACGACGAGCAGGACGACGGCGGCGATCGCGACGGTGTCCACGGGCTCTCCCTCTCTGGCGGATGGGTTGGCTGGCTGCGACTAGGCCGTCGCGGGTGGTTGGCTGGTGGCGGTCGGTGGCGCCATGAAGGGCGCGGTGAGAGGCTCGACGACGAGCAGGAGGCCCTCCTGGCTGACGACTCGAACCGGAGTCCCCCGCTCGACCGGCAGGCCGGTCGCGCTTCGGGCCGTCCAGGACTCCCCGGCAGCATAGACCGTTCCGAGCGGCGCAAGCGCCTGCCGGACCTCGCCTTCGGTGCCCGGCGGGAGCGTTGTGCCCTTCCCGACGACGCCGATGTTGACCGGCGGCAGCCGCCTGGTCCGGAGCGCCACCGTGACGATGACCAGGACCACCGCGCCGGTCAGCGCGGTCATCACGGCGATCACGGGCCACGCGACGGCCACCTCCGGCCCGACCGGGTTGCCCGGCGTCGTGTAGAGGGCGGCCGCGCCCAGCACGAAGGCCACGAGGCCGCCGATGGTGAGCAGGCCATGGCTGATCACGGTCAGCTCCAGCACGAACAGGACGATCGCGAGTCCCACGAGGAGCAGCCCAGCCACGTTGAGCGGCAGGCTGCCGAAGCCGATGAAGGCCAGGATGATCGAGAAGGCGCCGAGGATCCCGGTCACGAAGTTGGGGTGGCCGAGCTCGAAGAGCAGGCCGTAGAACCCGACGGTGAACAGGATGAACGCGATGTTGGGATCCGCCAGGAGGTGGAGGAAGCCCTGGAATGGGTTCATGCCGACTTCCTGGATCGGCGCTCCGGCCGTGTGGAGCGTCACCGGCGTGCCCTGGACGCTGACGGTCCGCCCGTCGGCCTGCGCCAGGACCTCCGCGACCGACGCTGCCTTGATGTCGATGGCGCCGGCATCCAGAGCTTCGTCGACCGTGTACGACTTGGCGTCCTGGACGGTGCTGACGGCCCAGTCGACGGGCCGTCCCCGCTCCTCGGCGATGGACGTGATGGCCTTGATCGCGTCGTTGAGGACCTTCTGGCCCTCGGTGCCGGGGATGTCCTCGCCGCCGCTGCCGACGGGGCTCGCCGCGCCGATGTGCGTCGCCGGTGCCATGGCCGCGAGGTGCGCCGCCAGGGTGATGAAGGTTCCGGCGGAGGCGGCCCGGGCACCGGCAGGCCCGACCCACACGATCACCGGCAGCGGCGCATTGAGCTCGGCCTTGTAGATCGTGGCCATCGACTCCAGCGAGCCGCCGGGCGTGTCGAGCTGGATGACGACCGCGGCCGCGCCGTCGATGGCCGCGCGCTGGATCGCCTCGGTCAGGTAGCCCGCCATGACCTGGTCGACCACGCCGCTCGTCGGCAGGAGGGCCACGCCACCGGCCGGCGTGGCGCCGCGGACGGGGGATGCGAGGAGGCCGACGAGCCCGAGCACGCACGCCAGAAGGCGGAACGCGAGAAAGGTTCTGGCGAGGATGTGGCGCGTCATGACGGTTGTGCGGTGATTCTATCCCCGCTGAGCGGCGACCGACGCGGGCACCCCTGCCGCGCGTCCGGTGAGGAAGTCGTAGACCAGGCTGCTCCACGTCTCGAGACGCTCGTAAACGCGCAGGACGTCATGCGGAGCGACGAACGCGCCTTCCAGCTTGTGGGTCTCCCGGATGGCGACCTCGTGGCCGGCGGCCTCCGCAACCGACACCACGCCCAGGTGGACCTGGCCGACAGGATCGCTGTCGTCGTTGAGCAGCCCGATGACCCGGAACTCCGGCGTGAAGTCGGCGACGATCTCCTCCTCCCACTCTCGCGCCAGGCCGCCGTCGACGCCTCCGTCCTCCGGGTTGACGTGCCCGCCGATGCCGATCGACCAGCGCTCGTGCAGCCGCGCATCCGAGCCGGCGCTCGTGCGACGCATAAGGTAGATGCGGCCGCGGTCGCGCAGCACCAGGTACGGGATGACCTGCTTCCAGGACGGGTCGTGCTCGGCTTCGCCTCGGGGGCGGAACGCACCCTCCGTCGCGATCAGGTCCAGGTAGGGCTGCACGTCCCCGTACATCACCCCCCGCCACGTGCCGCTGCCGAGGATCCGCGCGCGTGGCACTCCCAGGACGAGCTCCTCGTCGCTCATGCGATGGACGCACGTCCGCGTCCGGCCGGTGCCTTGAAACGCCGCGCGTCTCCACGGGCCGACGAGACACGGCCACGGACCCGCCCGATGCGACCGAGCTGCGAGCCCCGGATCGTGGGAGACGAACCCGGAGCTCGCAGGTGCAGCCGATCGTTCAGCCGCAGATTCTCTGACGTGCAGGAAGCCCCAATCGTTTCGCGACCGCAGGTCACATCGACGGGACGGTCTCCAGCGCCTCGGCGAGTCGGGACGCCGGCAGCTCGTAGTCCTCGAGCTCGCCCGACAGATAGCGCTCGTATGCGGTCAGGTCGAAGTGGCCGTGGCCGCAGAGGTTGAAGAGGATGACCGGGCTGGTCCCCTCCACCTTCGCCTGGCGGGCAAGGTCCATGACGACCGAGATCGCGTGCGTCGGCTCGGGCGCCGGGAGGATGCCCTCCGCACGGGCGAACGTGACGCCGGCCTCGAACGTCTTGCGCTGGTGAACGGCCCGGGCCTCGATGTGCCCCTGCTCCTTGAGCATCGACACCAGCGGCGACATGCCGTGGTAGCGCAGGCCGCCCGCGTGGATCGGGTCCGGAATGAAGTCGTGGCCGAGCGTGTGCATCTTGACCAGCGGCGTCATCTGGGCCGTGTCGCCGAAGTCGTAGCGGTACTCGCCACGGGTCAGTGACGGCGCGGCCTCCGGCTCGACGGCGATGACCCGGTACTTCTTGCCGTCACGGAACGACCGTCCGAGCCACGGGAACGAGAGCCCGGCGAAGTTCGATCCGCCGCCCGCGCAGCCCACGATCACGTCCGGCTCCTCGCCGGCCATGGCCATCTGCTCGATCGACTCGAGGCCGATGACGGTCTGGTGGAGCAGCACGAAATCGAAGACGGAGCCAAGCGAGTACTTGGTGCCCGGATGCGTGACCGTGTCCTCGATCGCCTCGCTGATCGCGACGCCGAGCGAGCCGGTGTGGTCCGGGTTCGCGGCCAGCACCTTCTTGCCGTACTCGGTGTCGAAGCTCGGGCTGGGCACCACCTCGGCGCCGTAGGTCTCCATGAGGATCCGCCGGTACGGCTTCTGGTCGTAGCTCGCCCGGACCATGTACACCTTGACCTCGAGCCCGAACATCGCGCCCGCGAACGCGAGGGCGGAGCCCCACTGACCGGCGCCGGTCTCGGTCGCCAGGCGCGTGACACCCTCCTGCTTGTTGTAGAAGGCCTGTGCGATCGCCGTGTTCGGCTTGTGGCTTCCCGACGGGCTGCCGCCCTCGTACTTGTAATAGATGTGCGCCGGCGTATCGAGCGCGGCCTCGAGCCGGTGCGCGCGGAACAGCGGCGAGGGCCGGTACAGCGCGTAGGCCTGCCGCACCGGATCGGGGATCTCGATCTCGCGCTCAGTGCTGACGACCTGCTTGATCAGCTCCATCGGGAAGAGCGGCGCCAGGTCGGCCGGGCCGATGGGCTGCCCGGTGCCGGGATGGAGCACGGGCGGCGCAGGAGTCGGCAGGTCGGCTGCGATGTTGTAGTAGCTGCGGGGGATCCGGTCCTCCGCCAGTACGAACTTGGTCTGCTTCAGCGCCATCTGTGACGGTCCTCCTGGCCCTGCTTGTCGGCAACGTCGCGGTGCCGGAATCACGTGACCGGCCTTCAGTCCTGCCGGGACGAAAGGCCGGTCCTTCCGCGGTACCACCCGTCTTCGGTTACGCCCCGGTCTGCCGGTGGCGCGATCCGCACTCAAGCCCTGGGCTCACGGGTCCATTCGCCATCGGTGCCGCCCCGGCTTCCACCAGCCGCCGGGTCTCTCTGCCGGCCGCGCGACGGGTACTCGTCCCGGTCACTGCCCGTTGTTCGGTTGTCCTCGGACTCTAGGGTTGTGCCGCCAGCGCGTCAACGCCCTCCTGGACCTCGCCGGTCACAGGCGCCGGCGAGTGCTCACGAGCTGGCGGGCGAGGCCGCGAGACGGCCGCGTCGAGTCGACTGAGGAGGGCCTTCGCCTTGAGGCGTTCCAGGATGGCCCGGGATCGCTCGGCGGCGGCTGCCACCTCGGGGATCGACGGATCCAGCACCACCGCCATGTCGACCCCGGTCAGCGCTTCGTCGAAGACGAGCCCGGCGGCCTGCCATGCCGCGAGCGCATCGGCGTACAGGCGGAGCGAGACCTGGGTATCTCCCGCCATCGCAGCCAGCGCCGCCCGGATGGAGATCCGCTCGGCCTGGAACATCGCGGCCTGTGCTCCGCTCGCTTCAAGCTCGTCGAGCACCTCTTGGAGCCCGGCTGCGTCGTGCAGCCAGGTCCTGGCCCGCGCTGCCTGCGTCAGGATGATCGGGAAGGACTCCATGCGGTGGCTCGTCAGGGCGTTCGAGGCGGAGCTCTCGAGGTTGCCGCGAGCGAGCTCGACCAATGCCCGCATGTCATACGGCTGTGTTGCCATGACGCTGTCGCCTTCTGGGCCGCGGATCGTCATGAACTCTGTCAGCTGCTCCAGGTACGGCTCGTCGCGGTACGCCAGCAACGGGATCAGCCCGTACAGGAGCAGCGCTCGAAGCGCCGGCTCGGAGAGGTCCGCGAGCTCGCCCTCGGTTTCGCGGATCGACCAGTCCCACTCGCCGGCAACCGTGGCGGCGTAACCGGCTGCCCCGACGGATCGCACGACCTGACCGCGCAGACCGAGGCGGCGCGCCAATTGCAGCGCAGCCTTGCCCACGCCCAGCGCCGCGACGGGATCGGTTTCCGAGAGCACGCTGGCGAGATTGTTGAGTCCCCGCAGTTGCACGCCGGACAGGCCGTACTGCTCCGCCAGCGCCGCGCCGACCCTGATCAGCCCCGATCCCTCGCGTGTCCGCTGGAGCTGGTTCAACGTGGTTCCGCGCGTGATCATCACGTCCGCGATGACGGCAACGAGGTCGGCATGCTCGGCGGCCTCCAGGACGCGCTCGGAGGTGACCAATGCCTCGGCGCCGCGGTTGAGGAGCATTTGCGAGCGGGCCAATTGCGCCCCGAGCTGGATGACCGCCGGATCGGGCATCAGATCCCGCGATTCTTCGGCGACCGGCCCCAGGATCTCCAGGGCGCGGTCGGCTTGCGCAACGTCATTGCGCGCACGACCGAGCGCGGTGGCAACCCGGGCGATGCCGACGCGATCGCCTGATTCGCGTCTCAGCTCGAGCGCACGGAGGAGATGGCGGTCGGCAGTCGCCGGGTCCGCATCGGTCGACGCGGCCACGCCCGCCCGCTCGTGGAACTCGGCCTGCTCGGCCACGTCGTCGGTGACGGAGAGTGCCTCCTCGAGCAGTGCCACAGCCTGCGCATAGGAGCCCAGGGAGGCGGCGCGCTCGGCGGCACCCCGCAACGCGACACGGGCCTGTGCCGCGAGCGCCTCAGCTTCGGGCCCGGCTTCCGCGGACCGGTGCGCCGCGACGTACTGCGTGGCGAGCGCCCCCGCCAGCGTGTCGTCTCCGAGCGACTCGAACCACCGCGCCGCGGCCAGGTGCCGCGCCTTCCGATCCCGGCGCGCGAGCGTCCCGTAGGCCACCTCGCGAATGAGGCCCTGGACGAAGACGTACTGCCCGCGTTCGGGGGAGCGCGGGTCGACGACCGCGGTCAGCAGGTCGCGCCGGACCATGCCATGCAGATGTGCCTCGATCTCGGGGACCGACAGCCGGGAGATGGCCGACAGGGCGGAAGCGGAGAACGACTGTCCCAGGACCGAGGCGTCCTGGAGGAGACCGCGATCGGCCGGCTCGAGCCCGTCCAGTCGGGCTGCCACCAGCGCGGCCAGCGTCTCGGGGACGGCGACCTGCTTCAGGTCGCCTGCAGGCATGAAGACGCCACCTTCCTCGCGCAGAAGGCCCTGGCCCACGAGCATGCGCACCGTCTCGACCGCGTAGAGCGGGATGCCATCCGAGCGGCTGGCGATCAACCGCGCGGCGGAGTCCGGGAGGCCGGGAACCAGGCCCGCGAGCAGCTCGCGCATCTGCGGCTCGGTGAGAGGCTCGAGCGAGACCGACACGAAGTTGCGCTTGCCCGCGCCCCAGTCGAGCCGCCGCTCCAGAAGCTCGGGCCGGGCCAGCGTCACGATCAGGACCGGCACGCCCTTCGACCATTCCAGCAGATGGTCGATGAAGTCGAGGAGGCCGGAGTCTGCCCACTGGAGGTCCTCGAAGACCATCAGCACGGTCCCCTGCTGCGCGATGCGCTCGAAGAACGTGCGCCAGGCGGCGAACAGTGAGCCAGCGGAGGCCGGCGGCACCGTGCCGGAGCCAAGGAGCGCCAGCATTGCCGGCTCGATCCAGCGACGCTCGTCCTCGTCCGGGACCCACCGGGCCAGCATCTCGGCCACCTTCGCGCGCGTCGTTGGCTCATCGTCGCCCTCGACGAGGCCGGCGCGGCTGCGCACCATCTCGCCGAGCGCCCAGAAGGTGATGCCGTCTCCATAGGCGGGCGAGCGGCCGCTGTGCCACCAGACCGTCTCGATGAGGCCGTCGATGTACTTGAGGAACTCCCACGACAGGCGGCTCTTGCCGATGCCGGCCTGCCCGGTCACCGAGACGAGCCGAGCCCTGCGGTCACGTCCGGTCGCGTGAAGGAGGTCCTTGAGGAGCCGCAGCTCCTCTTCCCGGCCGACGAACGGCGCCTCGAGCTTCTCCGAGCGATTGCGGCCACCGATCTCGGCGACGACCCGCGCTGCCCGCCACGCCCGGACCGGAGCGGACTTCCCCTTCAAGGCCTGCTCACCGGCCTCCTCGAAGACGATTGAGCCGCTTGCCGCTCGGTGGGTCGCCTCGCCCACCAGCACCCATCCGGCTGGCGCGGCGCTCTGGAGCCGCGACGCGGTGTTGACGAGATCCCCCGCGACCATGCCCTGTCCCACGGCACCGAGCGTCACGGCCGCCTCACCGGTGAGCACTCCGGCTCGCGCCTGCATGGAAGGCCCCAGACTGCGCACCGCGTCGACCAGGTCGAGCGCCGCACGGACCGCGCGCTCGGCGTCGTCCTCGCGGGCTACCGGCGCGCCCCAGACGGCCATCACGGCATCGCCGATGAACTTCTCGATCGTTCCGCCGTAGCGTTCGATGACCAGCCGCGAAAGGTCGAAGTACTCGGTCAGCTTCTCCCTGACGTCCTCTGCGTCGCGTTCCTCGGCGAACGGCGTGAAGCCAACCAGATCGGCGAAGACGATCGTCACGAGCCGCCGTTCCGCTGTGGGCCTGGACGCTGCCGCCTCGCCCTGTGTCCACGAGGCTGCCGACGCAGACGAAGCCGTTGCTGGTGCGGCCGCCGGCGTGACGCCGGCCAGCGGCGCGGCGCAATCGCCACAGAACTTGTCGCTGGGGTCGTTGGGTGCGCCGCAGCTCGGGCAGCTGACCGCCAATGGGGTCGCGCATTCCGCGCAGAACCGACGCCCCGCCCGGTTCTCGGTCCCGCAGTTCTGGCAAATCACGTGCGCTCGACTCCCTCCACGGCCTGAGCGTACAACGCCGGTGGCGTGACGGAGCTACACAGCTCCCCGGGTCAGCCGCGACTCGTGCAGGACCTCGTACTGCGGACCGACGGCGCCGAGGTGGCTGCGAAACAGGACGATGCGGTCGCACGTCCAGGCCACCGGCGGCACGGCGTCGGCGAGGCGCAGCGTTGCGATGAGGCCACGCGGCGCCCGTCGGGCCACGGTGAGATGCGGCGCGTGGCCCTTCTCCGGCCACGAGATGCCGGTCCC
>JAXDKU010000040.1:0-17573 GCA_034667005.1 Chloroflexota bacterium
TAGGATTCCGCTCAGTCGGGGCGTGGCGCAGCCTGGTAGCGCACCTGAATGGGGTTCAGGAGGTCGGACGTTCGAATCGTCTCGCCCCGACCAGCTCTCTGAGCGTGAAAACGGCCCTCGGCATCGTCGCCGGGGGCCGTTCCCTTCGGGCCTTGACCCCCAAGTTGACCCCTACCGGGTCCCCGTCTGGCTGAGGATCGAGTCCATGCGATCGGCCGCCTGCTGCTGCATGCCGCGCGTCAGGTGCGCGTACACGTCGGCCGTGGTCGCGAGATTGGCGTGGCCGAGGATCCGCGAAACGATGCCGAGGTGGCCAGGCTGATGCCTACGGCCGGACCGCCGAGGGCCGGGCTCAGAGCCTCGACATCGCGCTCGGCGAGCTCGGCGAAACCGTCGGCGGCTTCGTGGCGCCGGCGTTCGAGGCCGTGACCGACACGCTGCTCGATCTTGTCTCGAGGACGCAGGACGCCATCGGGCCCGCCGGTGAGCTCGAGGCGCAGTGGCGGGCGACGGCGGCCGCCGTCAGAGACGCCGGCGACGCGGAGCGGGGCACGATCGCCGTGACCACGAGCGGGGACCAGACGTGGGTCGGGCGCATCGCGCTGCTCGAGCACATGGACGACCTCTACAGCCTGCTCGGCAATCACGCCGGCGCGTGGGCCAACTCGCTCCAGGACGTCGGCGACGAGTTCGGCTTGACCGGGCAGGCCCTCGATCACTTCGTGCAGACCGGCATCGAGGCGGGCCTGACCTACGAGGAGATTCGGCACAACCTCGAGGCGCTGGCATCCGGGGCGTTGCCAGGCATGGGCCGCGCGGCCTGGGACACCGCGCACGGGGTGGGCGGCGCGGCGGTCGACGTCAAGCATTCGATCGCAGACCTGGCCACCGTCACGGACCGCAAGGCGGACGCGATCGTCGCCGACCTCGGCCGCGTGGCCGTCGGGGCGAAGTCCATGCTCCAGGACGTCCGCGACGACGTGAACCAGGCGCAGCGCGACCTCCGCTGGACGATCCAGCACGGCGACAGGCTGGCCAGCGCGCAGGCCGAGATCTCACGCGAGATCGGCCGCCAGATGCGCAAGGGCGCCAAGTCCGACAGCGAGTTCGTGAAGAACCAGGTG
Organism: Chloroflexota bacterium; assembly: GCA_034667005.1. Classification (GTDB taxonomy): domain Bacteria; phylum Chloroflexota; class Limnocylindria; order Limnocylindrales; family CSP1-4; genus JAFMJV01. Next base: position 1,125 of record JAXDKU010000040.1, read on the forward strand.
GCCACGAACGTGTCGACGATGGTCACGGACCTCGGCCGGCTCCAGGGCAAGGCGATCGACACGGGCAAGGTGATGGCCTGGCTGATCGACGTCCTGTCAGGCACGGACGGCGCGCGATCGCGTGCCTACCAGGAGCTCGCGAAGCTCTATGCCCAACTACCAGCCGCCCCGCACCGTGCCGCCGGTGGCCCGACCGAGGCGGGCACCGCTTACTGGGTCGGGGAGCACGGCCCGGAGCTCTTCGCCGGCGGCGCCGGCAACATCGTCTCGAACGAGTCCGTGCGGGCCCTGGCGGCGGCCATGAGGGGATCCCGCGCGCCTGCTGCCTACGCTGCCGCGGTGGGCGGATCCGTGAGCTCCTACGGGCGCCGCGACGTCACGATCACGCACCGGGTGGAGTTCGACGGCCGCGGGCTGCCGGCGGGAATCTCGCAGGCCGGCGTGGAGCGCGCCGTACGCGACGTCCTGACCGGACAGACTGGCGGCCTGCTGCGAAACCTCGATCGCGAGATCGCGCTGTCCCTGGAGACGCACGGTCCCTGACCCCTTTCCGCGCGGCAAGTCGGCGCATGGCCTCGCGGTTAGCGATAGCCGGTGTACTTCTCGAGGCGGGCGAGCGCAGTTTCAAGTGCGCCAACTGACTCCGTCACGGCCCGGCGGGTCATCTGGTCGTCGGCGCTCACCGCCACCGCGTAGATGCCTCTCCGATTGGGGATGGCCCCAATTCCCTCGGGCGTTCCGCGGACAGAGGACCACTGCTGGCCGTGTGCGTATGCGCTGAGGAGCTGGTACAGCCATCCCAGCCGGAGCGTTTCCTCGCACCGACGCGTGGGTCCCGTCGGCGTCTCCACGAGGATGCCCAGCCGCTTCATTTCCGCCCGTAGGTCATCCCGCCGTTTGTCGCCTGGCTTGCCCTTGGGGCCAAGGGCCGGAACTACGGCCCCTGGTGCCTTCTCGTATGTGGCGCGATGCTGCAGGTCCAAAAGCTGGAAGTTCACCGCGCGATCGCGGCGCTCGACCGAGGTGAGCGCGTCATCGAGCAACCACAGCGTCGTTGCCGACCCCTCCAGAATCGCGCGGGCCAGCGTGTAGTGCGTCCAAGACGGCTGCAACTCCGCGCGCGTGACCAGGGCCAGCCAGGTGTAGGCGTGATCGAACGCGACTGCCCACGACGTCGACGCAAGCGGCCATACCTCGCGTCCCGAAGACAGAGCCATGTCGGCCGCGCCTACGGAACCGGGCCGAGGGCCGGCCATCATCGGTCGACTGCGCGCAGGAAACGCCTCCACGTTGCTGAGCACTTCAGCGAGGACGCGGGTCGTTTCGGCGTCCTGCGTGCCACTGATCACTTAGCTGTTGTAGCACGCGAATTGCCGCGCGGAAACTCGCCAGCGTAGATTGGCCGCCTCGCAGCCCAGCGATTCCGCACGGAGGTCAGCGCGATGACCGCGATCACCTTTCAGGGGCCACCCGACAGCGCAGTCATGGCGCTCCGCGCCGCCATCTCGGGCGGCAAGTACGGCCGCCCCATTTCCCAGGCATGGACCGGAGAGTCGTTGATCGTGATCTTCGAGGGCGACGCTAGCGGCGCGCGGCGCGTCGCCGGCGCCCTCCTGGCTATCGTCGCTGCGGCGATCTTCGCGTACGCCGGTTTCCAGATGGTCGAGCTCCGAACCGTCGGCGGCAACACGGTCGCGGAGCTCTTCGACAACGCGGTCGGGATCCTGTCCTTCGGCCTCGCGGCTCTTTCCATGGCCTACGCCGCCAGGTGAGACGGGCGGCGGGCGGGCGCCGGCGGCAGTGCTGGGTCCGTCCGTGGAGGGCTCGGGCAGCGTAGATTTCGCGCCGTGGTCGGCCGGACAGTCCGCGCGGAAAGTCGCTCGCCGGAGCGATACGGCAGGCGTAGATTCGACCGATGGAGACGCCCGTACTAGCCGACGATCAGGTGACCCTAGATGCACTTGAAGCCGCTGATGCCGCCGCCATGGTCGCGGCCGACGACGAAGCGACCCGTTGGGCATGGGGCGAAGTGGCGTCACAGTGTCCGCGTCGGCAGGTGGATCGATGTCCACCGGCGCGCCGAATGCGGAGAACGCAAAGTCCGCGCTGAACGATAGCGCCGCATGCTCGTCGGTTCGCTCGGACTCGAGGGCGATTCGAGCGCGGACCGGATGGTCGTCCGAGCGGTTGGCCCAGAGATCCGCCCGCAGCCCCACGGGGTCGTCCTCGGCCGGCAGCAGCGGACCAGTGAACCGGACGTGGTCGCAGGTGTCGACACCGCAGGCCTCGGCACCGACCCAGGTGGGCTTCAGCCCGGGGGCGTCCAGCGCTGTCGCCATGTCGCGGAGCTGGGCCGCGAGCGAGTCCGTGCCGGATGCCGGGTTCGTGGTCTTGAACCAGAGCGCTCCGCCTGCGGACGTCCTCGCCCAGACGCCGGAACCGATCGTGGTCGTCTCGGTCGTCATCCCCCCGAGCGTGGGGGCCTTCAGGAAGACGTGGCTACGCTGGCCGTCGAAGTCGATGTCCACGACGACGCTCGCACGATCCAGGTTCAGGACGGCCGCAGTCGTGCCCAGGTGCAGGATGTCTCCCCGCGCCGAGCCCGACAGCGCGACATCGGCGTGGAGCGAGTGCACGGATGCGAGCGACTGGAGCGACCGCGTCGCGATCGTCAGGGCGTCGGGGCTCGCATCCGGGGACGGCTGGGCGAGCTGGCCGCTGGGCCCGGCGCTCGGCGAGGCCGCTGGCGCCGCGGTGGGTGTTGCCGCCGGCTCGGCCGACGCGTTCCCGCACGCCGTGAGCACCAGCGAGATCGCGATCGGCCAGCAGGCACGCCGGATGGCTTGGGACCATGACTCGGAGACAGGCATGCGGCGTTCCTCGGGCGGCTCAGCGGGCTGAGCCTCCCACGCCACGCGCGGTGCGCCTGCGGCCCATTTGTCCGGCCGACCGGGTCCATTTGTCTTGACGGGTCGCAACACATGGAAGACCGGAGCCATGTACTCCGATGGCTCCGGTCAGGTCGCCCACGGTACCGGCAGTGCCGATCTCCAATCCAGCACCGGGGGCCTGCCAGATGTTGCGGCGGCATGACGACCGTGGTGTGGGGCGGACGGATGTCCCGCGCGCCCGCTCGAGACGGCTAGAGCGACAGTTGCTGCTGCGCCTCGGAGTCCGGGCCGGGGAGCGGAGCGGAGAAGCGGCGGTGCTCCGGGTGCAGCTCGCGCAGGTCGGCCTGGACGAGCGCACGGGCGAAGGCCGAGTCGCGTTCCACGATCTGGATCAGCAGGCGGACCAGCTCCGGGTCGAAATCACGCCCGGCGCACCGCTTGAGCTCCGTGAGTGCCCATTCGAGGTCCTGCGCCTCCTGGTAGGGGCGGGTGTGCGTCATGGCGTCGAACGAGTCCGCGACGCGGACGATGCGGGCCTCCAGCGGGATGTGCTCCCGGCGCAAGTGGTCGGGATACCCGGAGCCGTCGAAGTTCTCGTGATGCCAGCGGGCGATCTGCCGGGCCGTCCGGAACCCCGGGCCGGTCCCCAGGATCTCTTCTCCCCAGATGGAGTGGAGTCGCATGATCACCCACTCGTCTGAGTCCAGCGGACCCGGCTTGAGCAGGATCCGGTCAGGAACGTGCAGCTTGCCGACGTCGTGGAGCATCGCGGCGAGCCCGAGGGCATGCGCGGTGGGTGGTGCCATCCCCGTGGCCGCGGCCAGCCGCTCGGCCACCAGCTGGACGCGCAGGATGTGGTCTCCGGTGTCGCTGTCCTTCGCCTCCGCTCCGCGAGCCAGCGCGATCATGCCCTCGTGCTCGCGCTCGGCGACGGAGATCGCCTCGGTCCTCCACCCACTCACCGCGAGGCGCATGCGGTCGAAGAGCAGCCCGGTCAGACCGCCCACGAGCATGAACATGCAGGCGCGGATCCAGCGACCCTCCACATCGGTCCAGAGCTCGGGATGCGGCTGGACCGGGAACGGATACGGGCCCGAGAGGAGCGCCGGCACGATGGCGACGGCAAGGCCGCCGCGAATGCCGAAGACGTACGCGGCCAGCAGGATCGGCAGGTAGCCGAGGTGGTGGAGGGGACCCGGCGCGCTGGCGGTGAGGACCATCGCGCCCACGTACGGGCTGAGCAGAACGACGACGGCCACGAGCCCCAGGAGCTGGCGGTGCCGGCGCCCGAACCGGAACCTCGTGTGTCCAGTGGCCAGGGCCACTGCACGGGCGACCGTGGACGGTCTGTTTGCGCCCGCGTGGACTCCGGCTGCCATGTCTACCATTAGTCAACACCGTACGCGCCGCGCCGCAGTTCCGCCCCGACCCATAGGTCCCGGTCGCTTGCGAGCGATGCCGACAACAAAGAGCGGCGGCCGCCCCTTGCGAGGCGACCGCCGCATCATGGTCACTGGTTGGGCCGTTCAGGACTGCCCGGGGGAGGTCAGCGGTCGCGGTTCTCCCACGAGTCCTTGACCTCGCCAATGCCTTCCTCGACCTTGCCCTTGGCCTGGTCCCACTTGCCTTCCATCTCGGTCTGGCGGTCGTCGGTCGCGTCGCCGACTTCCTCCTTGACCTTGCCCTTGGCCTGGTCCCACCGGCCTTCGATTCGCTCTTCGGTCATTCGAAACCTCCGCTTGCGGGATGAGTCGCGTTTGCCGGAGAACAGTCGCCCCCCGGTTGCCTTCCAGTCTCGTCTCCCGGACCTCGTGGCTGGGCTATCCGGAGGGGGCTGGCAGGTGGCAGCCGCGTGACAGTCCGTACCGGGGAACGGCGCGGCCACCGGCTCCGCAGGGCAGCCCGGTGGGGCATGATCGGGTCGTGGACCGCACGGACGGACCGGCCGACCTCGGAGAACCTGCGCCGCTCGATCCTGGGCAGACCTCCGCGCACGGCGACATGCCGGTCGAGCTCTTCCGCGAGGCGGCGCATGCCGTCGTGGAGCTGATGGCCGGCTACCTGGCAAGAGTCGAGGGATACCCGGTGCTGCCCCAGGTCACGCCTGGACAGCTTCAGGAGGCCCTGGCCGCGCCACCACCGGAGACTCCCGAGCCGATCGGGCGGATCCTTGCCGACTACCGCACGCTCGTGGAGCCGAACGTCACCCACTGGCAGCACCCCGGTTTCATGGCCTATTTCCCGAGCACGGCATCGGCCCCGGGCATCCTCGGGGAGATGCTCATGGCCACGCTCGTCGGCAACGCGATGCTCTGGCGGACGTCCCCCGTGGCGACCGAGCTCGAGCAGATCACGGTCGGCTGGCTGCGCGACGGACTGGGGCTGCCCGCCGACTTCGACGGCCTGTTCACCGACACCGCCTCGACCTCGAGCCTGATCGCGCTTGCCGCGGCACGGCAGACGGTCATGGACGTCGCGGCCGATGGGTTGGGTGAGCAGCCGCGCATGCGCATCTACGCATCCGCCGAGGCGCACAGCTCGATCGAGAAGGCGGCCATGACGCTCGGCCTCGGGCGGACAGGCGTGCGCCGCATCCCGGTCAACCACCGCTACGAGATGGAGGTCGCCGCGTTGGACGCGGCCATCGCGGAGGACCGGGCCGCGGGCTGGCGGCCGTGCGCGGTCGTCGCAACGATCGGCACGACGAGCTCGACGTCGGTGGACCCCACCGACGCCACTGCGAACGTGGCGGAGCGAGAGGGGATCTGGCTCCACGTCGATGCCGCGTATGCCGGAGCGGCCGCCATCATCCCCGAGCAGCGCCATCGCTTCCGCGGCTGGGAGCGTGCCGATTCGATCGTGATGAATCCGCACAAGTGGCTCTTCACGCCGATCGACTGCTCGCTGCTGCTCTCGCGGCGCATGGAGACGATCCGCTCGGCGTTCAGCCTGGTGCCGGAGTACCTGCGCACCACCGGCGGCGCCGAGTCCGGCCGCGACTACAACGAGTACACGCCCCAGCTGGGCCGGCGCTTCCGGGCGCTGAAGATGTGGATGCTGCTCCGCTACTTCGGGTTTGCGGGCCTGCGCGCACGGGTGGCGGAGCACATCGAGTGGGCACAGGAGCTGGCGCGCTGGGTGGACGCCGAGCCGGACGCCGAGCGCCTCGCGCCGGCGCCCTTCTCGACCGTCTGCTTCCGCTGGCGGCCCGGCGACCTCCTGGGGCGCGAATCGGAGCCCGCGGTCGCGGCGAGGCTGGATGCAGTGAACGAGGCGTTGCTCGCCCGGATCAACGAGACCGGTGAGGTCTTCCTCTCGCACACGCGCCTGTCGGGGCGCTTCGCGCTGCGCATCGCGATCGGCAACCTGCACTCCGAGCGGCGCCACGTCGCCCGGGCATGGGAGCTCGTGCGGACGCTCGGGCCGGAGGTCGTGGCCCGCGGGTAACGGGCCGCCAGCCTCGGCAGCCAAGGCCGTTTCGCCTCGTCCGGTTCAAGGCGAGCTGCGTCTGCCACCCCGTACCGAAGGTTGGAGGACGGGAGCGCAGCGATGCGGGCAGGCTATGCACGAAATGAGTTCGCCCGATGGAATCCCTGTCAATCCACCACGCGATCCGGTCACGCGAGCACCGGTCACGGCTCCCGCCGCCGGAATGTCCGTGACGGCCGGTCCGGGTCCGCGCGTGTCCCTCTGGGCGGTGTGGCTCGTCAGTTGGAGCGCCCTCGCGGTCGCGTACCTGTGGGTCCAGGATGTGGACCTCAGTTCAGCGCTCTACGACGGATTCGCCCTGTCGTCCGCCGCTGCGATTCTCCTCGGCCTCTACCGTCACCGGCCGGCCAAACCCGCTCCGTGGCTGCTGCTCGCGGCAGGCATCGCGCTGCTCGCGGCAGGCGACGTCGTCTACACGTGGCTGGACCGGGACGGCACCATCGGTTTCCCGTCGTGGGCGGACGCGTCCTACCTGGCCGGCTACGCAGCGATTGCCGTCGGCATCTTCCTGATCTTTCGCCGGAGCGGCGGCGGGCGCGGAGCACTGCTCGACACCGCAGTCTTCGTGGTCGGGGGTGGCCTGGTTCTCTGGTCCCTGGTCATCGCCCCGTCGCTGGACGCTGTGGCAAGCGTCGAGATGATGGGCGTCGCGCTCGCGTACCCCGCCATGGATCTGGTCCTGCTGGCATTGGTCCTGCGACTGCTGATGTCGAGTGCCGAACGTCCGCCGAGCGTCAACATCATCGCTGCGGCGCTTGGCTTCTTCCTCGCCTCGGATGTCGTGTACGCGCTCCAGTCGGTCGCGGGGTCGTACACCGGCGGGATCCTGGACCTCGGCTGGCTCCTGGGGTACGCGCTGTGGGGCGCCGCGGCACTGCACCCGTCCGTTGGAAACCCCATCCGGCAATCGGCGGTCCCGGCAGTCCTCACACGACGACGACTCGCCCTGCTCGCAGCGACAGCCGCGATCGGACCCGCGCTCATCGCCGCGCACGAGACCCTGGTCATACGCGTCGATCCGATGCCGGTCGCGGTGCTCTCTGGCGTGATGTTCGTTCTCATCGTCGTGCGGCTCGCTGGCATCGTGCACGGCCAGCAACTGCTGCTCGAGGAGCGCAGCCGGCTTCAGAACACACTTCGCAGACAGGCCGTCGAGGACCCGTTGACGGAGCTCCCGAATCGACGCGGATTCCTCGAAGCGGTTTCCACGGCCGTCGCCCTCGACCCCCTCGGCACGGCGGTGCTCTTCATCGATCTGGACGACTTCAAGAGCGTCAACGATGCGCACGGGCACGCGACGGGCGACGCCGTCCTCCGGGTCATCAGCCGCCGGTTGCGCCGCTCATTGCGAGAGGGTGACGAGGTCGGCCGTCTCGGCGGCGACGAGTTCGCCGTGCTGTTGCGGGACTGCCCGTCCGAGCTTGCCGCCACCGGCTTCGCCCGGCGCACGCTCGCCGCCATCGGCGGGCCGACCGTCGTGTTCGGACAGACCGTGCAACCCACGGCCAGCATCGGGATCGCGCTTGGCACGGAAGGCGCGACCGGGACGTCGCTCGTCCGCGACGCGGACCTGGCCATGTATCGCGCAAAGGCCCTCGGAAAGAGTCGCTCGGAGCTGTTCAGCCAGGGCCTGTACGAAGACGCATTGCGGGCGCTGGCGATCCGGAGGGATCTCGCGCGCGTCCTCGAGGAGGATCAGCTGCGGCTGTTCTTCCAGCCGATCCTGGCCTTGGAGACCGGCGAGATCCAGGGCTTCGAGGCGCTCCTCCGCTGGTTCCATCCCACCCTCGGCCTCATTGCGCCGATGGAGTTCATCTCCCTCGCGGAGAGCTCGGGTGCCATCGTCCCGATTGGCAGATGGGTCCTGCGTGAGGCGTGTGCCCATGCCGCCGCGTGGCAGGCCCTCAGCCGTTCGCCGATCGGCGTCAGCGTCAACCTGTCACCGGTTCAGTTGGCGGCGCCCGGCATCGTGGCGGACGTGCGAACGGCCCTCGACGCGGCAGGGCTCGATCCACGCTTGTTGACGCTGGAGCTGACGGAGGTCGCCATCGATGACCCCGAATTCGCTTCGGAGAGGCTCAATACGCTGCGCGGCTGGGGCGTGCGGATCTCGATCGACGACTTCGGTACGGGGTTCTCCTCGCTGTCGCGCGTTGGCGGCCTGCCGGTGCAGGAGCTCAAGATCGACCGTTCTCTGATCGAGCGAGGCGACGAGAAGATGGCTGCGGCGGTCGTGCAGCTCGGGCAGGCGCTGGGCCTACGCCTGATCGCCGAGGGGATCGAGACCCCGGCGCAGCTCGAACGGATGCGGGAGATCGGCTGCGATGCCGTTCAGGGCTTTCTGCTGGGGAAGCCGGTCGAGGAAGCCTCGGTCGCGGGGCTGATCCGCGAGAACCACGAACGGACAGTCTCGGCGGCCGCGCCCGTGACGCGGCGTGCGCCTCGCCGTCGCCCGCTGTCTGTGGCGCTTCAACCCCCGGGGCTGAGGACTGTGGGACGATCTGACTGACAGAATCCCCACGCGCCGAGGCACAGCGACCCATGGCACTGGTTCGAGAAGCACACGCAACCTGGAGCGGCGATCTGCCCACCGGCAACGGAACGGTGGGTGTGGCAAGCGGGCTCTTCGACGGGCTCGAGACGACCTGGCGGGCTCGAACGGAGGCGGCCGAGGGCAAGACCAGCCCGGAGGAGCTGCTCGCGGCGGCCCACGCGTCCTGCTTCGCGATGGCGTCCTCCAACAACCTGGCCAAGGCCGGCTTCCCGGTGGAGATGTCCGAGGTGACGGCGAAGGTCACCGGCGACAAGCGCGACGCGGGCTGGACCGTGATCAGCAGCGAGCTGACGCTCCGCGCGCGCGTTCCGAACGTGGACGAGGAGACGTTCCGGCTGGCCGTCGAGGCCGCCAAGGTCGGCTGCCCCATCTCGCGCGCGCTGGCCGGCAACGTGGAGATCACCCTCGACGCGTCGCTGGAGCGCTAGCTCGCGCCGGCCGCGGCGAGGAGTCGCGCTTGCCATGAGTGCGAATATCGAACCCTGAAGAGGGAACGCCCACGAAATTCGACAGGAGCGCGCGGCAATGGTGATCGCAACCGTAAGCGAGCTCAGGATGCTGATCGGCGGCGAATGGGTCGAATCGGTGAGCGGCGACTGGGTGGACGTCAAGAGCCCCGCCACCGGCGAGCTCGTGGGGCGGGTGCCCAGGGGAACGTCGGCGGACGTGGATCGTGCGGTCCGCGCCGCGCGCGAATCCTTCCGTGACGGCCGCTGGCGCAACCTCTGGATCCCGGAGCGCGTCGCGATCCTCAACAGGCTCGCCGACCTGATCGACGAGCACACGCCCGAGCTGGCCGAGCTGGAAACCGCCCAGACGGGGACGGCGATCAAGCTGCGACGCGAGTCGGACATCCCGTTCGCGGCGGACAACCTGCGCTTCTTTGCCACCGCCGTCCGCCACCTGGAGGGCAAGGCGGCCTCCGAGTACAGCACCGACCACACCAGCATGGTCCGGCGCGAGCCGATCGGCGTGGTGGGGCAGATCGCGCCCTGGAACTACCCGCTGATGATGGCCATCTGGAAGATCGGCCCGGCGCTTGCCGCCGGAAACTCGGTCGTCCTCAAGCCGGCGACGACCACGCCCCTGACCACGCTGAAGCTCGGCGAGCTGGCCATCGAGGCCGGCCTGCCCGCGGGCGTCCTCAACATCGTGACCGGGCCGGGAGACGAGGTGGGCGCCGCGATCGCGGCCCATCCGGACGTCGACCTGGTCTCGCTCACGGGCGACTCGGCCACCGGCAGGAAGATCCAGGAGCTCGCGTCCGGAAATCTCAAGCGGGTCCACCTCGAGCTCGGCGGCAAGGCGCCGTTCATCGTCTACGAGGACGCGGACCTGGATGCCGCCGCTCGCGGTGCCGTCGCGGGCGGCTTCGTGAACGCCGGCCAGGATTGCACCGCCGCCACGCGGATCTACGTGCAGCGCGGCATCTACGAGCCGTTCCTCGAGGCGCTCAAGGGCTACGTCGAGACGGTGCGCATCGGCGACCCGATGGATCCGTCGACCGACATGGGCTCGCTGATCAGCCAGGACCAGGTCAACCGGGTCGAGGGCTTCGTCCAGCGAGCGCGGCAGGCGGGCGCGCGCATCGTCACGGGCGGGGAGCGCGCGTCCGTGCCGGGGCTCGATGGCGGGGCGTTCTTCCAGCCGACGGTCATCGCCGACCTCGAGCAGGACGCGGAGTGCGTCCAGAAGGAGATTTTCGGCCCGGTGCTCGCCGTGCAGCCGTTCGACACCGAGGACGAGGTCCTGGAGAAGGCCAACGACACGAGGTACGGCCTGGCCTCGTCGGTCTGGACGAGGGACGTCTTCAAGGCCATGCGCGCCGGCAGGGCGCTCAACTTCGGCTGCGTCTGGGTCAACGACCACCTGCCGATCTCGAGCGAGATGCCGCACGGCGGCTTCAAGCAGTCGGGGTTCGGCAAGGACATGTCGTCGTACTCGTTCGAGGAGTACACGCAGGTCAAGCACGTCATGGTCGAGCTCACGGGCGTGGCCGACAAGGGCTGGCACTACACCATCTGGGGTGACGCGCCCAGCGGCGACGCGGAACCGGAAACGGGCATCGCGTAGGGGCGCGACCCGCGGCGGCCGGTCGCCGGTATCATCCGGGCTGATGCCGCCGATCGAGATGCTCCAACGCGTGCCGCCGCTGGCCCTCGCTCGACTGGAGCGCCAGGGGATCTTCACCACCGGCCTGCTGCTGGAGGTGTCCGAGACGCGCACGCGGCGCCAGACGCTGGCCGACCAGATCAACTACGACACGACGGACGTCAACGACTGGCGCGACGAGGCGCTGCTGCTCAACCTGGCCAGCTTCGGACCCCGCGAGCAGGCGCTGTTCACGCAGGCACGGATCATCGGGCTCTCCGATCTCCTCGCCCTCGATGCCGATCTGCTGCGCCTGCGGCTCCAGGAGGCGGCCCACCTCCTCCAGCAGCCCATGCCGGACGACGTGATGATCGAGGGCTGGTGGCTTCAGGCCCACACGCTGGAAGAGGAGTAGCCCGGCCGATCGCAGGCCCGGGTCCGACGGGTCGACCTCCGCTGCATGCCACAATGCCCGGCATGGCGGCCCTCCGCACCGCACGAGCCCCCGTGGCATCCACGACGGCGGCTCGAGCCTCGACCATCTCCGGTCTCACGAGCGTAGCCACGGCCGTGGGCATCCTCGCGCTCGCGATCCTGCCGCTGCTGACGCCGTTCTTCGTCCATGCCGGCCTCGACGCGGCCTCGAGTGAGCAGTACCTCCGGCTCGACCGTGCGAGCACCGCGGCGCTGTCGGATCGGACCGTGAGCGAGCTCGTCTTCGGCCCGGGAACGTTCGCCTTCCCCGGACCCGACGGCGCGCCCTTCTACAGCGCCGCCGAGGCCGCCCATCTCCGGGACGCCCGGGTGCTGCTGATCGGCTTCCTCGCTCTCGGGGTCCTGTCGCTCGCCTTCGTCGGCGTCTCGCTGCTGCGAGGGCGGCGGTGGAACGCCGTGGCTCGTGGCGCAGCCGGCCTGGCGGTCGCCACGGTGGTCATCGGGGTCGTCGGCTTCTTCGCCTTCGAGCCGGTCTTCGAGCTCTTCCACCAGATCTTCTTCCCCGGTGGCAACTGGGCCTTCGACAACGCCACGAGCCACATGGTCCAGCTGTACCCGTACGCGTTCTGGGAGCTCGCGGCGGCGGGCCTGGGGGCGTTCGCGATCGGCATCGCCGTCGCCGTGTGGCTGTTCGCCCGCTCGCGCGGCCGCACCAGCGGCACGCCCGCATGATCGGCCGCGGCTTCCGCCTGTTCACGATCGCGGGGATCCGGGTCATTATCCACCCGAGCTGGTTCATCATCTTCGCGCTGCTCGTGGCGTCGCTCGCGAGCGTCGGCGGAGGCCAGCTCGGTGGGCACCTGGCGGACGGTCCCCGCTGGATCGTGGCCGTGCTCGTTGCGATCCTCTTCTTCGGATCGGTGCTCGCCCACGAGCTTGCCCACGCCCTCGTCGCGCGGCGCCGCGGCGTCTCGGTCAGCCAGATCACGCTGTTCATCTTCGGCGGCGCGGCATCGCTGGAGGAGGAGGCGTCCAGCGCGATGACGGAGGGCGTGATCAGCGCCGCAGGACCGCTCTCGAGCGCCGTGCTCGGCGCCGCATTCCTGGGCGTGGCGCAACTGGTCAAGGGGGCCGACGGGACCGAGGCGGCGGTCGTCTACTGGACCTGCAACTGGCTGGGCCTGTCGAACCTGGCGCTGGCCGCCTTCAACCTCATCCCGGGCTTCCCCATGGACGGGGGCCGCATCCTGCGCGCGATCCTCTGGGGCGTCACCAAGGACTTCATGCGCGCGACCCGGATCGCGTCGCTCATCGGGCGCGCGGTGGGGCAGCTGGTCATCCTCGCCGGCCTCCTGGTCTCGCTCCAGGGCGAGATCATCGATGGCGTCTGGCTCGTGCTGATCGGCTGGTTCCTCAACCGCGCGGCATCGCTGAGCTACCGGCAGGCGGCCTTCGAGCGGCTGGTGGAGGGCATCCACGTCCGCGACGTCATGGAGTCGAACGTGCCGGTCGTGACCCCGAACCTGACGCTCGACACGCTTGCCGACCAGCACCTCATGAGCGGGCAGTCCGGCTTCTACGCGGTGGTCGCGGACGACCGGCTGATCGGCACGATCGACGTGGACCAGATCCGCCGCGTGCCGCGTGGCCAGTGGACCACGACGCGGGTCGGCGAGGTGATGCGGCAGGGCGATGCGATCGTGACGCTGACCGAGCCGCAGCCGATCATGGAGGCGGTCAGCCGCTTCGAGCAGAGCGGCGTGCCCGCGCTCCCGGTCGTCGCCGTCGACGACGCGCGCCGGCTGCTGGGCATGATCACGCGCGAGGACCTGCTGCGGGCGCTCCAGGCCCGCGCCCGCCTGCGCTCGCAATCGGCCAATCCCTGAACCGTCGCCCCGCATGCCGGAGATGACGCTGCTGCGCCTGGAGGACGCCCGGGATCGCATCCTCGCCGGCGTCACCGCGCTGCCCATCGAGCGTGTCCCGCTCCGGGATGCGCTCGGACGCGTCCTTGCCGAGCCCGTGATCTCGCAACTCACCCTGCCGCCGTGGGACAACAGCGCGATGGACGGCTTCGCCGTCCAGGCCGCGGACGTGGCCGGAGCGTCGCACGCCGATCCGCGCGAGCTGCGGGTCGTCGGCGAGGTCGCGGCCGGGCACGCGCCGGACGTCTCGGTCGGCGAGGGGACCGCGGTGCGCGTGCTCACCGGCGGGATGCTTCCCGAGGGAGCGGACGCGGTGGTCCCGGTCGAGGACACGGATGCCCCGGAGGGCGTGGCCGCGCTCCCGGAACGCGTCTCGATCCGTCAGGCCGTGATGGCCGGTGCCCACGTCCGGCGCCGCGGCAGCGACCTCGAGGACGGGGACCGGCTCGTCGAGGCAGGTACGGCGCTGGGGCCTGCGGCCCTGGCCGTGATCGCCGCCGCGGGACACGGCACGGTGTGCGCCTACCGTCGACCGCGCCTCGCCGTGCTCGCCACCGGCGACGAGCTGGTGACGGCTGGCGAGCCCGTCGGGCCGGCGCAGATCCCGGACAGCAACTCGGTCTCGATCGGTGCGCAGGCGGCAGAGGCGGGCGCCGAGGTGATCCCCATGGGCGTCGCCTCCGACCGGATCGAGGACATTCTCGAGCGGCTTGCGTCGGCCATCGCGCAGGCGGACGTCGTGGTCGCGACGGGCGGCGTCTCGGTCGGCGCGCACGACCTGGTCAAGGCGGCGTTCGAGCGGCTGGGAACGCTCCAGATCTGGCGCGTGGCGATCCAGCCGGGCAAGCCCCTCGCGTACGCAATGGCGACGCGGCCCGACGGTACTGTCGTGCACCTGTTCGGGCTTCCCGGCAACCCGGTGAGCAGCTTCGTGACGTTCGAGCTGTTCGTCCGGCCCGTCTTGCGACGGATGTCGGGGCACACGGACCTCACGGGCCGGCTGACCGTACGGGCGCGGCTGGCAGAGCCGTTCGCCGGGCCCGCGGGTCGCCGGCGCTTCCTGCGGGTCCGCCTCGCGAGGACCTCCAGCACGGATGACGGCTGGACCGCTAGCCTTGCGGGAGGCCAGGGCTCCCACGTTCTGTCGGCGCTGGCCAACGCCGACGGGCTCGCGATCGTCCCCGAAGAGGTCGAGTCGCAGCCCGCCGGATCGATCGTCGACGTCATCCGCTTGGACGAGGCATACCGCTGATGGCCTTCGAGCCCGATACCCGGCGCGACCGGCGGCGCCTCACGCACGTCGACCGGCGTGGCCGGCCGCGCATGGTCGACGTCGGTGCCAAGCCCGTGACGGCCCGCCGCGCTGTTGCCGAGGCGATGGTCGTCGTCGAGCAGGAGACGCTCAGCCTGGTCATCGACGGGCAGGGCCCCAAGGGCGACGTGCTCACGGTCGCCGAGCTGGCTGGGGTCATGGGCGCGAAGCGGACGGCTGAGCTGATCCCGCTCTGCCACCCGCTGCCGCTCACCGATATCAGCGTCGAGATCACGCCGGACCGGGCCGGGAGCGCGTTGCGCGTGCGGGCGAGCACCGGCACGACGTCCCAGACCGGCGTGGAGATGGAGGCCCTGACGGCGGCCGCCGTCGCGGCCCTGACGATCTATGACATGGTCAAGGGCGTGGACCGCAGCGCCGAGATCCGCCACATCCGGCTCCTGGAGAAGTCCGGGGGCAAGTCCGGGGAGTGGCACCGGCCGGCGGACCGCGAGACGACGGCAGAGCCGGCGGCGCCGCGGCTCAAGCCAGGTGTCCGCGGGCCCAAGCGCGCCCGCTGAGAACCGGCCCGGACGAGCCTGGACACCGGACGAACGTGGACAAGGGAGGTCGAGAGGAGACGTGAGGCGTGCGTTCGTGCTGACGGTCAGCGACGGCGTGGCTGCGGGGACGCGGTTGGACGAGAGCGGCGAGGCCCTCGGCACCCGGCTGGCCGGGCTGGGCTGGGACGTGGAGCGGGCCGTGGTCCCGGACGAGGAGGACGCCGTGGCCGACGCGGTCCAGCGCGCCGCCGCGGATCATCGGCTGGTCATCACCACCGGTGGCACGGGCCTGGGGCCGCGCGACCGGACGCCGCAGGCCCTGGCCCGCGTGCTCGACTACCCGATCGCGGGCTTCGGCGAGGTGATGCGGGCTGAGGGCCGGAAGTCGACCGCCCTGGCTGACCTGTCACGGTCGCTTGCCGGTGCGCTCGGCATGTCGCTCGTCATCGCCGTGCCTGGCAGCCCGCGCGCCGCGCTCGAGTCGCTGGCCGCGGTGGAGCCCCTGATCGACCATGCACTGGAGACGATGGCGGGCCGCACGTCGCAGCACCCGGAACCGAACGACGCGGCCGCGGCGCGGCCCGGCGGCCGCGACACCGACGACACCCGCGACGACCACCAGGGGCACAGCCACTCGTGAGCGAGCTGCTGGAGCGGATCCCGCTCTATCCCGTCGTGCCGCTCGTCTTTCTGGCCGCGGCCGCTCTGTTCGCGCTCCAGATGGCGCGCCACCTGCGGGTCTTCGCCGCGGTGCGGCCGGCGACCGTCACGGACAACCCGGAGAGGCGGCTCGACTCGCTGATCCGCTACGCGATCATCCAGGTCCGGATGTTCCGCGAGCTGGACGCGGGGCTGATGCATGCGGCGATCTTCTGGGGCTTCGTGATCCTGACCGTCGGCACCGCGGACCGCGTCACATTCGGCCTGGTTCACTCGGCGATCGCCTGGCCGGTCGACGGCTGGCTCTGGCGCCTGCTGATGCCCGTCCAGAACCTCCTCGCGGTCAGCGTCCTCGGGGCCGTCGTCTGGGCCCTCGGCCGGCGGCTGATCCTGCGGCCGCGCCGGCTGACCCTCTCGCGCGACGGCCTCACGATCCTGCTGCTGATCGGCGCGGTGGTCGCTACCGAGCTGCTCGCCGAGGCGTTCCGGCTCGGCCGCTACGGGGACCCCGATGCTGCCTGGTCGTTCGCGGCGAACTGGCTGGGTGGCGTGTTCGGCGGCGTGCTCTCGCCCCACTCGATGGAGGTCG
>JAXDKU010000041.1:0-41969 GCA_034667005.1 Chloroflexota bacterium
CCGACGTGCGTCATGCACGTGTGCCAGAACTCGAGCATCGCCTCGGGGACCTCGGCCTTCTCGACCGAGAGCTCGGGGACCTCCAACCGGAGCCCCCAGGCCGGCGACTGGTGCATCAGCGTGGCGGGCTCGAGGTGGGTGGTGCCGGTGAGCCGGAGGCCGCGCACCTCGTGCCACGCGTAGTACGCGGCCGTCAGCCCGCGCCGCTCGACGGCGGCGGGCCGCTCCCACGTGAAATCTGCCAGGCACGTGTCCGTCGCGATCAGGATGCGCACCGCGTAGCCGCGTCGATCGGTCTCGGGCCGGAGCGCCAACGCATAGGTGGCTTCTTCCTCGAGCAACGCCTGGCCGAGCTGGTCGCGCAGCCAGTCCTCGATCGTGGCGAACGGCGGCTCGCAGCCCTCCCGGACCCAGTCGGAGATCTTCACCCGGACACCTCGAGGAGCGCATCCCTGGCGAGCTCGAGCTGTTGGATCTGGACCTGCCAGTCACAGCCGGGGTCGAGGCACGGCGCGCCGACGATCTGCGTGCCCGTCTCGACCAGGCGCACGAGCGCCGCGCTCAGCTCGGGATCCGGCGCCCCGCCGGCCTTCGGCAGATCGCCGGCAACGCCCGAGATCTGCTCCGCGTAGTTCTGGAACGCGGCCTCCGCGTACTCGCGCGTCAGTCGTGTGGCGCCGGACTCGTCGGGGTGCTCGAGACGCAGGGTCTCTGCCGCAGAGGAGAACGTGGATGCGGTGTCGGCCGCCATCCGCTGGAACGGCGTCGGCACCCACGAGCACGCCGCCGCTCCGGAGACGAGCAGCGGGAGCACCAGCCACCGAAGGTGACCGAGGCGGCTCACGCGCGGGGCGCGCTCCCGCCTCGCCCGGCCAGCACGCGCTGCGCGAAGTCGAGCATGGCCCCCTGGTGCTCGATGGCGCGCTCGACATCCGCCGAGGCCGCGTGGCCGGCGTCGAACCAGATCACCTCGACCGGTTTTCCGAGCTCTCGCATCCTGGCCTCGTAGAGCTCCACCTGGCGTGCCGGACAGCGCGTGTCGTTCCGCCCCTGGATGATGAGCGCGGGCGCATCAACTTGGTGGGCGTATGTGAGCGGCGAGGCTTTCACATACGCATCCATCTTCTCCGCGGGCGTGCCGGCGAAGAGCGCCCGGTCGTACGCACGCAGGACGTCGTTCTCGTCCTCGTACTCGGAAACCCAGTCCGCCACGGCCACGCCGGCCATGCCGGCCGCCCAGAGCCCCGGTGCCGTGCCGAGCGCGTGGAGCGTGAGGAAGCCGCCGTACGACCACCCCGTCAGGAAGACCTGGTCCGGACGGGCGATCCGCTGGTCGACCAGCCACTGGCGGCCGGCGACCATGTCCTGGACCTCGAGATCGCCCGGATGACCCCAGATCGACTCCTTGAACGCGCGCCCGAAGGTGGTTCCGCCGCGGTAGTTCACCGTGAGGACGGCGAAGCCGTGGTCGACCCACGATTGCGCGCGCGGCGCGAAGGCCTCCATCGAGACGGACTCCGGGCCGCCGTGCGTGTCGATGACGGCCGGGAAGGGTCCTGCTCCTTCGGGCGTGACCAGCCATGCCTGGATCGGCACGCCACCCTGGACGTCGAAGGTCACCGAGTGCCACGGACGCGACGGCGGCACGGGCGTGGGCGGGAGGAGCTCGCGGACCGGGTGGCCCGTCTGCGCGTCGAGCAGCACGACCGTCGCCGGATGCGCCGCGTCCTGCCACTGCGCGACGATGTTCCCGGCGTCGGCGAACCAGGTGCCCGTCTCGCCGAAATAGCCGTAGACGCCCGGCGGATGGTCGAGCCGCCGGACCTCGCCCGACTCCAGGTTCAGCACCGACAGCTCCTGGACCGCGGCCTGGATCCGGCACAGCAGCACCTCGCCGCCGTCCAGCGACCAGTCCCACGGGATCACCTCGCCGGGTCCCTCGGGGATCGGCAGGTCCACGCGATCGCCCGTGCGCGCGTCCCACAGGACCGGCCGCCGGTCGCCGGTGGCGTCGCTCGTGGCGATCACCCGGCTGTCCCCGGGAATCGGGGAGGGCGTGACGCGGCCGATGCTGCTCTCCGGCCCGTCCCACAGCTCGCCGACCGTCTCGCCGGTCCGGACGTCGATCGCCAGCAGGGAGTAGCGCGCCCGGCGTGTCCGCTCGCTGGAGAGCACGTACAGGAGCTCACCTGAGGCATCGAATGCCACGACGTCGCAGAGGCTCTGGCTCCGGTAGAGCGGCCTGGCCTCGCCGCCCAGCCCGGCCGCCGGATCGGGCGCCGCGAAGACCGTGAAGCCGTCATCCATGGCCGCGCCGAACGCGAGCAGCTTCCCGTCGAGGCTGGAGGCGAGGTGGTCCGAGGTGTAGAGCGGCAGCTCGGGGGTGAGGTCCTCCGGATCGCCGCCGGCGGCGGGGACGCGCACCCAGTGGCCGATCTCGTCGCCCTTGCGGTCCTCCACGTAATGGACCCAGTGGCCGTCGGACGAGATGCTGCCG
Organism: Chloroflexota bacterium; assembly: GCA_034667005.1. Classification (GTDB taxonomy): domain Bacteria; phylum Chloroflexota; class Limnocylindria; order Limnocylindrales; family CSP1-4; genus JAFMJV01. Next base: position 2,498 of record JAXDKU010000041.1, read on the forward strand.
GACACGGTGCCCTGCGGGCGGTCGGTGACCTGGGTGAGCTCACCGGAGTCGAGATCCCAGACGTACAGCTGCGAGACGCCGGTCCGGTTCGATCCGGCCAGCGCGCGGCGCCGGTTGGCATCGGCCGGCGCGGTCCAGCTCACCACGCGAGCTCGATAGCGTTCCTTCCAGCGGTCGGTCATCCCCTGCCCTCCCGGACCAGATTGCGGAGCACGAACAGCAGGTTGGCCGGACGCTCGGCGAGCCGGCGCATGAAGTATGGGTACCACTCGCTCCCGAACGGGACGTACACCCGGACGGTCCAGCCCGCGCGGACCAGGCGCTCCTGGAGGTCGCGCCGGACCCCGTACAGCATCTGGAACTCGAACCGCTCCGGCCCGATGCCCTCTCGCCGGCAGAACTCCACGGCCCGCACGATGAGCGCCTCGTCGTGGGTGGCGAGGCCTGGGTACGTGCCCGCGCGCAGAAGCTGCTCCATCAGGCGTGCGTAGCTCTCGTCGACCTCGGCCTTCGAGGCGAACGCCACGCTCGCGGGCTCGTTGTAGGCACCCTTGCAGAGGCGCACACGCATGCCCTCGGAGGACAGCGAGGCGATGTCCGCTGCCGATCGGCGCAGGTAGGACTGGATCACCACGCCGACGTTGCCGTAGGTCCGGAACAGGCGGCGCGCGATGTCCAGCGTCACGTCCGTGCGCGCGTGGTCCTCCATGTCGATGCGCACGAATCCGTCCAGCTCGGCGACGCGCGCCGCGATCCGCTCCACGTTCGCCCGGCACAGCTCCGGGTCCACGTCCAGGCCCATGGCGGTCAGCTTCAGGCTCACGTTGACGTCGAGCCTCTCGCGCGCCAGCGCCTCGACGGTCTCGAGGTAGTGGTTCGCGGCCTCGGTCGCGTCATCGGCGGAGGCGACCGATTCACCCAGCACGTCCACCGTCATGTGCATCCCCGAGGCCGACAGCCGCTTCAGGGCGGGCAGCACGTCCGGGAGGCTCTCGCCGGCCACGAACCGCCGCACCAGGGCGCCGGTGAGCGGCAACCGGCGGACGAGCCGCTCGAGCAGCGGACGCTGCGAGGCCCAGACGAAGAGGGCTCGGAGGACGCGGCCGGGGATCTCGCGGAGCTCCTGGACGGGGCCGCGGTGCGTGCGTCGTTCGGCGACGCGCTCGCGGATGGCCGAGCGGACGAGCGCCGCGGACGGGACGCCGCCGATCTTCCCGGACTCGTCCAGATAGAGGCGGCAGGCCAGCCCGATCGGCTCCTGGTCGGTCGGGGGCCGGACGTCGCGCCCGTCGATGCGGATCGTCGGCGAGCCGTGGAAGCCGTAGCTGCCCGCCTCGTCCAGGTTGGAGATCGTGACGCGGGAGACGTGGCCGTCCGTGCCTGCGTCCTCCGCGGCCAGCGCCGCCCGGAGCACGGCCTCCGCCGCGTCCGCGTGCGGGCAGTCGGCCGTGGTCAGCAGCTCCGCGCGAACGGATGGCATCGCGCTCAGGGTACGGCCGCTCTCGCAGCGCCGCGCATCGCGCGCAGCGGCAGAAGGCAGAGCGCGCTGAATACCGCGCCGATGAGCCACAGCGGCCGCAGGTCGCCGTCCGTCCAGATCAGGACCTGCGTCGAGAGCAACGAGCCGAGGATGCCGCTCAGGTAGAGCGGGGCCAGGGCGAGGTTGAGGATGGGCGAGCGCACATCCGCCGGCAGCCGCGTGGCCAGCAGCACGAACAGCATGGAGCTGGCCGTGGCGAAGCAGATCCCGTAGACGGCGTACGCACCGGCAAAGGCGGCAATGTTCGTCACGAACGCCACGACCACGAACGAGACCGCCGCGATCACGACCGCGCCACCGAAGACCGGCAGGTAGCCGACCCGGTCGCCCAGGCGGCCCGCCAGCGGCGAACCGATGGACGCGGCAATGCCGTACGCGCCCGCAACCACGCCGACCGTGGTCGCGAGAAGCACCGGTCCGTTGATCTGCTCGACCCAGAGAGCCAGAAACGGGAACACCGTGCGCTGGCCCAGGAGAAGCAGGAACGAGGCGAGAAAGACGGCCCGCGCCACGGGCGTGCGGATGACGGCCGCGAGCGACCGCCGGACCAACTGGAGAACCGTCAGCGACGTGCGCGGCCGGTCCTTCCGCTCGTGATAGAGCGCGATGAGCACGATCGTGGCGAACCCCGTGAGGACCGCGTCGATCAGGAAGAGAAGCTGGACGCCGTTCGTGTCGGCGATGGCGCCACCCAGCGCCGGACCGAGGGCGATCCCGAGCGGCCCTGCCGTGCCCACCAGGCTCATCGCGAATCCCAGGCGCCGGCGGGGCGTGCGGTCGGTGATCTCGGCCAGCATGACGCCCGTGTTGCCGAGGTTGAGCCCCGCGAGCGGGATCAGGATGAAGACCTGCCAGATCTCGGTCACCTGGCTGAGCAGCAGGAAGAGCACTCCCTCGACCACGGCGCTGCGGACGACGATCACCTTCCTGGAGTAGCGGTCCGCCCAGGCTCCCCAGAACGGGACGAGCGGCAACCCGACGAGCAGGGCCGTGGTGGAGAGCAGGCCGACGGTCGTGGCTGCCTGCGGGCCCGCCACGCCGAGGTCACGCACCAGGATCGGCAGGAACGCGAAGTAGTGCCCGAAGCCGACCGTCTCGATGAAGCTGACGATCACGAAGATGGCGGTGAGCCTTCGCCAATCGCCGCGATCATCGGTTTCGGCGTCGGCCGCGACGCCGCGGCCGGGGTTCGTGGGGGCGGAGCCTGCGGGTCCCGCGTCGCTGCTTGTCGACCGGCCGTCGTTGCCAGATTCTCGCCCCGGGGTCGCTATTGGGGCACCCCGGCGTGGTCCTTGCCCGGTTCTCGTGGAGAGGTCCTTACGCCAGATCCGGCGCTCGCAAGCATCGGTTCGGGGGCTCGGCTCGGGCCATCCTGCACGAGCCCACGCTCGGGAGAGCGCGCCGCACGTCTCCGGAGTGACGTCGGCCATGCCAGAGCAGCGCCATATCTCGCGCAACGTTCTCCTGGCGCGAACTTGTCAGGATCCGGGCATCCCGCCGCCAATGTGCCCCGCGTTGTCAGGCCGGCGTCTCGTCGGCGTGTCGCTTGCCGGCGGCGGGCTGCGCCGCGGTCTCGGCCTCCAGCGCCCGGCCGAGCTCCTCGGTGCGCCGGAACGCGGCCCACACGGCTTCCGAAAGCACGGTCCGCAAGCGGCCGGACTCCAGCTCGTGCAGCGCGGCCGCGCTCGTGCCGCCCGGCGAGGTGACCATGTTGCGCAGCTGCGCGGGGTGCATTCCGCTCGCCTTGGCGAAGAGCGTGCTGCCCTCCAGCGTCTCGATCACCAGGTCGTGCGCGATGTGGCGCGGGAATCCCAGGTGCACGGCAGCGTCGATGAGCGCCTCCATGACCAGGAACACGTAGGTCGGGCCCGTGCCGCTGACCGCCGTCGCCATGGCCACGAGCTTCTCGTCGTCGACCTCCAGCTCCACCCCCAGGCTGCCGAGCAGCGCGGAGGCCTGGACGCGCTGCTGGTGGGTGACCTCGGGCGTGGGGTACCAGACGGTGATCCCCCGACCCAGCTGCGCCGGCGTGTTTGGCATGGCGCGAACGAGCTGGCGGTGCCGCAGGACGTTCGCGAGGGCCGTGGTGGTGGCACCGGCGATGATCGAGATGACGAGCTGCCCCTCGCGCAGCGTGGGCGCCAGCTCGCGGCCGACCTTGGCCAGCATCTGCGGCTTGATCCCCAGGAGGATCACGTCCGCATTCCGGACGGCATCCTCGTTCGACTCGGTGGCCTGGATGCCGTAGTCGCGCCGCAGCGACTCTCGGCGCTCCTCGCGCGGGTGGCTGGCGACGATCTGCTCCGGCCCGACCTGCTCGCCCTTGAGCAGGCCCGCGATCATGGCCTCGGCCATGACGCCCGAGCCGACGGTGGCGATGGTGGTGTCGCGGAGTGACATGAGGCCGCGAAGTATAGGTGCGGCCAGGGCTATTCCCGGCCGGGCAGCGCGAGCGCTGCGAGCGTGACGGCGACGGCGTTGAGCGCGCCGTGGGTACGCACCATGGCGTCGATGTCGAGGAAGGTCGTACCGAGCGCGAGCGCCGACGCCCAGGCGATTCCCACGGGCATCCCGATCAGCAGGGCGAGGCCGGCGAGGGCAAGGCCAAGCCGCCTGGCGCCAGGATGGAGCGACCGGCCGAGCAGCAATGCGAGCCCGATGCCGATGCCCGAGGCTCCGGTCATCAGGGCGCCCAGCGCAGACAGCACGCTGGAGCCGAGCACGAAGCCGGCGGCCGTGACTGGGATGCCGGCCATGAGGCCGAGCGCGAGCGGCCCGAGCCGCGGCCGGCGCCCGGCGAGCCACGCCCCGACGGCGAGCAATCCGAACCCTGCCCAGTGGAAGTGCACCGCCGTGAGCATGACGATGGTCCCGGAGAAGCCCAGCGGCTCGATGCCAAGGCGATCGACGACGATGAAGGTGCCTCCCACTGCCAGGAAGCCCGCCGCGACGACGCCGGCGAGCTCCGCCGCACGACGCGGATGCAGCAGTTGCGGGAGCCGCCGCAGGCCGTGGAGGGTCGCGGCGGCCGCCAGGCCGTACGCGAAGGCGAGCCACGGCAGGGCCATGGCTGCCGCGAGCGGGCCCGGCGGAGAGGCAAACGCGGCAACCAATGCCAGTGCCGTCAGCAGGGCGGCCCACGGCCCCGGCACCATCCGGGCGGCCGACCAAGCCTCCGGGCGCAGTGCCGGCAGGAGCCGGGGCACGATCACGAGCGGCGCGAGGAGCAGGATGCGTGCCTGGAGAGACGCGCTCATGGGCAGGACAACAACAGCGACCATCCAGACACCCAATCCGATGGCTGTCTGAACGTCGCGGTTGGCGTCGCGGACGGGGGCGGCCATGGCCGCCGCGGCGCCGCTCATGGCTGCATCGCGGCGTAGTGCCAGCGCACCTCGGACACGAAGCGGCGGCCGAGCCACCCGCTGGACTCCGCGAGCCAGTCCCTGAAGCTGTTGCGGCCGAGCGGCGGCTCGTGGCTGACCAGCAGGCCTCGCATGAGGTCGTCCACCTCGTCCCGCGTCAGGAGGGTGTCGCCGAGCGCGAGGCCCATCGTTCGCGCCGCGAGCAGGGCCATCAGTGGCGGCACGTTCACGACGAGCGCGTGGCTCCCGATCGCACCGCGAACGAGCTCCACGAGCTCACGGAAGGTGAACCTCTCCGGACCCGCCGCGTCCACGGTGACCGTGTCATCGCGCGCCCCCAGCTCCACGCAGATCCTGGCGACGTCGAGCACGTCGACCGGCTGGATGCCGTAGCGGCCGTCGCCGGGGATGCCGAAGACGGGAACACGGCGCAGCAGCCATGCGATCGTGTTGAAGAGCCTCGGCTCGTCGCCGAACATCGCCCCGGCGGGTCGGACGATCGCGTGACCGACGCCCGACGCCGCCAAGGCCGCCTCGGCCGCGGCTTTTCCGCGGTAGTAGGAGCGGTCGGATCCTGTCGGGTTCGCGATCGAGACGTGGACGATCCGTCGCACGCCGGCATCGCGCGCGGCCGTGAACAGGGTCTCGGAGTTGCGGACCGCGTCCTCGTGCGTGATGCCAAAGCCGGGGAAGCGGACCCAGTACGTGTTGTAGAGCGTGTCCACGCCGGCGAGCGACGACCGCAGGGCCGTCGGCTCGTCGAACGCAAGCCGCTCCGTCGGGACGCGGCCCCCGAACCGGTCCCGCCGCTCGGGGTGGCCGGTCAGGTTGACCACGTCACGGCCCTCGGCCAGCAGCCGCGCCGCGATGTGCCGGCCGGTGAAGCTCTGCGCGCCGGTGACGGCGTCGCGGGGATTCTCGCTCCTGCCTGGACCAGTCATCGCCTGCCTCATACTGGATACTCCGACAGAACGAGTATCCGTCGACAACCAGTTACTGTCAAGGAACTAGTTTCTCCGGCAAAGCCAACCAAAGCGAGAAACCCCGCCGCCGTGACGCCCGAGACCCCCGCCGGTTACGCCACTCCAGCCGACGAGGCCGAGCAGATTCGGCGCGACTTCGCCCGCGCGTGGGGCGCCATCGGCGCCGCATGGGGGGTAACGCCCTCGACCGCGGCGGTCCAGGGGTATCTGCTGCTCCACGGCGGACCGCTGACTGAGGCCGAGCTTCGCGACGCGCTCGGACTCTCGCACCGCGCCGCGCTCATGGCCCTCCGCGATTGCGAGTCGTGGGGCCTGATCCAGCCGACCGAGCCGAAGCGCGCGGGCCAGCGCGGACCGGCGGCACGAGCCTGGATCCCGGTCGGCGACCACTGGGAGTGGTTCCGTCGCGTGGCCGCGGCCCGCAAGGAGCGCGAGACGGACCCGGTCCTGCCGCTGCTCGAGGAGTGCGAGGACCGCGCCCGCCGGGTCCCGGACAGCCGGCTCCAGGAGCGCATCGGAACCTTGCTCTCGTTCGTGCACCAGTTCGACCGCGGCGTCGACGCCGTGGTGCGGGCGGACGCGCGCGCGCTGGCCCACCTGTTCGCGGTGCTCGACCGGCTGGACGGGCCAACGCTGGACAAGCTGATGGCGGTCGTCGCGGCAATCCCTGAGGACGAGCTGGCAAAGGCCGCCGCGACGCTCGCGGGCATGTCGCCAAAGCTCGTCCGCGGGTTCGTCGCGCTGGCCAACACGCCGGGGCTCGCCCGCATCGTCGGCGGAACTCGCTAGGCCGATTCCCCCGCGGGCCCGAGCGCCTCCACCGTGGGCAGGTGCTCGGTGACGCCTTCCGGCGACAGCGGAATGAGCGCGACGTGGTCGGCCCCGGCCTCGGCCATCTCCCGGATGCGTGCCAGCAACGTCGCGCGGTCGCCCCAGGCGACCATCGCGTCGACGAGCGCGTCCGAACCGGGCTTCTCCCAGTCCTCTTCGGTGAAGCCCTGGAGCGCCCAGCTCTGCTGGTAGGTCGGCGTCCGAAGGTAGGGTTTCAAGTAGATGCGCGCCGTCGCCCGCGCCGTCTCCGCGTCGGACTCGAGGACCACCGGCAGCGTCACCGCGAGAAGGGGCGGCTCCGCGCCGGCCTCCACCTTCGGCGCCGCCACGCGGTCCAGCAGCTCGCGCATCCAGCGGACGCGCTCCGGCGAGAACAGGTACGGGAACGCCCCGTCCGCGTCCGTGGCGGCAAGCTCCGTCATCCGCTCCCGGAGCGCGGCGATCAGGACGGGCGGGTCGCCGACGTCGAGCCTCGGACCGCGGTACGGCGCTGCGTGGTAGGCCGCGAGGTAGTCGCGCATCGTCGAGACCGGCCGCGTGAACTCGTGGCCGCGCACCTTGTGCACCAGGTGCGGATGGGAGACGCCGAGCCCCGTGACGAAGTGGCCGCCGGTCAGCTCGTGGACCGTCATGGCCGCGCCGCGCGTGGTCACGGCGTCCCGCCCATAGATCGACGCGATGCTCGTTCCCAGCGAGAGGCGCTCACCGGCCGTCTCCGACAGCGCGCCGAGCAGTGTGAACGGCTCCCTACCGACCGTCTCGGCCACCCAGAAGCAGTCGTAGCCGAGCTCCCCGATGCGGCGGACGTAGGCCCGGACCTCGCTCGCGCTCATCGACTCCGGCTCGGCCCAGACGCCGAGCGGGCCGAGCCGCGGGCGCGGGGCCCTCTCCGTGGATGGCTCGGTCACTCGGCCTCGCGCGGTGGCACGCCCGTGGCCGTCGCTGCGGCCATGAGGAAGAAGTGCGCCGTGCCGCGGAGCTCGAGCGGCTCGAAGCCAGCCCGCTTCAATGCGGCCTGGAGCCCGGTCGTCGAGTGGGCGTGCTGGGCGATTCCGTCGTCCCAGCCGAATGCGCCGGCGCCCGGCTGGTCCTGGAGGTCCACGAGCGCAAGGATGCCATCCTGCTTGAGCCAGCGTCGGGCGAGCCCGACGAACGCGTCGAGGCGGTCGGCCGGGACGCGAGCGAGCCAGAAGGCCGCGAACACCGCGTCAACCTGCCGGTCGGGCTCGTCCCACGCATCGCGCACGTGGATATGCGCCCGCAGGCCGTGCGCCACGAGGCGCCGCCGCGCGAGGTCGAGCATCTCGGGGACCGCGTCGTAGATCGAGAGCTCGCCCTTCTCCGCGAGGATCGGGGACCACCAGCCGGTGCCCGCGGACAGCTCCACGATCTCGCCGCGCAGCGGCACCCCGTCCAGCCAGCGGCCGACCTCGTCCAGCTCCGCATCCCACGGCACGTCCAGGACCGGGCCGCGCGAGTAGCGGCCGCGGCGCTGATACCAGTCGTCGTACTCCACGGCACGGGAGGCGGAGTACGCCTTCAACCGCTCGGCGTCATCCGCCACGGGCTCCGGGCGGGTCTGCTCCGACCGCTCGCGCAGGGCAGTCTTCAGGCGGAAGCGCAGGAACGGATTCTCCTGCGCGCGGCCAAGGCAGTCCGGGCAGAGCGAGGCCCAGCCCTCCAGGTCGGCCGTGGATCGCGTGGTCCAGGCCTGCCCGCACCACAGGCAGTCGAAGGCAGCGCGGAACGGCACCGTGGACGCCGTCACCTAGCGGGAGTAGGCCGGACCGATTGGGATCCAGGCATGCGGCGGCGCCACGTCGACGAAGCCTTCCGGATCCATCAGCTCAGCCAGCAGCCCGATCCCATCGACGACGCGCGGGCCCGGCCGGCTGAAATAGCCGGATCCGTCGAGGGCGAACAGCTCGCCCCGGCGAACCGCGCGCAGCTCGTCGAACCATTCCGGCTTGTCCATCCGCTCATACTCCCGGGCGGTGCGGGCGGCATCGAAGCCGCAGGGCATGAGCATGAGCTGCTCGGGATCCACGTCCCGCACGGCGTCCCACGACGTCTCGACCGACCGCTCGCCGCCCTGCCCGAGCAGGTCCCAGCCGCCTGCTCGGCGGACCTGCTCCGGGACCCAATGGCCCGCCGCGAACGGAGGATCGAGCCACTCCAGGCAGACGACCCGGCGGGGCGGAATGCCGGCCAGGCGCCGCTCGAGGGCGCGGTTCTCGATCGCACCAAGTCGTTCGCGGAGGAGCTCGAGCAGGCCGACGGCCTCGTCCTCCGCCTCCGCCATCGCGCCGACGGTCGAGATCGTGTTGAAGATGCCCTCGATCGACGACGGCTCGAGGCTCACGACCGTGATGTCGCCCTCGATCGCGCGGACCGCCTCCGTGACCTCGCGATAGCTGACCGCACAGACGTCGCACAGCTCCTGGGTCAGGATCAGGTCGGGCTTCGCAGCGGCGAGTGCCTGCGTGTCGAGCCGGTAGATCGAGCTGCCGCCATGAAGCGCCTGGCCGACTCGGTCGTGGATCTGTCGACTGTCGTCGAGCGGCGACCCACCCACGTCCGAGGTCATCGTCGGGACCGATTCCACCTCGGGCGGGTAGTCGCATTCATGCGTACGACCGACGAGCTCGTCGCCGAGCCCGAGCGCGTACACGATCTCCGTCGCCGACGGAAGCAGCGAGACGATGCGCACGGGGCCAGCATAGTGCCCGGTGGCTGCCGGCCCGGCCGACGAGCCGAAGGGCGCGCGACGGCTCCGGTAGCCTTAGCGCGTGAGCAAGGTGGCGGCGTGAGCTCGTGACGGCACCCGCATTGGAGGGCGGCGGCTCGGCGGCCGTCCGGTCCGGCGTCCCGGCCGTTGCCGTTGAAGGCGTCTGGAAGCGGTTCGGCTCGACCGACGTTGTGCAGGACCTCACGTTCGAGGTCCGTCCCGGCGAGCTCCTCGGCTTTCTCGGCCCCAACGGTGCCGGAAAGACCACGATGATGCGGATGATCCTGGACATCATCCGGCCCGATCGAGGGGACATTCGGGTCTTCGGTGGCCGGCCGGGCGTGGAGCACCAGAGCCGGGTCGGGTACCTGCCGGAGGATCGCGGCCTCTACCGGGACGTGCCGGTGGTGGAGACGCTGGCCTACTTCGGGGCGCTCCGCGGCATGTCGCTGGCGGCGGCGCGGGAACGGGCGGCGCGGCTGCTGATGGAGGTCGGCCTCGGGGACGCGATGAAGAAGAAGGCCGGCGAGCTCTCGCGCGGCATGCACCAGAAGGCGCAGCTGGTGGCCACGATCCTCAACGAGCCGGATCTTCTGATCGTGGACGAGCCCTTCCAGGGCCTCGACCCGGTCAACGCGGAGATGCTCAAGGGAGTCCTGGTCGCGCAGCGGGACCGGGGCGCGGCCGTGGTCATGAGCACGCACGACATGGGTGATGCGCAGACGCTCTGCGACCGCATCCTGCTGATCGACGGCGGCCGCCGGCTGCTCTACGGCACGGTCGACGACGTGCGCCGGGCCTTCAGCGACGGCGCGGTCGAGGTCAGCGGCAGGAGCATCCCCACGGACCCGCACGTTCTGCCGAGCATCAGCCACGCCAACGTCTTCGACGGCACGGTCCGATACCTGCTGCGCGAGGACGCGTCGGCACAGGACCTCTTCCGCGAGCTTGCCGCCACCGACGCCGTGGTCGAGCGCTTCGCGGTCGAGGCGCCGGACCTGAACGAGATCTTCATCCGTGCGGTTGCTGGCGACCCGCGCACGCAGGCCGTCCGATGACCGAGCCACGACTGCCGGAGCAGCGGCGGCGTTCCGGGTTTGCCCGCCTCATGGCGATCGTGGCCCGCCGCGACTACCTGCGTACCGTGCGGCGGCGCGGCTTCCTCTTCGGGACGCTGCTGCTGCCGCTGGGAATCGGCGCCCTTCTGACGATCTCGGGCCTCGCCTCGGGGTCGTCGTTCGGGCCGGGCAGCCCGGGCGGCGGCCCCATCCAGCTGTTGATCGTCAACGAGTCGAGCTTGCCGATCGCGGCCGCGAGCGTCCCGGGCGTGGACCTGCTCAGCCGCGCCGAGGCCGACGCACGTCTGTCGTCCGGTGCAGCCGACGAGTACTACGTGATCCCTCCGTCGTACCCGGCCTCGGCGCAGGTCCTGCGGATCGAGGCCTCGCGCAAGGGTGGCGGGCTCGGGGCGCTGGAACGGCAGGGCAATCAGGAGAGCCTGCTCGTCGCGCTGCTGCGAGGCGCGCTTCTCGCCCGTTCGGGTGTGCAGGCGGACATCGCAACGCGGATCCAGCAGCCAGCGGTGATCTCCGCGCTGGACCAGCAGGGGCAGCCCGTGTCCAGCGGCTCGATCGTGGCGTCCTTCCTGCTGCCCTATGCCTTCACGCTGCTGTTCGTGATGAGCATCTTCATCACCAGCGGGTACCTGCTCCAGTCGGTCACCGAGGAGAAGGAGAACCGCGTCGTCGAGATCGTGCTGAGCTCGGTCCCGCCGCTGCCGCTTATGGCCGGCAAGATCCTGGGCCTCGGCGCCGCCGGCCTCACGCAGGTCGTCATCTGGGTGCTGACGGCGCTGGTCGCGCTCCCGCTGCTGAACCAGCAACTGTCGCTGGACGTCCAGATCTCGCCGCTGACCCTGCTCCTGGCGGTCGTCTACTTCGCGCTCGGCTACGTGGCCTTCGGGGCGATCTTCGCTGCGGTCGGCGCGCTCGCGCCGGGGTCGCGCGAGGCGCAGCAGTACGCGGGCTTCTTCGGGTTCCTGGCAGTGGTTCCCCTGATCTTCAGCACGGTCTTCCTGACCGATCTCAACAGCCCGATCGTCTGGGTGCTCTCCGTGATCCCGCTGACGATCCCCGCGACGATGCTCCAGGTCCTCGTGCTGTCACCCGAGCCACCGTGGCTCCAGATCGCGATCTCGCTGGCGGTGCTGATCGCGTTCGTGGCCGTCGCGACGGTCGCGTCCGCACGCGTCTTCCGCGCGACGGTGCTGCTCTACGGCGTGCGCCCGGGCCTGCGGCGGATCGTCGGCGCCATCCTGGCGCGGGGGTAGGCAGAGACGACGGCCCGAGGCCGGCGATGGCGCAGGTCTTCAGGGCCCCGGAGCGCGCAGCACCGCCTCGGCGCTGCGGAGGAACCTAGGCTCGGGGCTTCCACTCGTCGATCGTCGCCCGCGCCCCGTCCTTGTCCTTGTACCACTGCGCGTCGACCGCGGTGTACTTTGCCCATTCCGCGGGCAGGGCGTCCTCGGGGTAGATGGCGTTGACCGGGCACTCGGGCTCGCAGGCTCCGCAGTCGATGCACTCGTCGGGATCGATGTAGAGCTTGCGGTCGACGCCCTGGTCGAAGTGGATGCAATCGACCGGACACACGGAGATGCAGGATTCGTCGAGCACGTCGATGCACGGTTCGGCGATCACATAAGTCATTCGAGCTTCACTCCTCGAGGCCCGCTCCGGCGAGTGCGAGCCGGGAACGCTGGATCCGGACGGCCGTCAGTCTACTGCCCCGGCGTGCCCGATGGTCCCGCTTGATGCAGCACGACGGGTGCGGCCATGCCGCGCTCCAGGTGCCCCGGCAGAAGGCATTGCAACAAGAGCGGGCCAGCGCTCGGCACCGTCCAATCCACGGTCGCCTGCTCGCCGGAGCGAAGCAGGATCCTGAGGCCCGGGGTTCCCGGCGGAACGCTTGCCGGAGGCGGCGTGGCGAAGGGGGCGGGTGGCGTCGCGGCCGCGTCCGCAGCCGCCCACGCCGCCTGGGTCGCGGCATCTCCGAGCACCAGCTCGTGCGCCTCGAGGCCGGCGTCGAAGACGGTCAGCCGGATCGTCTCGCCCGGCACCAGCTGCAGCGGAACCGGCTCGAACAGGAAGTCCCGCATGATCACCGTGACGGGCCTGGGGGAGGCCAGCGTGCCGGGCTGGCCCAGCGTCGGCGCCACGGCCGGCCGCTGGGTGGACAGCTGTGCGCCCACGAAGACGAGCGTCAGCGCCACCACGAAGAACCCGATCGTGATGTAGACCGGTGCGCGTGAGATCGGCCGCCGCCCCGAGTCGGACACGCCTCGACTCTATGCCAGAAGGTGCCCGGCACGCCTTTGCTGCGAAATCCGCTGAAAATCGGCCCGCTGGCGACGCGATGCGCACGAACTTGACAGCCGAAGCGGACAAGCCGCAGAGTCCGGCGCCGGGAGCAACCACTCGAGGAGGTCGGCGACGATCGCCCTGGACCCGCGCCCATCGGCGGCGAACCTGAAGGAGCCCACCATCGAGCTGCCCACCGGCGAGCAGGGGACCGCGCGGCCGGCCCAGGCCGTGGCCGCGGTGGCGCTCGAAGGGATCCGGAAGTCGTTCGGCGAGGTCGTGGCCGTGGCCGGCGTGGATCTCGAGATCGGCCGGGGCGAGTTCTTCTCGCTGCTGGGCCCGTCCGGCTCCGGCAAGACCACGACGCTGCGGATGATCGCCGGCTTCGACCTGCCGACGGAGGGGCGCATCCTCCTCGGTGGCGAGGACGTGACGCAGCGTCCGCCGTACGAGCGTGACGTCAACACCGTCTTCCAGGACTACGCGCTGTTCCCGCACATGGACGTCGCCACGAACGTGGCGTACGGGCTGATGATCCGAAAGGTGCCGAAGGCCGAGCGCGAGGCGCGCGTTCACGAGGCGCTGCGCACGGTGCGGCTGGAGGGCTTCGAGCGGCGGAAGCCCGGGCAGCTCTCCGGCGGGCAGCGTCAGCGCGTCGCGCTCGCGAGGGCCCTGATCAATCGCCCTTCCGTGCTGCTGCTCGACGAGCCGCTCGGGGCCCTGGACCTGAAGCTCCGGCAGGAGATGCAGCTGGAGCTCAAGACGATCCAGCGCGGGGTGGGCATCACGTTCATCTACGTGACGCACGACCAGGAAGAGGCCCTGGGCATGAGCGACCGGATGGCCATCTTCAACCATGGACGGATCGAACAGGTGGGCACGCCGGCTGAGGTGTACGAGCGTCCCGCCACGGCGTTCGTGGCGGGGTTCGTCGGGACGTCCAACCTCCTCGCTGCAGAGGTTGCCCTGGCCGCGGTCGGGCAGAGCGGCACGTTCACGGTCCGCCCCGAGAAGATCCGAATGGTGCCGATCGACGCAGAGACCGAGCCGGGCTTCGTGTCCGTCCCCGGCCGTGTCCGCGAGGTGGTGTACCTCGGCTCCGAGACGCGCTACCACGTGACGCTGGACAGCGGCGGCGAGCTGGCTGTCCTCGCCCAGAACGTGACGACGTCCTCGATGGACGTGCTGGCATTCAAGGATCGACCCGTCCGGCTGACCTGGGACCCGCAACACACGCTGCCCGTCGACTCCGGCGACGCCGGGCCGGGACAGCAGAAAGAGGAGGAACGAGCATGATCTCGAGGCCATCCCGGCTGCATGGCTGGGCCGTCCTGCCGGCGATCGCACTGATCGCCACGGCGTGCGGCAGCGGCGCCACGCCATCTCCCGTCCCGCAGACGCAGGCACCCACCGCGGTGCCCCCCGCGGCGACGCCGGCCGCGACGGCCGCTGCATCGCCGACCGCCGGCGTGACCGAGGCCCCGTCGGTTGCCCCAACGGAGGCGGCGTCAGTCGCTCCGACGGAGGCACCGAGCGCGACCCCCCTGGGCAACCTCGTGCCCGACATCGACCTGTCGGCCATCGGCGGCGCGGGCGAGGGCGAGTTGAACATCATCGCCTGGATCGGGTACGCCGAAGGCGGCGAGAACCTGGCCGAGTACAACTGGGTCGGGCCCTTCCAGGACGCGACCGGCTGCCAGGTGAACGCCAAGATCGACGACACGAGCGACCAGATGGTCACGGACATGCGCCAGGGTGGCGGCACCGTCTACGACGGCGTCTCGGCCTCCGGCGACGCCTCGTTGCGCCTGATCTCCAATGGCGACGTGGCGGAGATCGACGTGACCACCATGCCGGACTTCGAGAACGTCTCCGGCTTCCTCAAGGACGCGCCGCACTACGTGGTGGACGGCAAGCACTACGGCACCCCACACGGCTGGGGCGGCAATCTGCTCATGTACAACACGGAGGCGGTCACGCCCGCCCCCACCAGCTGGGACGTGGTCTTCGATCCCACCGCGGCGGCGGCGTACGCCGGCAAGATCACGGCCTACGACGCGCCCATCTACATCGCCGACGCGGCCCTCTACCTGAAGGCGCACAACCCCGACCTGGGCATCACCAATCCCTACGAGCTCACCGAGGACCAGCTGAACGCGGCGGTTGACCTGCTCAACCAGCAATCCGATTGGGTCGGCAAGTACTGGTCGCTGTTCGGTGACGAGATCGACAACTTCAAGAGCGGGGACAGCGTCGTCGGCACGGCCTGGCCATACCAGGTGAACGCGCTCAAGGCCGAGTCGATCCCCGTCGAGTCGGTCGTCCCGACCGAGGGCATGACCGGGTGGGCCGACACATGGATGATGTCCAGCAAGGCCACGCACCCGAACTGCATGCTCAAGTGGATGGCCTGGATGCTGACGCCCGAGGTCCAGGCCCAGGTGGCCGAGTACTTCGGCGAGGCGCCGGCCAATCCCCAGGCATGCCAGTTCCTGGACGCGGGCTACGGCAGCTACCAGTTCCCCGACTTCTGCAATCTGTTCGGCGTCAACGACCCGGGCTTCTACAACTCGGTCGCGTTCTGGCAGACGCCCAGCGCCGAGTGCGGCGACGAGCGGGGAGCGACCTGCACCGACTTCTCGGAGTGGACCACGCGGTGGACGGAGATCCGCGGCTAGCGAAGCCGAGGATCCGATCGGACCTTCGCTGACGGCATCGACCCCGGTTGGAGCAACAGGATTGCGGCGACGCGCGCTCGGGAGCCTCTACCGGCACCCACGCGCGGCGCTCGCGATCCTGCTCACGCCTCCCGCCGGGTGGATGGGGGTCGTCTACTTCGGCTCGCTTGCGCTGCTCTTCGTGGCAGCGTTCTGGAGCATCGACCCGCGCACCTCGGCGCTCGTGCGGCAGTTCAGCCTGGACAACTTCCACGATCTCCTGACGCGGCCGGTCTATCGCGACATCACGCTCCGCACCGTGGCCATGGCCACCGCGGTGACGGTGACCTCGGCTCTGCTGGCCTTCCCGATCGCGTACTACATGGCCAGGGTGGCGTCGCCTCGGACCCGCCACCTTCTCGTGGTCGCCGTGCTGATCCCGCTCTGGTCCAGCTATGTCGTGAAGGTCTTCGCCTGGCGGGTGATCCTCCAGCAGAACGGCCCGCTCGACTGGTTCGGCCAGCAGCTGGGCACGTCGTTCCTGAAGCTCGGCTACTCCGACGCGGCCGGCTGGCTGGTCTTCACCTACCTCTGGCTGCCGTACATGATCCTGCCGCTCTACGCGGGGCTGGAGCGCATCCCGCAGTCGGTCCTCGAGGCATCGGCCGACCTCGGCGGGCGTTCCTGGATGACCTTCCGCCGCGTGATCCTCCCGCTTGCCCTTCCGGCGCTGGTGGCCGGTTCGATCTTCACCTTCTCGTTGACCCTCGGCGACTACATCACCCCGCCCCTGGTGATGAACAGCCAGTTCATCGGCAACGTCATCTACTCGAGCCAGGGTGTGGCCGGCAACATCCCGTTCGCTGCCGCCTTCGCGCTGGTCCCCGTCGTGGTCATGGCGCTCTATCTCTGGCTCGCCCGACGAGCCGGCGCGTTCGAGGCGCTCTGAGATGGCCGGCCGCTGGAGCCTGCGCGTCGCCACCGTGGTCGCGCTGGCGTTCCTCTACATCCCCATCGCGATCATCTTCCTCTACTCGTTCAACGCCGAGCGCGGCCAGTCCTGGCCGATCCGGACGTTCACGACCCAGTACTACGGGCTGGCGTGGGAGAACGGGAGCGTCCGGGACGCGCTCGCGCTGTCACTGGAGGCCGCCGTGGGCGCGACGATCGTCGCGCTCATCCTGGGGACGCTGGCGGCCCTGGCCGTCCATCGCTTCCGATTCTTCGGCCGTGAGGCCGTTTCGTTCGCCCTGGTCCTCCCGCTCGCGCTGCCCGGCATCATCACGGGGATTTCGTTGGGCACCACCATCAACACGCTGGGGATCCCGTTCAGCCCGGTGACGATCGTCATCGGACACGCCACGTTCTGCGTGGTGGTCGTTTACAACAACGTGCTTGCCCGGCTCCGCCGCTCCTCGCGCTCGCTCGAGGAGGCCTCGATGGACCTCGGAGCCGATGGGTTCCAAACCTTCCGCTATGTGACGCTGCCCGTGCTCGCGACCGCGCTTCTGGCGGGCGGCATGCTGGCGTTCGCGCTGTCCTTCGACGAGATCATCGTCACGAACTTCACTGCGGGCACCGACCAGACGCTGCCGATCTGGATTTTCAGCAACATCAAGCTGGACCGCCAGCGCCCGATCGTCAACGTGGTCGCCGTGGTGCTGATCGTCCTTTCGGCCGTGCCCGTCTACCTGGCCCAGCGCCTCGCAGGAGCGGGAGCCGCCCGGACACGCTGAGGGCCGAGCCCAGGCGGGCGGCCGCCCCGTGGGGCAACGCGCAAGTTCCCCATCATCCCAACCCCATCGGCAGGTCCGTCCAGCGGAACGGCGCCATCTGCGGTCCGTCAAGCCTCGGCAGGTCGGTTCCGGCCGACAGCGCGACGACGTACGCGAGGAGGGCCAGGCCGCAGACGACGATCGCGGCCAAGATGAGCAGCGCGACGATCTGCGGGACGCGGCGGGAGACGAGCGGCAATACGGTGTCCATGGCTCTCCATCCTCGTGCCTCTTCCGTGGCGGGACGCTGGCCGCAGAGGCGGCATGGCGTGCGAGATGGAGGCTAGCCAGGAGCCCTTGGCGGGCGGTTGGCGGGCGCTTATCTGTGACTTACCGAGACGCCGTCAAGGGCGCCTCCAGAGATCAGGCCCGGCGACCCTGGAAGCAGTCGCTGCAGTAGACGGGCCGCGAACCGGTCGGCTGGAACGGCAGCTGCGCGGTCTTGCCGCAGTCGGCGCACACGGCCTCGAACAGCTGCCGCGGTCCCCGGCTCGCGGCGGCCCCGTACCCATTGCCCCCGCCGTATCCGTCGCCGTTGCCGCTCCGCTCATAGCCCGACGAGTACGAGCCCGAATCTCCCTGCGCGGACCCCGAGTTGCGCTGCGCCTTGCGGATGGAGCGACACGACGGGCACCGCTTGGGCGGCTCGGTGAACCCGCGCTGCGCGTAGAACTCCTGCTCACCCGAGGTGAACGTGAACTCCTGTCCGCAGTCCAGACAGTTGATGCCACGATCCGTATACACGAACCCACGACCCTCCCGATCTATACCGATCGATCAGGGCGTTCGTCCTCCGGCGCGTCGTCGCTCCCCACGGCAGCGCGTCAGGGGCCAGGCAAAGCGTGCGTCCCTGAGATCGGCGCGAATATAGCCGGGGGCCAAGGGAGCGTCCAGCCTTTTTCGCAGGTCCCGCGGCGAGCGCGGTGACGGCCGGCCACGCGGAGCCCCGCTGTCGTGCGCGAGTGCGCCATTTGGAGCGAAGCACCAGGGGGTTCTGGAGCACGCAGACTGGCTCGGGGAATGTCACGGTGGGGCTCCCGGCGCCCGGGGCTCGCTGCCCCAGCAAGCGAGCCACCGGGTCGGGATCGAAACCTGGTCTGGTGTGCCCCTCTGAGACGAACGAGACGCTCGGCGAGTTCCGCGCGGTTCGAAAACAGCGTCACGCCTTCCCAGCGCGATATGCCGCATCCGACGTTCCACGTCGCGAGTCCGGCCCGCGTATCCTCGCGGCGCCATGACCGAGCTTCGCAGGGAACGCACGCGCAAGCCCACCGAGGACCGCAAGCTGCTGATGCAGCGGCCCTACGCGGACACGTCATTCCTCGAGTCCGATGCGTGGCGAGCACTCCGCATCCTCGGCGAGTTCATCGACGGCTTCGATGCGCTCGCGCGCCTCGGCCCCGCGGTGAGTATCTTCGGTTCCGCGCGCACCCCCGAGACGGGGCCCTGGTACGAAACCGCGCGGCAGCTGGGTCGCCGTCTCGCCGAGCAGGGCCTGACCGTGATCACCGGCGGCGGTCCCGGGATCATGGAGGCCGCCAACCGGGGAGCCAAGGAAGCCGGCGGGGTCTCGGTCGGCCTCGGGATCGAGCTTCCGCACGAGCAGGGCATCAACCCATACGTCGATCTCGCGATCGACTTTCGCTACTTCTTCGTCCGCAAGACCATGTTCGTGAAATACGCCCAGTCGTTCGTGATCTTCCCTGGCGGCTTCGGGACCTTCGACGAGCTCTTCGAATCGCTGACCCTTGTCCAGACGGGCAAGATCGAGCACTTCCCGATCATCCTGATGGGCACCGAGTACTGGAAGGGCCTCTTCGACTGGCTCTCCGGTCCCGTGGCGACCGAGCACAACATCGCGGCCGACGATCTCCGGCTGGTCAAGGTCACGGACGACATCGACCAGGTGCTCGAGTGGATCGCCGAGGCATTCGAGGCCGAGATCACCGATCCGGACCCGATGGACCGAAAGCGCGAAGCCGGCACGCTCCCCCATACCGAGCCGCAGTGATGCGCATCGCGATCGCGACGGACCACGCAGGGCTGATCCTCAAGGCGCCGATCCTCGACTTCCTTCGCGACGGCGGTCACGAAACGGTCGACTTCGGCACGGACTCGCCCGAGCCGGTCGACTACCCGGACGTCATCGCTCCAGCGGCCCGCGCCGTCGCGTCCGGCGACTGTCAGCTGGGCATCGTGCTCGGGGGCAGCGGGACCGGGGAGCAGATCGTGGCCAACAAGATCCGCGGGGTGCGCTGCGTCGAGGCCACGGACCCCGTCACGGCGCGCCTCGGCCGGGAGCACAACGATGCCAACGTGCTGGCCATCGGCGCGCGGATCGTAGGCACGGAGCTGGCCCTCGGCTGCGTCGCGGCCTTCCTGGCCGGCGAGTTCCAGGGCGGCCGCCACGCCCGCCGCGTCGCGAAGATCGGTGAGCTCGAGGAGCGCTTCGGGAAGTAGGCGTCGGCGCTCGCCCGATCGGCCGTTCGGCTACGCCGGCGCCGCATCGGCGACCAGGCCGTGGAGCAGCAGTTGCTGTGCGACGCCGGCCGCCTCGCCCCAATGGGCCGTCGCGGCTCGCACCTCCGCCTCGGATGGCATGCGCCCGCCGAAGTACGCTCGCCCAACGGCCTTCCGGACGCCGAGGTCGCCGGCCACGACCGCAGGCCGCCCGAGCGTCCGCGCCAGGAACCACTCCGCGCTCCAGCGGCCGATGCCGTAGAGGACCGTCAGCCGCTCGATCACGGACTCATCGTCGAGGGCGGCGAGGTCCGTGAGCTCGAGGCGTCCCTCGACCGTTGCGCGCGCCACCCCGACGACCGACTTCGCCTTGACCGTGGTCAACTGGATCGCCCGAAGCTCCTCCACGCTCGCCGCAGCAAGCGCACCCGCGTCGAGCGCATGGACCGGCTCGCCCGCGACTACGTAGCGGATCCCGTACCGCTCGGCGAGGCGCCGACGAATCTCGGTGGCCCAGCGCAGGTTGACCTGCTGCGCGCTGATCGAGCGGACCAGTGCCGTCAGCGGGTCGAGCGTCAGGAGCGGCCGAATTCCCGGGTAGCGCCGGTCGGCCTCACCGATCGCCGGATCGTCGGCGGCGAGCGCGGCGAGCGGCTCCGGAGCGGTCACGAACGCATGTGTCAGCAGAGCTGTCACAGCTGCGAGGTGTACTGGCTCCGACGAAATCTCGAGCACAGGAGTCGCAATGGAGCCAGCCGGGACGATCCGGGCCGGGACCGCTTGCCCGGCGATCCGCAGGACCCGCAGCCAGCGTCCACCGTCCCAGCGGTCGATGAGGTCGTCGCCCCAGCGCTGAAGCCCGCCGAGCGAGCCAGGGACGTCGAGCGGCCCCGGAAGGGTGATGGTGGTGGACGCGGGCGTCACGCCCCCGAGTATCGGGCGCGCGGCCAGCCTCAGTCGAAGATGCCCGCGAGCGGCACGCCTCCGGGGATCACGTCCGCGGCAGGGACGCCGAACCAGCCTTCGGCGAGCGTCGCGTAGTAATCGTCCATGTGGACCGTCGCGACCAGGTTGTCGTCGCCGTCGAGGTTGGCCAGGTCGGGGTACTCGCCGTAGAGGCCCGGGTTGACCGGGCCGAGCATGAGCACGAAGGAGCCGGCGCCGTGGTCCAGGCCGTTCGATTCGTTGTCTGGAACGCGGCGCCCGAACTCGGACGTGGAGACCAGCAGGACCCGGTCGTCGATCCCGCGCGCCTCCAGGTCGAGCATGAAGGCATCGATTGCCGCATCGATATCCGAGAGCACCGCCGCATGACGCGTCAGGTGGTCCTCGTGCGTATCGAAGTCATGGAAGACCGGGACGTGGACGACACGGATGCCGTTGTCCTGGGCGCAGATACGCGCGGCCAGCATGAGCTGGTAGCCGAGGTCGGAATCGGGGTAGTTGCCGCCGGGGTTCGGGAGGTTGCCGGCGAGGTCGCTGAACCGGCGCGCGTAGGCCGCGCCATCGCGGGCGGAACAGAACGGAACGCTCTCGTTTCCCTGCCGCTCGGCCATCACCTTCCAGGCGGCGGCCCATGCCCTGTGCATGCCGATGTCGTCGAACGTGGGGAAGCTGCCGTCGCTGTAGGGATCCATGGACAGCGTGACGACGCGCGCCGCGTTGAGCGCGGGACTCGGCCCGTATCCGAGCGACAGCCCAACGGCCGGCGCGGTGGTATCGCCGATGACGTCGCAGAGGCGGCCGAGGAAGCCCGTCGAGGACTGGTGCAGGCTGTCCTGGTCGCCCGACCACCAGCGCCGCATCATCTCGAAGTGGGAGAGGTCCGGCTTCTTCACGCCGATGCCCTGCATCGCGGCGAAGCCGCGCGCATGGATGCGCGAGAGGCTCGGGTGCATGCCCACGCTCGTCGTCCCGTAGGCGCTGAGGTCCAGCATGCTGGACTCCGGGATGGCGGTCGCCGGCCGCAGCGCCCGGTACGTGGTGCCGGCGGCGCCCTTCGGCGGCAGGCACGAGAGGCCGTCGTTGCCGCCACCCATGTCCAGCACCACCATGCGCCGCTTCGCGAGCGGCGCGGCCGTAATCCGCCGCTGCATGCGGCCTCCGATGCCAGTCCGCGGCGCGCGGTCGGCGCCGAGCGCGAGGCCGGGTCCGAGCGTGGTTGCGGCCACGACGCCGGCGCCCGCGGCGAGCCCCATCTGGAGGAACTGGCGTCGATCGATGACCTTCATGCGAGTGCGAACTCCGGGCTGGCAAGGCAGAGCGCAAGCAGGACCGCGGCGCGCTTCGTCTTGTTGGTCAGCTGGTTGCGTGCCTGCACCAGTGCCGCGCGGGTCTGCGTCGTGGGCTCGTAGATCGAGCACCGCTTCAGGGCCGCCGCGACGGGATCGGAGGCGTCGGCGACCTTCTGGATCGCCACGGACTCCACGGCGAGCGCGGCGCGCGCGAGCGCGAGGCTGGGGCTCAGCCAGCGGAGACCGACCGGCCAGCCTGCCACGGACGGGGGATAGAACGGCACCTGGCCCATCTGCCACAGCTGGTCGACGGCCATCTGGCGATCGGACGAGATGCCCATCGCCGCCATGGCGGCGGTGACCCACTCGACGGGATAGCGCGCCCGCGACTGGCGGCGCTTGAAGAAGGTCGGGTCGTTGAGGATCGCTTTGACCAGCGCCTTGCCGTTCAGCCCTGACGAGCGGTAGGTCTGGGCGAGGCTCTGCTGCTTCGCGGCCGGGATCGTCGTCCCGACGAGGTAGTACCAGAGCTTGCCCGCGATGTACCCGGCCATCGCCGGATGGTCGCAGGCGGCATCCACGACGCCGTCGGACCGGTTCACCTGCTTGCCGAGGAAGCTCACCTTCTGGTTCGAAGGCAGGCACGACCAGTCCTCGTCGATGAACTCGGACGACGCCGTATCCCAGTTCACATGCCAGCCTGTCAGGGCAAGGGCCGCGTTGCTCACGTTCTGCTGCGTGACGTTCGCCTGGCCGATCGTGAAGAGCTCCTGGAGCTCGCGGCCGTAGTTCTCGTTCGGACCGTCGACGGTCGACCAGTCCCCGTCCAAGTACAGGAGCATCGCGGGCTCGACGGTGATCTTCTTGAGGAGCTTCCGGTAGCTGCCCAGGGCGTACTGCCGCAGCACCAGGTGCGCGGGCCACTCGACGTTCCACCAGAACACCTTGTCGTGGCTGACCGTGACGAGGCCGTGCCAAAACCAGGTCATCTTCTCGTGGAGGCCGTGCGAGGGGTTGGCCATCATGCCGAGCCACCAGCGGATCGGATCGTCGGACGAATCGTCCGAGATGTCCGGCGCGATCACGGGGAGTGGCGCGCCCGCCAGCACCTGGTCGATCGCCCCCGGCACGCCGAGCTTCGCCAGCCGCTCGACCTGGCCGGGGAACGGCCCGAAGCTCGTGCGGCGGAGCAGGTGGGCGATCTTCGCCTCGACGGTGACGGTTGCCATGCTCGCCGAAGCCTAGCCTCCCGCAGGCATCGGCCGATGCAGGACATTTCAGCCCCGTCGCATGGGCCGATCGTCGGTCTGTGCTGCTATTTCGCCGCCAGTGCGGCGATCCGATCGCGCAGGCGCTGGTCCGGCCACGGCCCGTTGGCGCTCTCGGCGTTCGCGGCAGCGTGCCCGGGCGATGCCGTCGCGCAGATGGCAACGGTGACGCGCGTGTCCGAAAGGCACCAGCGCAGCAGCGCGTCCGACCAGTCGCGCAGGCCGGCCTCTCGCAACTCGTCCGGGAACGGGCGGCGGCGGAGCAGCGCGCCCTCGGCGAACGGCCGCATCACGAGGACACCGAGGCCCAGCTCAGCCGCGAGCGGCAGGATCCGGCGCTCCACCTCACGCTCGGTCGGATTCAGCGGGACCTGGATCGCGTCGATCCGCCCGCTGCGCATGACGGTCTCGATCTCGGCAGAGACCCCGGCGCGGTAGTCGGTGGCCCCCAGCCAGCTGATCCGCCCGGCGTCCCGCTCGCGCTCCATCCAGGCGAGCTGCTCGCGCCAGGCGACGAGATTGTGGACCTGGAGAAGCTCGACGTGGCCGCCGAAGAAGCCGAGCTGCCGCGCGAACTGTGCCTGGCCCTCGGCAGCCGAGCCGGCCCACACCTTCGTCGCGACGAACGCCTCCTCGCGACGACCGGCGACAGCCCTGCCCAGCAGCCGCTCCGCGCGGCCGTACATGGGCGACGAATCGACGAGGCGGGTGCCCCCGCCGAACGCGGCATCGACCACGGCATCAACGACCGGTTGCTGCGTGTCGGGAAGGTCGAAGACGCGCCAGGTGCCCAGCCCGACCACGGGAAGGGGGACGCCCGTGCGACCGAGAGGTCGGAGTTCCATGAGCGGCGATGCCGCGTCGGGGGTGCGCGCGCCGTGTGCCGGCGCGTCGGTCAGCTGGAAGAGCGGCGCTCAGCCAGTGTGAGCAGCGGCGCTCAGCGACTCTTCGTGCGGTACTGGGCGACGTGCGTCTGCCATTCGGAGCGCTCGGTCGCCGCGGCCGCGGTACTGCCGTGCCAGCCGCACACACAGGTCACGGTCTGCGCGCGGTGCTTGTACTCCTCGATCACGTGGCGATCGACAGCCTGTGCGGGCTTGCCGGTGCCGGCGGACGGAGAACGAAGCGATCGGTACATGTTGTGCAGGCCCCTCCTCACACCGAGCCTCTCGCGACGCTCCAAGCGGCATTCGAGGAGGTTGTCGCAGACTCCGGTGGACCGCGAACTGTACCACGAATGGCCCTTTCCTGGGCACGGAGACCCCCGCCTGCCGCGGGTATGATTGGGACCCGGGCGGGAGTAGCTCAGTTGGCAGAGCGTCAGCCTTCCAAGCTGAATGTCGCGAGTTCGAACCTCGTCTCCCGCTCCATTTCCGAGCCCGGCGGCCAATCCGCGACCGACGCTTTGGCGCCCGGCCGCTCCTGGGCTACACTTGGGACCGGTGCGCGTCCCCAATCGTGCCCATAGATCGAGGTCCGAGTTGGCGAAGCACTCAAAGGCCGAACGCGAGAGGCGCGAGGAACAGAACAAGACCATGGTGGCGGTCGAGGCCGCGTGGCGCGCGCGGGTGTCACCCGCCGCCGCGAAGGCGTTCGACGCAGCCGTGGAAGTGGCGCGAGCGCGCGGACCGCTGCCTCGCCCCGCCGACATGGCTCCCGGCACCGCCCCGCGGCCGCCCCGGCCGGGTCGCGAGCCCAAGCCTCCGAAGGAGCCGGCACGGCCGCGCAGGGGCAGGTAGTGACCGTCTCGCTGGGAGCCCGGAGCGCCCGTGGCGCGTAAGCGCAAGGTCAACTACCCGGTGGCCAAGACGGCCACGAAGCGCGCTCCAGCGCCCGGCACGGACGCCTCGATCGTCCGGCCCAACCTGGCCACGATCGATCTGACGGCCGGTGCCGGTCGAGCAGGCCTTACGGTCGGGGATCGCGTTCGCATCGAGGCCGCGGGCCTCTACTCGGGTGAGACCGCGGTGATCGAGCGACTCATCGGCGGCGTCATCCCGGCCGCGCTCGTCAGGACGGAGGCCGACCGCACGCGCCGCGTGCGAACGATCGACCTCGTGCCCCTCAAGAGCGAGTCGCGTCCCCCCACGGACACCGCCGCAGCCGAATAGCCGATCCGCGCTCAGCGCTCCGGGCGCATCGCCCGGGACCTCGGCGCATCAGGGTCAGCGCTTGGAACCGCCTGATTGGCGCGGCGTCCGCGGACCGACGGGCTCAGGAACGTACTCCACGGACGGCCGTCGCTGAGCCGTCTGCGGGTAGAGCGCCATGAGGTCGTACACCGCGGCCGGCATGTCGGTCGACACCGGGAAACCGAGTGCCCTCGCCTGCGTCACGGTGACCGGGAAGTCGTGCGTGTACTTGCCGCTGACCAGCTCCTGCACGATGTTCTTGGCGCGCTCATCGGGGAGACGGCCGGATAACAGCTCGTAGACCGTGTCGCTGACCTGGACCATGGCCTTGCGCCCGACGTCCGCCAGCACCAGCGTCCGGTCGTCGATCTCGTTGATGTCCTTCTGCTCCACCACCCGCAGAATCGAGGCGGCCGGCATGTCTCCGATCTGCGGATCGACCGGGCCGAGGACGGCATGAGGATCCATGACGATCTGGTCCGCCGCCATGGCGATGAGGGTGCCGCCGGACATGGAGTAGTGCGGCACGAAGACGGTCACCTTGGCCTTGTGCGCCCGGAGAGCGCGCGCGATCTGCTCCGCCGCAAGCACCAGGCCGCCCGGCGTGTGGAGGATCAGGTCGACGGGCGTGTTCGGGTCCGTGTGCTGGATGGCCCGCAGGACGTCCTCGGAGTCGTTGATGTCGATGTAGCGCACGAGCGGAAGGCCGAGGAAGCTCAGCGTCTCCTGCCGGTGGATGAGCGCGATCACCCGCGATCCGCGCTCTCGCTGGAGGTCCCGCAGGGTCGCCGCCCGCTGCCCATCCAGGTACCGCTTCCGCAGTGCCGGCTGGAGCGACGACAGCAGCAGAAAGATCCACAGGAGCGTGAAGAAATCCATCGGTCGCGACCGAGCATACAGGCCGGTCGTGGCCGAGAACCGGTGCCGTTGCGTCGGACGCGTGCGCCGGCGTCAGGTGTCGCGCCGGTATCGCGCTGGGCTACTCGCCGATCAGCCGGATCGTGCCGGCGGCCTGGTCGACCTCGATCGGGAAGGGCATGAGCGGGAAGAAGGTTGGGCCGTCGATCGGCTTCGCATCGCGCGCCGGGTCGAAGACGGCTCCGTGGCAGGGACAGACGAGATAGCCGGTCGCGGACTCGAACTCCACCGTGCAGGCGGCGTGCGTGCAGACGGCGTCGAACGCCACGAACCGCCCGTCCTTGAGACGGAGCAGCACCCCCGGATCGCTCGTGTACGGGTCCTGGAACACGACCGGATGCGAAGTCGTCACGTCGGCGATCCGCGCAATCACCTTGCCGGGTGAGGGCGTCGGCGATGGGCTCGGAGTCGGAACGGGAGTTGGCCCGACCGAGGGCGTGACGGACGGCACGATCGACGGCGACGGCAGTGGGCCACCGGCCACGGAGGTCGGCTCGGGCGTCGGCAGGCCTCCGGGGCCGCCGGATGCGCCCGCCCGGCGGCCGAGCGCTGCCTCCACGAGCGTGGAAACTCCGGCGACGGACACGGCCAGCACCCCCAGGGCCGCGACCTTCAGCACGCTCCGGCGATGGAGAAGCGGGGACGCTGCCGCACGGGCGCCAGCCGGCAATTCCGCGGCGCGCCCGGGGGCCAAATCGGCCCAGCGAGCCGCCGACGGGTCTCGCCCGGCTCGCGCCGCCCAGCGTCGGGCGAGCACATCGTCGAGTGCCAGGATTCCCCCGTGCCCGGCTAGCGCCAGGGTCAGCCAGCCGAACGCGTAGGGCAGGTCGTTGCCCAGGTAGAAGGGCCTCACGGCCCAGGACGCGGTGAGGAAGAACAGGCCCGACAGCAGCATGCCGCCGAACGCCGTCAGACGGAACGCGAGCCCCAGCAGCGCCCCCAGGCCAACGCAGATCTCGGCCAGCGCGATGCCGAGGCCGAGCGGCACCGCCAGCGGGACGACCCATGCGATCAGCCAGCCGATTGGCGATACCTGCACGTACCCGCCGAGATCGGCGCCGATCGATCCGCGCCCGGCCGGCTGGAGGAACGTCGGGTCGAGGATCTTGTCAAGGCCTGCGTAGAGGAACGTGGCGCCGAACGCAAACCGAAGCGGGAGCAGCGCGACGTGCGGCCTCCGCAGCGCGCCTCGAAGGGCGTCCACCACGGTCACACGCCGGGGCAGCTCGTCTCGTCCGGGAGCTCCGGCCGCAGCGTGAGGGTCCAGAGGCTGCCGTCGCTCGTCCACAGGCTGTCGGACGCGGCGTTCGCCAGCAGGGGCTCCAGCGTCGCCAGATCGGCACCCGTGACGATGCCGCACGTGAGGGACGGTCCCCGCACGCTCCCGCCCGAGTCGCTGCCGACGGGCTGGCCGAATGAGCTGAGCGCGGTCGCGAGCGGCCACGCGAGCGGCGCCGGGCTGGGCTCCTGGCCCGAATTCTCCGCCGGTGCGACGAAGACCTCGAGGGCCGTCGGCTGGTAGGCGTGAGGCGCGACCGTCACGCCGTCCGCGCCCGCGAGCGTCGCGATGTCCATGAGGTCGGCCTCGAACTGTCCCAGCGCCTTCATGGCCGTCATCGTCGCAGTGTCCCCTCCGGGACGCGAGAGCGCGTACGCCGAGACGGTGTGCGTGTGGCCCTCGGCGACGACCGTGAACGTCGTCGTGGAGGCTTCGGCCATTGGGCCGCCCTCGTAATGCGCGTTCTTGCCAAGGAGGCCGGCAACGCCCGCCGCCGCAAGCACCCGCTGCAGCCCGGCCTCGGACAGGGAGGTTGCGACAACCAGCGGGACGGCAGGCGGCGGCACGACCTCACCCGAGGTGTCGGGCGCCAGGACGGTCCCGTCGCCGTAGATGGCGATCTCCGGCAGGGCGAACAGCTGCGCGACCGGATTGATGAAGCCGCCGGCGATCGTGACGCGGAGGATCAGGTCGCTGGGCCCCGACGCGTGCCCGATCCCCGGGGAGCCGCTGGGCGAGGGAACCGGCGACGGCGAGGGAGAGGGCGGGACCGTCGGTACGGCCGAGGGTTGCGACGACGGGCTCGATAGCGGGCCGGAGGTCGGGCTCGAACCCGGGCTTGCGGTCGGCTGGACGGGGTCGCCGCACGCGACGGCGATCAGAACGAGGAGAACGGCGAAGCCGCGAGATCTGGACACGGGGACGGGACTCCTCCAGAGGCCGGGAAGAGATGGCACTGTCGTCGGCCGGCAGCGGCCACCTGGACCCGCGGCGTCGGGCCCACCCGTCAGACGGCGGCGCGGCGCCGCGGTTCCCTGCTCGCGTGAAGTAGCCCGGGAGACTTCCCGGCCCTCGTATGCTGGCCGCATGGCGACTGGTTGCTCCCACCTCGACATGATCCGGGACGTGACGCCCTCAGCCCCGGGCTGCGAGGAGTGCCTGCGCATCGGATCGTGGTGGGTCCACCTGCGGTTGTGCATGACCTGCGGGCACGTGGGCTGCTGCGACTCGTCGCCCAACCGGCACGCGTCCAAGCACGCGGCGGCGACGAGCCACCCCATCGTGAGGTCGCTGGAGCCCGGCGAGGACTGGCTCTGGTGCTACGTGGACGAGGTCTTCCTGACCCCCGTCGCCTGAGAGAGACGAGCTCGCCCCGAGCACCGGAACCCGCGACGGCGCCGGGAAGGGAAAATCCGGGCAAAAGGAAACGGCCCGTCTGCTCTGCGACGGGCCGTCCCTTGCTCGGACGCTCGGAGGGGAGTCGGGTTTACGGGGCGGGGTTCGCCAGGAAGTCGTCGAAGGAGTAGACGACCGGCCCGTTGGAGACCGGCGCGCCCGTGTAGGCGCGGAGGCCGACGCCGCCGGGGCCCGTGATCGAGGCGTCATCCGCCTCGGTCTGCCAGGTGCCGGGCTCGGCACCTGACGTGTTCCACACGCGGAACTGGAGGTGGGCGCCGACGATGGTGAGCCGGAAGCCGAGGACCGTCGACGGGGTGGCGGTCATCCCGAGCGGGACCTCGGCGGCGATGGCGGTCTCGGTGCCGCCGACGGACTTGCGGAGCTGCGCAAACAGCGCACCCGACGCGGCCAGGCGGATCTGGGCGCGGTAGGCGGTCGTGCCGTTCTGGCGTGCGAGGGCGTAGGCAAAGGCCGCGCCGCCGGTGGGAATCTTGTCGAAGTTGACCGTGCCGGAGATGGTCGCGTTCGTGGCCCCGACGGCCAGGGTTTCGTCGCGCGCGGCGCCCGCCGCAACGCTCAGGTGCCCGGCGCCGCCGCTGACGCTGTGGTTCGCGGCCGTGCCCGTGTGCGCCCAGTCGCCGCCAACGACTGCCGTGCCCCATCCGCCCGCGACGGTGCGGGAGAAGTCGTCGGCCGCAAGGCGCGGGTCGATCGGGACGGCCGTCGTGAGGGCCACGTTGACCGCGAACTCGGAGGTGTTGTCATCGGTTCGGATCTGGATGGCCGAGACGCGGTCGCCGACGACGAGGCCGGAGATCGGCAGGGCCCAGTGGCCGCTGGCAGACGCGACGGTCGAGCCGAGGTATGCGCTCGGAAGGCCGCGGCGATTCTGGCCGGCCTGGCGCGAGGCCTGGTAGACCTCGACCGTGGCATCGGCGGTCGCCGTGCCGCGCACGATGGCGGTGTCGGCGGACGTGATGACGGGCGCGGGGACCAGGTTGTTGGCACCCTGGCTGTTGTCCTGCGGGTTGACCGCGAGCGAGATCGCCGGGCCGTTCGTGTCGCTGACGATGTTCTGGCTGATCCGGATGTTGAAGACGGTGTGCTCGGTGAGGCCGATGCCTCCGAGCGCGGCGTTGCGGATGATGTTGCCGGCGATCACGTCGTGCGACGTGCTCCAGCGGACCTTGATGCCCCACTGGCTCAAGGGGGCGGCCTGGCCGAGCGGAGACTGGCCGATGATGTTGTCGCGGACCTCGTTGCCCCGCGCGTTGGGGGCCATGACCTGGATGCCGTCCCTGGCCGAGCCGACGTAGTTCGAGCGGATCAGGTTGTTGTTCGAGCCGTCGTAGACGTTGACGCCGTTGCCGTTGTCGCCGCCGCCGCTCAGACCCGAGCGGTAGTTGGCGTCGTAGCTGCCGTCGCCGCGGAACCCGAGCCAGTTGCCGATGAGGCGGTTGTTGTTGATCTGGTAGGTGGTCGCCGTGTCGGTGCCCCAGGGGAGCGACGGGTTCCAGCCGTGGGAGTACTCGACGGCCTGGAGGGTCGTGGGGCCGAACACGTTCTTCTCGTTGACGCCGGTGCCGCCGATGAGGTCGAACTTGGGCCCGAAGTTGTGGTCCATGCCCGTGGCGCACGTCGCGGTG
Source organism: Chloroflexota bacterium (assembly GCA_034667005.1). GTDB lineage: Bacteria > Chloroflexota > Limnocylindria > Limnocylindrales > CSP1-4 > JAFMJV01. Next base: position 33,068 of record JAXDKU010000041.1, read on the forward strand.
GCGCCGTTCGGCCGAATGCACATGACGTTGTTCTGGATGACGTTGCTGTCGGTGCCGGGGCCGTACTCATCGATGCCGGCGGACCAGTTGCCCGACAGGTTGCGGTCGGCGAGGTCCGGCGTCCCGATCAGGTTGGCGTTGGCGCCGACGTTCAGGAGGATGCCGTACTGGCCGTTGCTCGACGTGTTGGTGCCGTTGCCGCGGAAGCCGATCCAGTTGCCGACGATGCGGTTGTCGTGGGCGTTCGCGCCGTCGATGAAGATGCCGCGGTAGACGCTGCTGATGGCGAGGCCGCGGATCGTGTTGCCGAACGACGTGATGCGCAGGCCGATCTCGCGGGCGTTGGTGCCGTTGCCGCGGATCTCGACGCCGGGGATGGCGTTCGACAGGATGGCTGCGTCGTTGACCCGGCTGCCGGGCTCCGTGTAGCCGTCGATCGTCAGGGTGCCGTTGCGCGAGGTGATCGGCGGCAGCGAGCTGTTGATCTGGATGAGGGCGGGCGCGCCACCGGGGATGTTGAACTCGATCCGGTCGTCGCCCGCGAGCCAGTCGGCTTCCTGGAGCGCGGCACGCAGCGTGCAATTGCCCTGGGAGTCGGCGCAGGTGCCGTCGCCGATCGAGGCGTCGGTGCGGTCCGCGCTGCTGGTCACGACGTAGGTGTGGCTCACGGCGGCGGCCTTCACGGCGGCGGCGCTGCTCGAAACCGAGGCGGTGCGAGTGCCCAGGGAGGCGGTGACCGCCTGGAGGTCGACGATGTCGGTGCAGCCGTCGTCGTTGGCGTCGCCGTCGACCGACGTGCCGCACACGGCGCCCCTGGTGCGGGCGAGATCCCACGCGAGGCGGACCGCGTCGATGTCCTGGCGGCTGATCTTGCCGAAGCCGATGAGCTTGCGGACGGGCGCGGCGGTCCGCGTGGGTGCGAACTGGGGAACGGCAGAGGCCGACGGAGCGGCGTGAACGGTGGACGCGCCGGCGACGCCGAGCGTGGCCAGTGAGTCGCCACCGGCCGAGCTGATGCGGCGTCCGGCAGCGTCCGCCACCGAGTCGATCAGGACGCGGACCTGGAGCTTGCCCGCGCGAAGCGGGTTGAGCACGAGGCGCAGGACGGTCGTGCCGCGGGTAGGCCGGAGGCCATAGGCGCCGAACGCATAGCCGCCCTTGACGGCCTCGGGCCGCATGCCGCTTCCGCCGCCGACCGGCGCCAGGCCGATCAGCTCGGCGGTGCCGTTCGCGATGAGGAGGCGTCCGTCGACCGCGGCGACCGAGGCCGGCAGCTTGAGGGTGACTTCCGCGAGGCGACCGGGTGTGGCCGACTTGGGAACGTCCACCGACAACCGGAGCTGCGCCGACGGCGAGGCTGCGGAGACGGGGGCCACGGCCGCGACGAGCAGGGCGACAGTGGCGAGCGCGAACGAGACAAGGGACGGTCGAGACATGCGCGGTCCTTCCTGAGGAGCAAACGAAGGACGTCAGGAGACGTCACGTTCGGAAGTAGGCCGCGCCCGGAAACGACCCTCTTGACGGTCCCGATGCTGTCCTCGGGCCGTACCCCAGTCAAGGGGGCCGCAGTACTTTCGGCCCCTCTTCGTTGTCCGTGGGCAACGCACACGAAAAAGAGCGCCCGCGGAACCTTCGTCCGCCGTCCGGAGTCTAGGATCGCAAGCATGCCCCAGCTGTCCGCGTGACCGCGCGCCGCAGCCTCCGTCTGCCCGGCGTGGTGCTCCGCAGGGCACGCGCGGACTGGACGGTGCTTCTCACCGCCTGGCTGCTCCTGACCTGCTCCACGACCCTGCTGACCGCCGGCGTCCTATACGGCAACACGGTCGCCGACGCAGGCCTGCGGCGCTCCCTCGGGGCCTTGCCCCCGGCGGCGCGAAGCGTCGTGGCCAATGGGGCCCTTCCCGCCGACCGGCTCGACGCCACGGACCTGGTGATCGGCGAGACGCTGCGCGACAGCCTGTCCTCCGCCGACGGCACTGTCTCGCTGGTCATCACCTCCGAGGCGTACGGCCCGGCCGATGCACCCGCCGATCCCGCGAAGCTGATCCTCCTCTCGAGCTACGCCGACATCGAATCGCATGCGACGCTGGTCGCCGGGCGCTGGCCGGAGGCCGGGCGCGCGCCCGTCGAGGCGACACTGTCCGAGGCAGCCGCGGCGGCCATCGGAGTCGCGACCGGGGACCGCCTGTCGCTGGTCAGCCGTCTCGAAGCCTCCAAACGGGCGGAGGTGGTGATCTCCGGGGTCTGGCGCGCCGCCGCGGCCGATGCGTACTGGCTCGGCGATGCGCTCGAACGGGAGGGCTCCCAGGCGATCGGCGGCTTCACGAAGCGCGGCCCCCTGGTCCTCGCGCGCGCGGACCTGCTGCGGCAGCTCGCCGGCCAGCAGCTGTCGTCCGAGTGGCGCGGGCTCCCGCGGATCGACCGCCTGAGCGTCGACGACGTCGGTGCGCTCCAGGCCGGGCTGTCGACACTGGGCTCGCAGATCCGCTCCCTCATCCCGGGGCCGCCCAACTTCACGATCGCGACCGATCTCCCGAACGCGCTCACCACGGCGGCGCGCGGGCTGCTGGTCAGCCGCAGCGGTGTGCTGCTCCTGACCATCGAGTTCGGGGTCCTCGCCGGCTATGCCGTGGTCCTCGTCGGCAGCCTGATCGTGGACCGCCGCCGCGCCGAGGCGGCGCTGCTCCAGACGCGCGGCGCATCGCGCGGGCACATCGCGGCCCTGGCGCTCGGGGAGGCGCTGCTGCTGGCCGTCCCGGCGACCCTGGTCGCGCCGCTGCTGACGCTCGGCGTCATCTGGCTGCTGGGCAACGTCGGTCCGCTGGCTGCGTCGGGGATGCTGGCCGGTGCGGAGATCGACGAGCGTGCCATGACCGTGGCGGTCATCGCGGGGCTGGCCTCGATCGGCATGCTGGTGCTCCCGACGATCGTTGCTGCGGTGACGCCGGCGGGTGCTCGCGCCGCGCTCGGCAGGCCGCTGGCGCGGACGCTGGCGCAGCGGCTCGGCATCGACCTGGCGCTGCTCGTGGTGGCCGGCATCGCCATCTGGCAGCTCCAGCTGTATGGCGCCCCACTCACCGAGGACGTCCGGGGCTCGCTGGGTATCGACCCGCTGCTGATCGCGGCACCGGCGATCGGGCTCGTCGCGGGTGCCGTTGCCGCGACCCGCTTCCTGCCCCGCCTCGCGGAGATCGGGGAGCGGCTCCTGCGCGGCCGCGCAGGCCTGACGACGCCGCTCGGCGCGCGGCAGCTTGCCCGGCGGCCGTTGCGCTACACCCGCTCCGCGCTGCTGCTCCTGCTGGCCGCCGCGCTCGGCACGTTCGCCGCCATCTACGAGGCCACCTGGACGAGCGCCAACCTCAACGAGGCCGCGTACCGCACGCCGACGGAGACGCGCCTCGTCGTGTCCGACTATCCCCAGCTCGCTTCGTGGGCCATCGGGCCGGGCCTGCGGTCCGTGCCCGGTGTCGAGCGGGCGGTGCCACTCGCCCGGCTGCCCCTCAGCGCGGGGCGAAGCCTCTCGCGCGCGGAAGTGGTCGCGTTCGATCCCGATGCCCTCTCCGAGATCGCCACGCTGCCGCAGGAGCTCATCGACGCGGGGTTTCCTGGGCTGCTGTCGCAGCTTCCCGCCGGCCGGCCACAGCCCGCCGGCCTGGTACTTCCCGGCGAGCCGGCGCGGATCGGGATCACCGTCGAGTCCGCCATGCACAACGTGACGGACCCGCCGAGCCAGCCCCCTGTCGCGGCCGACGGCTCGATCGACCTCTCCCTGGTCATCGAGAACCCCGACGGGATCCACCGGGTCAAGAGCAGCGCCAGCGCGGCCTTCGGTGCTTCCCAACTCCTCGAGGTCCCGCTTGCGACGGAGGTGCTCGGACGCTCGGTGTCGATCAGGCCGCCCGTGCGCATCGTCTCGATGGAGCTGACCATCACGCCCGGGGCCAGGGCCACGGTCGCCGGCACGGTCGACGTCCGTGGCGTCTCGGTCAACCCGTCCGCGACCGGCGGCGACTGGTCGTCGGTCGCCTTCGACCCAGGGGGCCCGGCGTGGGGCTGGACGCTGACCACGAGCGGCTTCAGCGAGTCATACCGGCCGCCCGGGGATGCGCCTGGCCGCATCGTCATCGCGGACGCGGTCCCGCTGTTCGGGGCGACGTTCGGCGGTCCAAGCCCGCAGTACCGGCTTCGATCGGAGCCGGAGCTGCCGGCCGAGGTGCCGGCGATCGTCAGCCAGGGCTTCCTCGACGGCACGGGCACCCAGGTCGGTGAGGCCGTCCCCGTCCGCGCTCGCGCCCTGGCGCTGAACCTGCGGATCATCGGATCCACGACGATCTTCCCGCCGCTCGATCCGGCCGTGCCGTTCGTGATCGTCGACGGACTGACGCTCACCGAATCCGCGTTCGCGCAGGTCGGCGCGGTGACGCCGCCCCGCGAGTGGTGGCTCCAGACCGATCCGGGGACCGCCGCCGGCACCTTCCGGGACGCGCCGTTCAGCGCGACACAGGTGACGAGCCGGGCCGAGCTGATCCGCTCGCTGACCTCCGATCCCGTCCCGATCGGGCTCGTCGGCGCGCTCGGGCTCGGCGCGATCGCGGCCCTGGCCGTGGCCGCCTTGGGGTTCCTGATGAGCTCGACCGCGTCGGCCGCCGAGCGCACGGGCGAGTTCGCACTGCTCCGGGCCCTCGGCCTGCCGGCGCGGTCCGTCTCGGGCTGGCTCATGCTCGAGAACGTCGTCCTCCTGGGCTTCGGCGCGCTCCTGGGGCTGGGCCTCGGGCTGCTGCTGGCGTGGCTGGTGCTCCCGTTCGTGACGCTGACGCAGAGCGGCGAGGCACCGGCGGCCGCAACCGCGGTCGTGGTGCCATGGACCGCGCTCATCCCCGTCGTGCTGGTCTGCGTGGGCCTCCTGATCGTCGCCGCGGCGGTGCTGACGCGGCAGGTCCCCGCGGGCCGCCTCACCGGTGTCCTCCGGGCGCGGGACGGGTAGCGGCGTGGCCTGGCTCATCACCTCCCTGCGCCGGCTCGGTGACGCGCGCGTCGCCAGCGCCGGGCTCGCCGCCTTCGTGCTCGTGACCGCGTTCCTCTTCGCGGTCGCCCCGCGCGCCCTGGCAGCCGCGGCGGATTCGGTGCTGCGCGACCAGGTTGGGGCGGCAAAGATCAGCGTGCGCAGCGTCGCGCTCGTGCGCGAGAACCGCATCGAGCCGGGCGACGGCGCCGCTCCGCTGGGGCCGGTCGCGTCCGCCGGCGAGGAGATGGAGGCCCGATTCCCCGCGGACGTGGAGGCTCTCGTCTCGAGCCGCTCGATCGTCGTCGACACGTCGCGCTGGGTGGTCGTCCAGCCGGAGATCGTGGAACGGACGCTGCGGATCCGGATCCAGCCGGGCGCCACCGAACGAGTCCACGTGACGCAGGGCCGGCTTCCGGCCGCGGTCGAGCCCGGCGCCGACTTCGAGGTCGCGCTGTCGACCGAGTCGGCGCGCGTGCTCGGCCTCGGCCCCGGAGCGAGGATCCACATGGTCTCCGACCACACGGACCGGCTCGCCGACCGCGGCGACGGCGCCGTGGCCGCCGTGGTGGTGGGCATCTTCGACGTCGACGACGCGGCCGACCCCTTCTGGCACGACGACACGTCGCTGCTGCGGCCGCAGATTCGGCAGGTGTCGGCGATCGCCCAGGTGGACGACGCGACCGGCCTGGCCGCCGTCGAGTCCTACCCGGATCTCGCGTCACGGGTCGACCCCGCGCTGAGGATGCGCTACACGTGGCGCTACGCCGTGGACCCGGCCGCGCTGGATTCGTCGCGGGTCGAGTCGCTGCTCAGCGGCCTGGGCCGGATGCAGGCCTTCTTCCCGAATCCCGTCAGCAGCCCGGGCAGCCCGCCCAGCACCGGCCTCCAGGGCAACCTCCGCGGTCTGGTCGAGGGCTTCGCCCAGGCATGGCGCTCGATCCAGAGCGTCTTCCTCGTGATCGGAATCGGCGTGGCAGCCGTGGCGTTCGCCGCGCTCGGGCTGGTCACCGTCCTCGCCTCGGCCAGGCGGCGCGCGGTGGTCGGGCTCTGGCGCGGCCGGGGTGCCTCGGAGGCACAGGTCATCCGCTCGTCGATCGCCGAAGCCATGGTGCTGGTCGTGCCATGGGCGGCCCTCGCGCTGGTGGCGGCGTTCCTCGTCGTCCGTGCGGGCGCGCCGGAGGCGTCGATCGCCCTCGGGGTGGCGATCGCGCTGGGCGAGACGATGCTGGTGATCGCGGCCGCGCCGCCCACTCCCGCCGGGCCGCCACGCGACCAGTCGCGTGATGCCCGTGCCACCGCCCGCACCCAGCCCCGGCGGCTGGTTGCCGAGGGGCTGGTGATCTTCCTCGCGATCGTCGGGGCGTACCTGCTGCGCGAACGCGGCGTCCGTGGCACCAGCAGCACCGGAGAGCTCGCGGCCGCGGATCCGTTCATCGCCGCCGTTCCGGCGCTGGCCGGGGTCGCGTTGGGGCTCGTCGTGATGCGGCTGTTCCCGCTGCCGATGCGGCTCCTCGCGGCCCTGTCCAGCGTCCGCCGGGACCTGGTCCCCGTGCTCGCGCTCCGCCGGCTGACGCGCTCCACGATGAGCGGCGCGGTCCTGCTGGTCCTGCTCGCGACCGGCGCCGTGTGGGCTTTCGCCTCGGCCGCGCTCGTCCATCTCGAGCGTGCGTCGGAGGTGGTCGCGTGGCAGGAGGTCGGCGCGGACTACCGGGTCACCGCGGGCAGCGTCGCGATCCCCGTCACCTTCGATGCCACGAAGATCCCGGGCGTGGAGGCGGCCGCCGCCGCATACCAGGGACCCGCCGCGTTGCGGGTCCAGGGCATCACGGTGTCGCTGGTCGCCCTGGACGTGGCCGACTACCTCCGCGTCGTGGCGGGGACGCCGGGCGACCCGCACCTGCCGGCGCAGATGCGCGGCGCAGGCAAGACGCCGCTGCCGGCGATCGTGTCCGCGGCGCTGGCGGAAGGGAGCCGCGGCATCGAAGCGGGAGAGACGTTCGAGCTCGCCGCCTCGGGAGCCCGGCTCTCGGTGACCGCCGTGGAGTCGCGGGCATCGTTCCCGGGCGTCGAGTCGGACGATCCGTTCGTGATCATCTCGCGGGACCAGCTGCTGGACGTCCGCGACGACATCCTGCGCAGCACCACGGTCGTCTTCGTCCGCGCTCCGGACTCGGCGAACGCCGCGCTCACGGCAGAGGTGTCGGGCCACGTGGAGCGCGGTCAGGTCGACCGGCGCTACGAGCGCATCGGGTCCATTCAGGGCTCCCCCGTGGTCGGGATCGTCCGGGACGGCGCGCTGGCGTCCGTGGCGGCCGCGGCGGTCTTCGCCGTGCTGGCGGTCGCGGCAGCCATGGCCCTGACCGGCGCCGCCCGAGCGACCGAGGTCGCCCACCTTCGCGCGATCGGGCTGACGCAGCGGCAGGGCTTCAGCATGCTCCTGATCGAGCATGTGCCGACCGTGGCCGTGGCCTTCGCGGCGGGACTCGCGCTGGGCTTCGGCCTGTTCGTCGGTCTCCGCCCGTCGCTCGGGCTGGCGGCCGTGGTGGGATCCCCGATCGAGGTCCCCGTGGAGCTGAGCCTCACCCAGGCCGCGCTGATCCTCGGAGCCATCGTCGTCATCGTGGCGACCGGGCTCGTGCTCGCGGCCGCAGTCCAGCGCCGCGTCCTGCCGGCGCTGGCGCTCCGTCGCGGCGGGGAGTGAGCCCGCCCATGTCCATGACGTCCGAGTCCCGGATGCAGCGAGGTGGTCGATGAGCGGAGAGCGCCGGCATTACGGCGAGGGCGCGCAGATCGTCTGCGACAACCTCGTACGCATCTTCAAGATCGCCGACCTGGAGGTCGTGGCGCTCCAGGGGCTCGACCTGCTCGCCGACGCCGGCGAGATCCTGGCGATCGTCGGTGCCTCCGGCAGCGGCAAGTCCACGCTGCTCAACATCCTCGGCGGCATCGACACCCCGTCGGCCGGCCGCGTGGTGGTCGCGGGCTACGACCTCGGCCAGCTGGGGCGTCGCGAGCGCACCCGCTACCGCCGGAGGATCGTCGGCATGATCTGGCAGCAGACGGCCTGGAACCTGCTCCCGTACCTCACGGCCGCACAGAACGTGGAGCTGCCGATGGTTCTCGACGGCCGCCGGGACCGCCGGAGCCGCGCGCTGGAGCTGCTCGGCATGGTCGGACTGGCGGACCGGGCGGAGCACCGGCCTGAGCGCCTCTCCGGCGGGGAGCAGCAGCGGGTGGCGATTGCCGTGGCGCTGGCCAACGAGCCGGCCGTGCTGCTGGCGGACGAGCCGACCGGAGAGCTGGACAGCACCACGTCCGCCGACATCTTCGGGGTCCTGCGCTCGGTCAACGCGGAGCTCGGCACGACGGTCGTGGTGGTGACCCATGACGCACTGGTCTCCGAGCACGTGCCGCGCACGGTCGCCATCCGCAACGGCCGCACCAGCACGGAGACCGTCCGGATGCACGGCGAGGATGCCCTGCGCGAGGAGTTCGCGGTGCTCGACCGGGACGGGCGAGTCCAGCTGCCTCGGGCGCACCTCGAAACGCTCGCGCTGAAGGACCGGGTGCGGCTTCGACTCGAGGAGGACCACGTGGGCGTCTGGCCGGACACGCATCCCGGAACCGCCGGCCGGGGTGGGAGCGGGTCCGGCCCCGGGGGCAGCGCTCCAGGGGGCAGCGGCACGCCGGGCGTCGGCGGCGTCCCGCCCGGCGCGGGTGGCGGCACGCCGGGCGCGGGTGGCGCCATGGAGGCCGGGGAATGACCCTTGAACGCCGGATGATCGGGGGGCCTCTCGTCGTGGCCGAGGCACTCACCCGCGAGTACCCCTCGGGCGACGGCACCGTGCACGCGCTCCGCGGCGTCGACCTCACGGTCCGGGCCGGCGAGCTCCTCGC